>DXCK01000043.1 GCA_019116045.1 Candidatus Bacteroides merdipullorum | reverse complement strand
TAGAATTGCTAACTTTTTCGGTTATAGCTGTCATAAAATCGCTGGAAGAGCGATTGGAAGAGTTGCTTTGATCTGTATAGATGGAAATGGGGATAATAGAGCTGTTTGGAGATATGGCATTTGGTTGGTATGGATAATACGCTATGAAATCAAGGGTCGCATCTCCTTCCGGATAAAAAACAGGTTTTTCTGGAATCAGATTATTTCCTGTACTGCACTTTAGCAAAAGGTTGTCGATATAACGTTCTTCATTTATCTTATTGCCCGTTAATATGCCATATACTCCTATTTCATCTCCTGTTTCAAATGCATTCTCGCTGACTTTAGTAGCTGTCTCTTTTATTTTTATGGAGAAATTGATAGGGATATTCCCTTCTTTAATGTCTGTTTCTGATTCAATTTGGTTAACACATGCTGTTGACAGCAGAAGAGTGCTTGCAAACATGAATACAGATATTCTTTTTACAGAATTTGTTTTCATGGTATTTATTTTTTATGGTAAGTGTACAAAAGGTCTTTTGGATATAGAAGACCTTTTGTACGAAAATGTTATGTTATTTAATTCCCAGTTTTTTCTTAATATCTTTTGGGAGCGCATCTTTATGGACTAAGATATTCATAGTCTTATATGCAACAAATGCTTTCGAAGCATACCAGATGCCGTTGTATTTGCCGCTTAAGCCCCAAGAGTTTTTTACCATATAATATTCTTTGCCATTCTGATCTTTGGCAATGCCGTAGATTACCATGCCGTGGTCATCTGTTGTCTCCCAGTTGTCAAAAGCTTCTTGACGCATTTCTTGGGTGATTTCCATTTCTGGCATGGGTTTGCTGGTCAGTTCACGACGTTTGTCTGCTGCGGTCAAGCCTGTCCAGCGTGCCATGTCGCTGCCGGTCAGTTCTGCACCTTTGGTTGCGTCTGGCATAACTGCTATGCCGTCTCTGGTGAAGCCTTGTTCGCTGACGTCACTTCCCCAAGCAAAGGTATAACCTGTTTTGATGGCATTGTCCATCACGGCCATCAGTTCGTCGATGGGTAAATTGTAAGATAAGCCATTGCGCCAGTTATCTTGGATTTCGATGGCAAACTGTGTGTAAAATGGGTGATGAGTATATGAAGTGAGCGACACATAATCATCGGGATTAATGCCTAGCGATTCGGCAAAACTCTTCGGTGTATATTCTTTACCTTGATAGGTGAAGGTTTCGGGGCATTTGCCCAGATAGGTGTCATAGATGGCACTGATTCCATTTTTCCATACAGGGGTTAATTTGCTGAAGCGCCCTTTGCCTATTGCTTTCACGTAGGCTTCTGCGACAGCATCCAGCTCTGTATGTACAGGAAGCGAGTCACCATACATGATGCCCGGCATTGCTTCTTGGGGCACTAACCCATAATTCTTCATGCAATACATGATGTCGTAGAAGCTACCGCCCGGTGAGAAGGAGGCATCGCCATGGTAACGTACATAATTGACAGCACGATCTACCATAGTATGGTGGACAACGAACATTTCAGAAAAATCATAAGTCCCTTTACCTAAGCGGAGCAGTTCAGCCTCTAAAAAGCCTAGACTGGAGAAACTCCAACATGTACTGGAGCGGTTCTGGTCTTTGATACTGGTAATAGGGTTTTCTTTCACAGTGGTAAAAACAAAACCTTCTTCTTTGGGCGTGTCTTGTGCAGCAGCTTGAAGAGTTGTCAAGCCTAATGCTGCGATAAGTGCATACTTTTTCATCATGTTGATGTTTCTATTGATTGATTATTGATTAAGTGAATTGCTGGCAAAGTTAGTGTTTTACTTTGGAAAATGTCATATTGGTGCAGTGAAAAGTGTTTCCTATACAAAAAAAGTGATAAGATAGAAAGGAGATGCTTTGTAGTGTTTGCTTCTTTAGCTTCCTGCTGGAAGAACGTTTCGTGGCTTGTATTTTTGTTACAAAAGCTTGTAATTTTTGGACATGTATCAAAATTGCTAGTAAAAGAAACATTTGTTATATTCTTGTAATGAGCAGCTTCCTATCTTTGCTTCCGAAATCGTTCCAATAGTGGGCGGTGAGATAATCGAGAATTAGTCATCTTTATTATTAACTTTAAAATGCTTATATGATGGGAAACATCAAATTAAGGATTTGCACTTTTGTAGTGCTGTTGTTTGCAGGGCTTACGGTTTTTGCCCAGCAAATGCAAGTAAAAGGAACGGTCGTCGACAAGGCGACAGGTGAGGCAATCATTGGGGCTTCGGTAGTGGAGGAAGGCACCCGGAACGGAGTGATAACGGACTTTGACGGCAAGTTTGCGTTTTCAGTGGCTCCTGATGCGAAGGTTACCATATCCTATATAGGGTATAAGACGGTGACAGTGAAAGCAACCCCGTCGTTGCGTATCGAGATGGAAGAGGATAATGCGATGCTTGAAGAGGTGGTGGTGACGGGCTACATGACCGAAAAGAAAGCCAGTCTTACCGGCTCTGTGTCGGTGGTGAAAATGGAAGATGTGGCTGATATCCCTACGGGTAATGTCATGTCGAGTTTGCAAGGCCGTGTGGCCGGTATGAACATCACTAATGATGGAACACCCGGTGGCATGAATACTTCTACATTGGTGCGTGGTACAACTACTATCAACAACAGTTCACCGCTGTATGTGATAGATGGCGTACAGACGCGTGATAACATTGCATCCATTCTTTCGTCGAACGACGTGGAGTCGATTCAAGTATTGAAAGATGCCGCTTCTGCTGCTATCTATGGAGCACAAGCGGCCAATGGTGTCATTATCATTACGACCAAACGTGCCAAGGAGGGTGACGTGAAGGTGAATTTCGACATGTCGCTCAGTGCACAGACCTTTGCCACTGGCTTTGATATGTTGAATACCCAGCAATGGGGTGAAGTTTATTGGCAGGCTTACCATAATACTTATGGCACTTATCCAACGAGTGCTGTTTACGGCAGTGGCGATACGCCCGTGATACAGGAGTATTACTATGACCAGAACGGTATCCGAATCCGCACGGGCAACACCGATTGGGCCAAGGAGATTTACAGCACGGCTCTGATGCAGAACTACAATCTTTCTCTTTCGAAAGGCTTCAAGGACGGCAATGTAGCCCTGACGATGAACTACATGGACCAGGACGGCTTGGTGCGTAATTCTGATTTCCGCCGCTTCAATACGCGCCTGACTTCCGACTTCCGCTTCCTTAATAACAAGGTAAGAGTGGGAGAGAGCTTTGCCATCACTTATTACACACGTCACCTCAATCCGAGCGGCATCGAGGAGCAGGTCATCAAGCAGCACCCGGCCATCCCGGTGTATGACGAGAACGGCGGTTACGCCGGCGGCTACGTCGATGTCCTGGGCGATACGCCGAACTTGATTCGCTTGACGGACAATGAAGCCAACAATCGGCATCGCAATTGGCGTCTGTTTGGCAACACATATCTCGAAGTAGAGCCGATAAAGAATTTGCTCTACCGGTCTAATTTCGGCGTCAACTACTCCGACGGTTTTAATTCCGTATTCATTCCCAAGTGGCAGGAAGGCAGCCGTACGGTGGATACCAACGAACTGAACGTAGACAACAGCTACAGCCTGCAATGGATATGGTCGAACACCGTGAACTATTCTTTCAATATCAACGACCATTCGCTCACGGCTCTGGTGGGCATGGAAGCCAAGAAGGAATATGGAGAATCATTGAGAGGTTTTGGCGAAGGACTGGTGATTGAGGACATTGACTATCGTTACCTGGACGCCATCACTTCGGGTGCCGTGGTGGGCAACAATGCCAGCGAGTATGCTTTGGTATCTTACTTCGGAAAGATTAACTACGACTGGAACAACCGTTACCTGGCTTCATTCACCCTGCGTCGTGATGCTTCTTCGCGCTTCGGCATGAATCATAACTCTGCTATCTTCCCTTCGGCCTCCATCGGTTGGAGAATCTCGCAGGAGAAGTTCCTGAAGGACACCAGCAATTGGCTGGACGACTTGAAACTGCGTGCTTCGTGGGGTATCAACGGTAATGACATGATAGACAACACGGCTACGTATGACAAGTTCTTGATGAGTCTGAACAATGCTTCGTACAACATCACCGGTGACGGCGCGACACTGGCACCGGGTGCTTACAAAACGGCTTCGGCCAACAATGACTTGCGCTGGGAACAGACTGAGCAATGGAACTTCGGTATCGATGCTACGTTCCTGAAAGGACGTTTGGGCTTGACGTTCGATTGGTTCAAGAAGATGACTACGGACATGTTGATTCAACGTCCTTACATCGGTGTCATCGGTGAAGGTGGTTACTATTGGTACAACGGCATTTCGATGAACAACAACGGTATTGAAGCCACGTTGACTTGGCGAGACCAGGTGAAAGATTTTAGCTACGACATCGCTTTCAACTTGTCTTATTACAAGAACAAAATCACCGACCTGCCGGAAGATATCTATTGGACGTATGGCGGCGGCAATGGAGTGGACAAGACCATCGTGGGACAGCCTTACGGTTCGTGGATGGGTTACGTGACCAACGGTGTGTTCCGCACCCAGGCCGAGGTGGACGAATACAAGGCTAAGTACGACGTCCAGTTGGGTGAACCGGGTGTAGGCCGTCTGCGTTACGAAGATGTGGACAAAAACGGCATCATCAATACTTCCGACCAGACGTGGCTCGGCTCTGACAAACCGAAGGTGATTGCCGGCCTGAACCTCGGAGCTTCTTATAAGGGTTTCGACTTGAGCCTCTTCTTCAACGGCATGATACGCGACGTGTACAACAACTCGAAGTTGTACACCAACTTCTTCCAGTTGTGGACCGGCAACCACTCGACTCGTCTGCTGGAGGCCATGAATGCCTGGACGGCGTACGAACAGACCGGTGTCTACAACAGCGACATCCCCGCCCTGACCGTGGTGGACAATAACAACGAGAGCCGCCTGTCGACCTATTACATCGAGAACGGCTCGTACATCAAGCTGAAGACCCTGACGCTGGGCTATACGTTCCCTGAATGGATGATGAAGAAAGCCCATCTGAGTAACCTGCGCCTTTACTTTCAGGCACAGAACCTCTTTACCATCACCGGCTATACGGGCGCCGACCCCGAGGGACTGGGTTATACCTATCCGCAGCCGCGCATGTTTACGTTTGGTTTAACCGTAGGATTCTAAACAAACTCTTAAAAGTCTATTGATATGAAACTGAAATACATTCCTTTGATAATGCTTGCTGCCCTGACGACGGGCTGTAACGAGAGCCGTTTCCTGGACATCACTCCCCAGGCAACCTTGAACAACGACAATCTGTCGACCCCCGAAGGGGTAGACCTGCTGATTAACGCTGCCTATGCCGCCCTGGGCGGTGTGGCCCCGCAGGACAACAGTGTGTGGATGATACCCATGACCAACTGGAGCTATGGCTCGGTGCGTGCCGATGACGCTTATAAAGGTGGCGGCGGTGTGACCGACTTGTCGGACATACACCGTCTGGAGACGTTCGACGTAGACGCCACGCTGGGCAACGTGGACAGCAAATGGTTTCAACTGTACTGCTGCGTGCAGCGTTGCAACTCAGCCCTGAAGGCTTTGAACAACATTTCGGCCGAAGATTTCTCTGAGGTGGAGGTGCGCAAGGCCGAGATGCGCGTGCTGCGTGCTCACTTCTATTTTGAGTTGAGCCGCCTGTTCAACCAAATACCTTATTTCGATGAGAACGTGGAGATTGACCAGTATGACCAGATTCCGAACAACCAGTATTCCCGCGACCAGATTCTCGGCATGATTGCCGACGAATTGTTGGACGCCGCTGATGTACTGCCCGAGACGCAGAGCGAGATTGGTCACGTCAATCGCTACGTGGCATGGGCATACGCCGCCAAGGTGAAGCTCTACCAGGCCTACGAGCAGAATCCGGCCAACCATCAGGTGACTAATATCAATGCCGAGCGCCTGCGCGAAGTAGTAGAGCTTTGCGACCGCCTGGAGGGACACTACAGCCTGTTGCAAGACTTCCAGCAACTCGATCTCGTAGAGTTTGAGAATGGGAGCGAGTCTGTCTTTGCCATCCAGTTCTCGATGAACGACGGCTCGGGTGATGCCGGGCGCGTGAACTGGAGCAACCTGCTCAATGCGCCGCAAGGCCCATACAGCGGTGACGGTTTCTTCCTGCCCAGCCAGAATTTGATTAATGCCTTCCAGACGGATGCCAACGGACTGCCGCTGTTCGACACATTCAACGACCGCGACTACGATGTCATTGTCTTCGACGAAAGCGGCCAGGCCGTCAATACGCAAGTGGACGGCACGGTGGACCCGCGTCTGGATTTCATCGTCGGACGACCCAACGTCACTTGGAAGACTTATCCCGACGGCCCATGTCTGAATATTTGGGTGCGCGACCAGGCAACCTATGGCTACCATTGCTGCAAGCGTTTCTTCCTTTCTCCGGAAAGCTCGCAGATGTACCCGGGATGGCCTTGGGGAGCATCGGGCCTGAACTGGCAAATCATCCGCTATGCCCACGTGCTGCTGTGGAAGGCCGAGGCTTTGATTGAACTGGGCGATGCCAGCAGCCTGGAGGAAGCGCGCCAAATCATCAACAGCATCCGCCGCCGCGCACAGCAGAGTGCTTACGTGAAAGATTTCAACGACTCGACGAAGGATGCCGCCAATTACCTCATCGGCGAATATCCCGCTACGGGGTGGACGCAGGACTACGCCCGTCAGGCCCTGCGCTTTGAGACCCGGTTGGAGACGGCCATGGAGGGCGAACGATTCTTCGACCTCGTGCGCTGGGGCATCGCCGCGGAGACCATGAATGCCTACCTGACGGCGGAGCGTGACAACCGGGCTTATTATTCGATTGCCACCTTCACGGAGGGGCGTGACGAGTATCTTCCTATCTCGCAGCCGCAATACAATTTTTCGAACGGTCTGTATGTACAGAATCCAGGCTATGGCGATTTCTAATCGAATGTTGCAGATTCTCATCATAGCAGATTTATAAATCCTCGTGTCTGCCCGTCGGGAGGCGGGCGGGCACTCTTTCTTAACCTATTGTTTCATTTAATCCGTATGATTATGGCAACTAAAGAACCGACACAGAAAGCCAAACTTTCGATGAGGGCTTTGAAATATGCTCTGACCAATGATGTAGACCGTGACTATTTCATGCAACCCAAGTTGCAGAAATGTCTCAATCTGGACGACCTGGCCGCCGAGGCGGCTGCTCTGAGCACCCGTCAGGAAGACGCCGAAGACATTGCCCGCACCGTGCGCCAGGTGATGCAGCGCATGATCTGGTTCCTCTCCGCAGGCTACAGCGTTACTCTTCCCATCGGCTACTTCCGCCTGACCGCGCAAGGCATCTTCATGGAAGACGAACTGAACGCCGCGCCCGACCGCAGCCGCCTCACGCTGAACGTGGCATACAGCATGAGCGAAGACATGCGCAAGGCTTTGGACGAGGCCGAGATTGACGTTGAAATACAAAAGAGCATCAGCGGACCGCAACTCTATGGCGTGGTCAGTGGCCACGACGCGCAGAATCCCGCAGCCGTTACCCGCGGCGAGGGCGTGCCCATTGCTGCCGGACAGACGTGCATCATCCGCGCCAAGAACGCCAAGGTGGGCGGCACGGGCGAAGAGATTGGCGTTACCATTACCCGCGTAGACGGCAGTTCGGGCGAATCGTTCTTCTTCAGCCCCGCGATGCTTTATCCCAACACTGCCACCAAGATTGGTTTCGTCATGCCTGCCTCGGCGCCTCAGGGAAGCGTGTGGAGCGTCAAGCTTTGCACCCAACTGGGCAGCGGCGGCACCTTGCTCAAGGCACCGCGCACGGTAGAGATGGACACCGATTTTGTGGTCGGCGAGGTGACAACCACTCTTCCCGGCGAAGATGACGATGACAGCGGACAGGGAACATTCGGCTGATTCCTCCGAAAATGTTTCGGACGCTCCTCCGAAAGTTTTTCGGACGTCCCTCCGAAAAAGTCTCTGACGTCCCTCCGAATGTTTTTCGGATGTCCCTACGAAACTCTTTCGGAAGAGCGTCCGTCCGGAAAACAATCACTTATATTCATCCATTCAGTAAACACCTATTTATCATGAGCACAAAGTTATGGATAGTATCCTTGTGCAGCCTGCTGCCCGCTTTAGCTTCGGCGCAATCCGCCGGGGCGGACACGCTGTACAACGAAACATACCGCTCCCAATACCACTTCAGTCCCCGCCGCGGCTGGGTGGGCGATCCCTGCGGCTTCGTCCATCACGACGGACGCTACCGCATGTATTGGTGGGGAGGGCTGGAGTCGACCGACTTCACCCGCTACGACGAGTTTTCACCCTTCTGCATGGAGGGTGCGGACGATAACATCGCCTACTTCACCGGCTCCGTCGTCATCGACCGCGACAACACCGCCGGATTCGGGCGCGGCGCCTACGTGGCCGTCTACACCGCCTTCGAAAAGGACACCAAGAAGCAGGCGCAGGCCATCTCTTATAGCACCGACGGCGGGCGAACCTTTCACTACTACGAAGGCAACCCCGTGCTGGACATCAACAGCACCGAGTTTCGCGACCCCACCGTCTTCTTCCACCCGCAAACCAACCGTTGGGTGATGGTGGTGGCCAAGGCACTGGAGAAGAAGGTGGGCATCTACACCTCGCCCGACCTGAAGCATTGGACCTGGGCCAGCGACTTCGGTCCTGCGGGCGACAGCGAAAAGTCCTGGGAATGTCCCGACCTCTTCCGCCTGCCCGTCGACGGCAATCCCGCCGACACGCGCTGGGTGATGGTCGTCTCCGTCAACTGGGCACAGGTGCAGTACTTCGTGGGCGACTTCGACGGCACGACCTTCACACTGGCTGACAACCATCCGGTTGAACCCCTTTACGTCGACAAAGGTCTTGATTACTACGCTGTGCGAACCTTCCGCGACTACGACGGCACCCTGCCCACCACTACCGCCATCGGTTGGGTGGCCACGTGGGACTACGCTCCCCATGCGCCCTCCACCTATGGCAAAGGATTCTGGTCCGTGCCCCGCAACCTCGGCCTGCGCACCACCCCCGGCGGCCTCCGCCTGGTGCAAGAGCCCTTCCCGCAGTTGTCGGCCCTCCGCCTTGGCAGAGAGACCACGTTCAGCGGCACGTTGCCCGTGGGCGTGCATCCCCTGCCGGAGTTCACCCCCTCGGCCAATGTCTACGAGTTGGACATCACGTTCGATGCCTCTCGCTCCAATGTCTTCGGCCTGAACCTCTGCGTGGGCCACGGCCGCAAGGTCGTCCTCAGTTACGACACAGACTCGCACAACTTCATTATCGACCGTACCCACTGTACCGATGCCGTCCTGCCCAAGTTCTCGCGCATGGCCCATGCCCGCGTCCTGCCCCGCGACGGGAAGTTCCGCCTTCGCATCTTCGTCGACAAGTCCAGCATAGAAGTCTTTGCCAACGACGGCGAAGACGTCTTCACCTTGCTCACCTATCCTTCCGAAGACCAGACAGGCATCGAGACCTTCGCCCTCCGTCCCGGTGTCGGAATAAATTTCCGGGCATGGCCGATGAAATCCGTGTGGCATTGATTAACTTTGCCCATCCGAACCAATTACTGAAACTAAATCAATCAAACTTTACTCGTTATGAACATCTTCAAAAAACTTATCCTCCTGCCGATGATTGGCTTCGTTCTCCATGCCGGCACCTGCGTGGCCCAATCGGCAGCCAACAGTCCCGAAGGTCTCCGTATTCACTACCTCGGAGCCAACCGAACCCTTATACAAGTGGATGAACCGAAACGTTACTTGCTTCTTCCCATCGAAGAGTCTGCTCCCGAGGCCAGCATCAACGTGCTGGTCAACGGCAAGCTCGAACAGAACCTTCGCGTGCGCCTTGCCCTGAGCCGGGTGGAATACTACGTGCCCTTCGACCTCACACCCTACGCCAGCGAGGGCATCGCCTTCGACATCTATACGGAAAATGGCCGCGACGTTAAGGCCGATGCCTACTGGTCGCACATCACGCTGAGCGACACCTTCGACATCTCCAACCGCGAAGCCTTCCGCCCGCGCTTCCACCACACCCCGCAGTATGGCTGGATGAACGACCCCAACGGCATGTTCTACCTGGACGGCACGTGGCACCTGCACTACCAGTACAACCCCTACGGCTCGATATGGGGCAACATGACCTGGGGACACTCCACGTCCACCGACCTCGTGCACTGGACGCATCACGAGCCCTCCATCCGTCCCGACGCGCTGGGCACCATCTTCAGTGGTTCAGCCGTGGTCGACCACCAGAACACCGCAGGCTTCGGTTCCGGTGCCATCGTCGCCTTCTATACCTCGGCAGCCAGTACGCAAGTCCAAAGCATAGCATACAGCACCGATGGCGGACAGACGTTTACCCCTTACAAACACAATCCCATCATCGTCTCTGACAAAGAGTGCCGCGACCCTCACATATTCTGGCACGCCGAGAGCGGACGCTGGATCATGATTCTCGCCGCTGCTCTGGAGAAGGAGATGTGGATATACTCTTCGCCCGACCTCATACACTGGACCAAGGAAAGCGCCTTTGGCAAGGGCTACGGTGCACAGGACGGCGTGTGGGAGTGTCCCGATCTCTTTCCTCTGACTGTGCCCGATGGTAGCGGTCGGCAGAAATGGGTGCTCGTCTGCAACATCAATCCTGGCGGCATCTACGGCGGCAGCGCCACGCAATACTTTGTGGGCGACTTCGACGGTAAGACCTTCACCTGCGACTCCGCGCCCGACGTGACCAAATGGATGGACTGGGGCAAAGACCATTATGCTGCCGTCTCCTGGAGCAACGCACCGCAAGGCCGCCGCACCGTCATCGCCTGGATGAGCAACTTGCAGTATGCCAACGTCACGCCTACCAAACAATTCCGCAGCGCCAACTCCCTGCCTCGCGACCTCTCGCTTTATGACGGTGGCGACGGACAACTCTACCTGGCCGTCAACCCCTCGCCCGAGGTTAAGAACCTGCGCACCGGTAAGCCCGCCACTTATTCCTTCAATGCCCGCCGTAACCCCGTTTCGCGGAAGTTGCCCGCATCCAATGAAGGTGCCTGCGAGATTGACCTCTCGTTTGACGCAGGCGATGCCGGCCAAGTCTTCATCACCCTGTCCAACGACCTGGGCGAACAAGTTACCATGACCTGCGACCTCGCTGCCCGCACTTTCGGCATGGACCGCACCCGCAGTGGCTTGACGGACTTTAGCGCTGACTTTCCCGCTGTCATCAAGGCTTCAGCACCCTCCGGCTCGTCGCAATGCCTGCGCCTTTTCGTCGACCGTTGCAGCATCGAAGCCTTCGAAGGCGAAGGACGCTTCGCGATGACCAACCTCGTCTTTCCCACGAAACCATACGATACTATTTCCATCAGCACCGACAGCGGACGTTGTCGCGTGCGCGAACTCAACATCTACCCCTTACAATGATGATTAATTCAGACCACAGACAGGCATGGATTCTACAAGGTTCACTTATGCCTATCCGTGCTATCTGTGGCTCTAACTTTCAAAAGCCATACGTTATATGAACATCTTATTAAGAAAACATCTCCTCCTGCTGACGCTCGGCCTTGCCCTCCACGCCGGCATCTGCGTGGCCCAATCGGCAGACGACCATCCACAGCTCACCGTCAGACATCTGGCGCGCGAGCACAATCTCATCACCGTGCGCGACGCTCAGCGCTACCTCCTGCTGCCCATCCAAGATAACGCGCCAGAGGCCAAACTGACACTCATCAGTAGCAACAATCACGCGGCCTCCGAAACGGTCAACGTCCGCCTGGCGCGTGAACACGTGGACTACTACGTGCCCCTTGATCTCTCGGCCTTCCTCGGCGCTGATGTTACCGTAGACGTGCAAGGCATGCCCGCCAACTCCGGATGCTGGAAGTCGCTCCGGCTGTCGGACACCTTCGACACTTCCAACCGTGAAACATTTCGCCCCGTCTACCACCACACGCCGCTCTACGGATGGATGAACGACCCCAACGGCATGTTCTACCTGGACGGCACCTGGCACCTTTACTTTCAGCACAACCCCTACGGCTCCACGTGGGGCAACATGACCTGGGGACACTCCACCAGCCGCGACCTCATCCACTGGCAGGCCGAGCCAAACGCCATCCTGCCCGATGCCCTGGGCACCATCTTCAGCGGTTCCGCCGTGGTCGACCACCAGAACACCGCCGGCTTCGGCCCTGGCGCCATCATCGCGTTCTATACCTCAGCCAAGTCAACGCCCTGGGGCGACAGCCAGTCGCAAAGCATGGCGTACAGCACAGACGGCGGGCGCACCTTCACCAAGTATGCAGGCAATCCCGTCATCACCTCCGACCGTCCCGACTTCCGCGACCCCAAAGTCTTCTGGTACGCTCCCGCCCGGCATTGGTGCATGATACTGGCCGTGGGACAACAGATGGAAATCTACTCATCCCCCAATCTCCGCGAATGGAAGAAAGAAAGCTCCTTCGGCTTGAAGCAAGGCGCGCACGGTGGCGTGTGGGAATGTCCCGACCTGGTGGAAGTGCCCATCGAAGGCACCAATGAAAAGAAATGGGTGCTCATCTGCAACATCAACCCCGGCGGCCCTTTCGGCGGCAACGCGACCCAATACTTCGTCGGCACGTTCGATGGCAAGCGCTTCACCAACGAGTCTCCCACCCGCACCAAGTGGATGGACTACGGGAAAGATCATTACGCCACGGTGACCTTCTGCAACGCCCCCGACGGACGAACCGTCGCGCTCGGGTGGATGAGCAACTGGCAGTATCAATCGGTTCTCCCCACCAAGCAATACCGCGGCGCCAACACCTTGGCACGTGAACTGTCGCTCTACCAACGCGACGGCGAACTCTTGCTGCGCTGTGCCCCCGTGCGTGAGACTGAGCAAGCCCGCGGCAAGGCCCGCGCAATCTCCTCTTTCAGCTTCAGCGAAACGCACGAGATTCCCTCGCTGCTGGCCGACAACCGGGGCAGCTATGAAATCGAACTCGAACTTCGCAACGACGGAGCCGAACGCATCGACGTCATTCTCTCTAATGACCAGGAGGAAGAACTGCTCATGTACTACGACGTCACCCGCTCGCAGTTCGTCATGGACCGCAGCCGCAGCGGGCTGACCGACTTCAACGCCGACTTCCCCGCCATGACCGTGGCCCCCGCCGCGTGCGACGGCACCATCCGCCTGCGCCTCTTTGTCGACCGCTCCAGCATCGAAGCCTTTGGCAACGGTGGCGAGTTCGTCATGACCAACCGCGTCTTCCCCTCCGCGCCCTACAACCGCCTGACGTTCGACTGCAGTCGCGGCCATGTCAAAGTAACCAAACTCAACATTTATCCCATTAAGTAAATATAAATTTATGGCACGCAGATGACACAGATATAGCAGGTGACCGCAGATTTATCTGTCTCTCCGAGCATAGTCGAATAGTCTCGCATACATCCTTCTCATCTGTTTCCTGAGATTTCCCGGCAAGCTCTACATGACAGTTATCTTTCACCTTCTATAAAAGAATCTGTGCATATCTGTTCCATCTGCGTCATCTGTGTGCCGTCCCCAATAATCACTCTTTCTATCATTATGAACACTAAGACCAACACATCCCGACTTCTGCCCGTCATGCTCTGCTTCTTCGCCATGGGCTTCGTAGACCTGGTGGGCATCGCATCAAACTACGTCAAGGCCGACCTGGGCCTGACCGACTCCGAGGCCAACATCTTCCCCTCGCTCGTCTTCTTCTGGTTCCTCATCTTCAGCGTGCCCACCGGCGTACTGATGAACCGCATCGGCCGCAAGCGCACCGTATTGCTCAGCCTCGTGGTCACCGCCGTGTCGCTCGCGCTGCCCATCTTTGGCGACTCCTACGGGCTGATGCTCGCGTCGTTCTCGCTCCTGGGCATCGGCAATGCGCTCATGCAGACGTCGCTCAACCCCTTGCTCAGCAGCATCATCCGCGGCGACCGGCTCGCGTCATCCCTCACCTTCGGACAGTTTGTCAAGGCCATCGCCTCGTTCCTCGCTCCCTACATCGCCATGTGGGGCGCTACGCATGCCATACCGGACCTCGGGCTCGACTGGCGCGTGCTCTTCCCCATCTACATGGTGATAGCCGTTGTCGCCATCCTCTGGCTCGGCGCCACGCCCATCGCCGAAGAGCAGCCTGACCGTGCTTCGGGCTTCGTCGCTTGCCTGCGCCTGCTGGGAAATCCCTTCATACTGCTCTGCTTTCTCGGCATCATGTGTCATGTGGGCATCGACGTGGGCACCAACACCACCGCGCCCAAGCTGTTGATGGAACGTCTGGGCATGACGCTCGACCAGGCCTCGTGGGCCACCTCGCTCTACTTCATCTTCCGCACCCTGGGCTGCCTGACGGGCACGTTCATCCTCTCCCGCTGGTCGTCGCGCTCCTTCCTCTGGGTCAGCGTGCTGATGATGTTGGTGGCCATGGTCGGCCTCTCCGTCTCCTCCGCAGCCTTCGTCATCTACGCCAGCATTGCCCTCATTGGCTACGGCAACAGCAACGTCTTCTCTATCATCTTCTCGCAAGCCCTCCTGGCCATGCCGCAGAAGAAGAACGAGATTTCCGGACTGATGATCATGGGCCTGTTCGGCGGCACCATCTTCCCCTTGCTGATGGGCTTCGCCAGCGACGCCATCGGCCAACTGGGTGCCGTGCTGGTGATGACCGTCGGCGTGGTCTATCTCATTGTCTATGCCGCCCGCATGAAGAAAGTGTAACTATTAGTTGACGAGTTAACAAGTTGACGAGTTAACAAGTTGACGAGTTGACAAGGGCACGAGGATAGAGCTTAATTTATTAACTTATACAATCCCTTGTAGCCTCGTTAACTCGTTCTCTTGTCAACTGTTACAATCCCTTGTAGCCTCGTTAACTCGTCAACTTGTCAACTGTTTAATGAATCATTTTAAAACCGTATATATTATGAACCATATCGTAGTAGGAATGGGCGAAGCACTGTGGGACGTGCTGCCCGAAGGAAAGAAACTGGGCGGAGCACCCGCCAACTTTGCATACCATGTGTCGCAGTTCGGGCTGGACAGCCGCGTGGTCAGTGCCGTGGGCCAAGACAAGCTCGGCACAGAGATACTGGACAGCTTCCGCGACAAAGGACTGAACGGAATGGTGGAGGTCGTGCCTTATCCGACAGGAACCGTGCAGGTGACGCTGGACGATGCCGGCGTGCCGTGTTATGACATCAAGGAAGGCGTGGCGTGGGACAACATCCCCTACACCGTGTCGCTGGATGGCCTGGCCCGGCAGACGCGCGCCGTGTGCTTCGGCTCGTTGGCACAGCGCAGCGTGGTGTCGCGCGAGACCATCAACCGCTTTCTCGACACCATGCCCGACGGCGAGGGCCAACTGAAAATCTTCGACATCAACCTGCGCCAGAACTTCTACACCAAGGAAGTGCTCTGTCAGTCGATGCGCAAATGCAACGTCTTGAAGATTAACGACGAGGAACTGGTGACTATCAGCCGCATGTTCGGCTATCCCGGCATCGACCTCCAGGACAAATGTTGGATACTGCTGGGCAAGTACGACCTGAAGATGCTCATCCTGACCTGCGGCGTCAACGGTAGCTACGTCTTCACACCCGGCAAGGTCTACTTCCAGGAAACGCCCAAGGTCGAGGTGGCCGATACCGTCGGCGCGGGCGACTCGTTTACCGCTGCTTTCGTTTCAGCCATCCTGAAGGGGGCGCCTGTCGAAGATGCCCATCGGTTGGCAGTCTGCACGTCCGCCTATGTCTGCACGCAGAATGGGGCCATGCCTCTGCTGCCCGCCGAGTTGATAGAGATGTAGTATGAAAGAGGGGGAGGGGCGTGCCACCTGTCAAATGGGTTCCCCTCCCACTTTTTTTCTTCTCCGTCTTTCTTTTCTTGGTTTTATTCTTTACATTTGCGGGCGACAAATGCTTGAATAAATATCATGAAACGACTGATTCCTTTTCTCATATTCTTCCTTTGCTTCCTGCTTTTTTCCTGCGGACAAGAACGTCCACGCTACGTCATTGGTGTATCTCAGTGCAGTGACGATGAATGGCGTCATCAGCAAAACGCAGAAATCGTGCGTGAGGCGGGCTTCTACAAAGACCTGAAGGTGGTCATCCGCACAGCCAAAGACGATAGCAGACGGCAAGCCGAGGATATTCGCCGTTTCATTCACGAAGGTATTGACTTGTTGGTGGTTTCGCCCAACGAAGCCGAGCCTATCACGCCCGTGGTGGAAGAAGCATACGACCGAGGCATCCCTGTGATTGTGGTCGACCGCAAGATTCTTTCAGACAAATACACTGCTTATATTGGCGCCGATAACTACGGCATCGGTTATTCCATAGGCAACTATATCGCCAACATCCTCTCAGGGAAAGGTTCTGTCATAGAGATTACCGGCTTGTCCGGCTCTACGCCAGCCATCGACCGCCATGCTGGTTTCTTGAAGGCTATCAGTGCTTATCCGGATATTCGTCTGCTGGCTGTAGCCGACGGAGGTTGGCTGCGTGATAGGGCGGAAATGAAAATGGACAGTCTGCTGGATAGTTATCCGCAGTTTGACGTGCTTTATGCGCACAACGACCGCATGGCTGACGGGGCATATATGGCTGCTCTGAGGCGGGGACGGGAGAAAGACATTCGTTTCATCGGGACCGATGCTCTTTCGGGCGAAACTTATGGCTTGGAGAGCGTATTGGCAGGCAGGTTGAGTGCAACGTTTATTTATCCGACAGGAGGGGACGAGGTGGTGGAAACAGCCATGAAAATCTTGACAAACCGTCCTTTCGAGCGAGAAACCAATATGAATACATCGGTAGTGGATAGTACCAATGCTCCCATTATGCAACTGCAAACAGCACATATCGCTGCTTTGGACGAGAAGATAGAGACGCTGAGCGGGCGTATCAATCACTATCTGGAGCAGTATGCTACTCAGCAGATGATTTTGTCAGTCAGTTTGATAGGGCTGCTGTTGCTGATAGGGCTGTTGCTGGTGGTTTATCTTTCTTTGCGGGCTAAAAGTCGTTTGAATAGAGAACTGTCTCTGCAAAAAGGGATGTTAGAGGAGCAAACACGGACTTTGGAAGCGCAAAAAGGCACTTTACAGCAGCAGAAAGACCAGTTGGAACAACTGTCGCACGAGCTGGAAACGGCGACTCATGCCAAGCTGGTCTTTTTCACCAATGTTTCTCATGATTTTCGGACGCCGTTGACCCTCATTGCCGACCCCGTGGAACAGTTGTTGGGTGATGCTTCGATCAAAGGACAGCCGCGTCGGATGCTGGAGTTGGTTCGCAAGAATGTGGGCGTTCTGTTGAATCTGGTCAATCAGATTCTTGATTTCCGTAAGGTGGAGAATGGGCGCATGGAGTTGCATTGGGCGCCATTTGATTTGCGTAAGAATTTCTTGCTTTGGAATGAATCGTTCCGTATTACTTTGCACAAGAAGCACATCCACTTTTCGTTTCAAGTAGTGGGGGATGACGATTTCTGTACGATGGCTGATGCCGGGAAGATGGAGCGTATCTATTTCAATCTGTTATCTAATGCCGTAAAATATACACCGGAGAAAGGGGAGATAGCAATACATTTGACCGATAAGGAAGACTGTTACGAACTTTCGGTATTCAATTCCGGCAGCTACATTTCTCCGAAAGAAGTGGAGGCTGTCTTCGAACGTTTTTATCAAGCTGAAGGCAGCCAGGCCGGGACCGGGATAGGCTTGGCGCTGGTACATGCTTTTGTCGAGATGCAGGGAGGCCATGTCATGGCAAGCAGCGATGAGAGAGGAACTACCTTTGTGGCTACGTTTCCCAAACGTTCGTTGCTTACGTCGGCTGAAGATGAAACGCAGGAGCTTGTTCCTGTACCTTTCGCAGAGGTGGATACGGATGACGATGGTTGGCTGGAAGCACCGGCCAATGCAGATGCTCCGGTCGTTCTGGTCATAGACGACAATGCCGATATTCGTAATTATGTTTCTTCGTTGCTTGCCAAGGATTATCGGGTGCTGACGGCTTCTGATGGAGAAATAGGACTACGGCAGGCACAACGCTTCGTGCCGGATGTGGTCGTTTGTGATGTAATGATGCCGAAGATGGATGGAATTGAATGTTGCCGTCGTTTGAAAGCAGAAGTTACAACCTGTCATATTCCGGTGATTTTACTGACGGCTTGTTCCTTGGACGAGCAACGTATACAGGGATATGACGGGGGAGCCGATTCTTATATCTCTAAACCGTTTAACTCGCAGTTGTTGCTTTCACGTATCCGCAATCTGCTGGATAATCGTTGTCGCATGAAACAGTTCTTCACTGATGGGCAGTTGCCAGAAAGAGGAGATGTGAATGAATTGGACAGGGATTTTGTTTCTCGTTTTAAAGCGTTGGTGGAGGGTCGGATGAAAGATTCGTCGTTGAATGTGGAAGAATTAGGTCATGAACTGGGAATGAGTCGCGTACAGCTTTACCGTAAGTTGAAATCGCTTACCAACTTTTCACCCAACGAACTGTTGCGTCGTTTGCGCCTTCGGAAAGCTTCTTCTTTGTTGATGACGACAGAAATGAGCGTATCAGAAGTGGCCTATGAGGTGGGGTTCTCCTCACCCTCTTATTTCACGAAGTGTTACAAAGAAGCTTTTGGAGAAACCCCGGCCGGGAAGCGGAAAAAGTAGTCTGGGGGACTTCTTATTTAATCTTTAATCCTGGAATCAACGGTTTGACGTCTGTCAGTTCCAGTTCTTTTACCATTGCCAGTGTGCCTTGTTTGTATTTTTGGAAGTGTGCCGTCTGCAAGTGATTTTCATAAGCTGAGCGATTGGCGTATATCTCAAGGATGGTCACTTTATGGGGAGCGTCTTTCTCGGCTGTGGCATACAAAGCCAATACGCCAGGTTCAAGTCTCATGGAGGCTTCAATCTCTTCTTTCAGAAAAGTGTTGTATGCATTTAGCTGTTCGGGGTCGACGGTTATTTTCGAGAGCCGTACAAGGCTTTCGTCTGTTGCAGCAGGTCTGTTCGCTTCTTGCTTGATAATCTTGAGTGCCTTGAGGGCGGCAGGGAAACCGATGTAAGGCAGACATTGAATGATGGCGGCTGTTAAAGTCTCCGGGCTGTTTCCGGCCAAGAGGTTTCCGTGGTAGTGCGATTGCAGTTGACTTTCAGCTTCCAATGTTGCCAGTATGCAATAGCCCAATAGCTCGCGCGTCTTCAGGTCGATGGCGTTGCGGGTATAGATTTCACCAAAGCAATAGTCTGTTAGGAAACGTTCCACGTCTTCTCCCAGGTCGCCTGGCAGGTCTTTCATGACATCCGATATACCTCCGCCGTACAGCTTTTCCTGGATGGCGCTGCCTTTTTCGTGGCGGTTTTCTTCCGTCACCGTTCCTTGTCGTTCCAGAGGCAGGTCGATGCCTTGTCCTTTAAACACTTCGTTCACGGTGGCTATGGCATTCAACATTCTGGGAAAACCTATGAAGGGTGCGGTGAGATAAATCACTTCGCGCAATTCTATGGGCGTAACCCCGATGTTGAGTGCAGCAGTGGCATGTGATTTAAGCTGTGGCAGGGTCTGTAGCGTGGCGAGTGTGGCACAGGTTATCATTTCTCGCTGTTTCAAGCTGAGTTCACCAGTTTGAAACACTTCTCCGAAGATAAACTTCTGAAGGATATCCATCATCTCCGGATCTGTTCCTTGTCCAGTCAGAGCTTCGCCGCCAAACAAGGTGTGGTAATTCTGTTTGCACAAGTCAATTCTGTTCATTGTTCCGCCTTCCGTCTGTGCCAAAGCGGGTAGTGTTGCTGCTGCGACGAGTAATGTAAATGCAATCTTTTTCATCTTTGTGATTCGTTAAGTTGTTCAGAGAACTGAAGCATGGTTTATGCTGTGTTTGGAAAAGAAAAAGCAGAGATAAGATCGGCCGTATTGATGCCGGAAAGCCTTATCCCTGCTTGTTCAGGCTTGTGTATAGCCGAGTTTATTTGTACGACTCAGCATAAATGTTCACAATGTCTTCATCTGTCATTTGTACACGGTCACTGCTGAACATGATTCCCATCACTTCACGAGTGTTTCGCATCAAAGGTTCGAACTCGTCGGGAGTGATGCCATAGTCAGACATTTTCAGGTTTGCCACACCGCAAGCTTCTTGTAGGCGGGTCAAGGCTGTCAGGAAGTCTTCAGGTTTCGTGGCTTCCGGCATCCCCATAGCTTGTGCCATGCGGATAAAACGTTCGTCACATCCATGGTGCTCGATGAAATATTTATAGTAAGCCTTGCTGACCATAATCAGACCTGCGCCGTGAGGCAAGGCCGGATGGTAGGCCGACAGGGCGTGCTCTAAAGCATGTTCGCTGGTGATAAGTGTGAGGCACATTACAGCTCCTGACAGACTGTTTCCGAAAGCTACCCGTGTACGAGCTTCTAAATCTTGGCCGTCTTTTACGGCGCGGGGCAAATACTCGGCAATGTTACGGATAGCTTCGAGGGCGTACATGTCACTCATCAGGTTAGCACCTTTTGCGATATAGCCTTCTGTGCTGTGGAACAATGCGTCAAATCCTTGGTATGCCGTAAATGTGGGAGGAACACTGACCATCAGTTCGGGGTCTACAATGGACAGGACAGGAAAAAGAGTAGCGTCTCCAATGAATGCTTTTTCGTAAGTGTCTTCTTTGGTGATGACGCCCGAATTGTCTGTTTCCGATCCGGTTCCTGCTGTTGTTGTGATGGCGATGATAGGCAACGGCTTTACAGTTATAGGTTGTCCTTTGCCCGAGCCGATAGGCACATAATCCCACAACTCTCCTGCATTGGTTGCCATGACAGCGATGGCTTTCGTGCAGTCCATCACGCTGCCGCCACCTAAGGCTACGATAAAATCGCAATTGTTTCTGCGTGCAACTTCTGCCCCTGCGTTCACATTGCTCACAGTCGGATTAGGTGATACACCGTCGAATATTGTCGTTTCCACTCCTGCTTTGTGCAATTGCTCTTCTGCTCGTGCCAGGTAACCGTTTGCACGGGTAGACTTTCCATTAGAGATGACAATCAGGGCGTGTTTGCCTGGCATTGGTTGTTCGCTCAGTTTGTTTAACATTCCAGCGCCGAACATCAGGCGGGTCGGAACATACATGTCGTAAATAAGATTTGTTTCCATACTTGATAATTTAAAAGCCTATGTATTTTTCTGCGACAAAGGTAGTTGGATTTTTCTTCGATGATTATAACTTACTTACGGATAAATGTAACCAAATTACAGATTCTCGGTTTCCCGTCACCTCATTCCTGTCGTCGAATGACTTTGCGGAAGTCATGCACAATTTGTTGTCCCATGTTGACAATGGTGCTGTCTACTTTATGAATTTCCACGGGAGTGACTGCATTTTTATATTTCGCTTTTCCAATACCAAACTTCATGTCATCCAGATTGCCACGGATGTTTAATCCGAATTTGATGGGAATCGGTGATTTAAGCACAGAGATGTGGTAGTCGAAGTTCATGGATAGGTCCTGTGTACCTCCTATGGCTGCTCGGTAGCGGTCCATTTGTACGACAAAGGGATAAACAGTCACGTTCCCGTCCTGTACACTGATGTTGACGGCGATGCTGTCTATCAGGTTTCGTTCCTTGTTCTTAAAGAAGAACTTTTTGGATATTTCGGCAAAAGTCTCTCCGTCCATCAGTACCAGACTGTCACCTTCCAGGTGGATGGCCGAGCGCAGTGTGGGTATTTTTAAATTCAGGCAAGAGTCTACATACGTTTCGGCTGCTACATTAAAATCTACCACTCCTTCGAACGAGCGCAACATAGGTACGATACTGTCCAAAGAAGGTATGAAGTCTACCAACTTTCCTATATTTACCCGATGCAATTTAAAATCGAAGCCTGCATATCCCTCAGATGCTTGTTGGGCTCGATAGAGCAGGGTAGTGTTCATGGTAGCTCCCAATCCTTGCATGCTTAGCTCCTGTAAATGTACGGTTTGGTCGCGGATGTCCACTTTTCCTTGCACTTTTTCAAACAGCATTTTGCCATAACGTACACGGCGCAGATTGGTTTGTAGTTCAAAATCTATATTCTTTGGGATGACAAACAGCTTCAAGTCGGTAGGCAGAGTGTCTGCTTCGGCCACCAATGTGTCCTGTGGAAAAGACATGGAGCGTATCAGTTGGTTGCAATTTAAATTGCGGGAATTTAAGGAGAGCTTGGCCCGTAATGGTTTGTGATGTTTCATAGTCCCATATAGATCGTAGACTGCACCGCTGGCAGTCAGGTCTGAACGTCCAATGCGTAAAGTTGCATTACGCAGGGTGATGGTACGGTCTCCCACAGTGAGAGATGTTTTTTGCATTTGTACGGGCAGAGCAAACATCGGTGTGCGGACGAACAAATGATTAAAGCCAACAATCCCTTTGGGTATCCATAGTGAATCGCGCAGTTTTTCTGCTGTTATGCCAATGCCGGCTTTGTCCATGCCCATTCGGGTAGTGCCCATGCGGCAAAAAAGAGTATCTGCCTGTAAAGCCAGCCCTATTTGTGGCTTTTGGGGATTATGTTTGCCTGGTTGCAGTTCTATGGTGGCTGTGCTTTTTCCGCAGAATACATTCAGCGAGTCTCCCATTGATGCCTTCAGGCGGTTCATTCCAAGTTTACATTCCATGTGGGCTATGCGAGTCGTATCTTGTGGATTGGTAGTTTTTACTACTGCGCTTAGGCTTTGCAGGTCAGAATTCAAATGTCGTGATCGTAAAGTCAGGTTCTTCACTTCAGCTTTAGCTCCTAAAACTTCATTGCCGATGAAACTGAGCGATGCATCCGAGGTGAAGTCAAAAGCCTTGTTTGTATCTCGTAGAAACACACCTGTCATGGCTATTTTTCCTCCGGCTTTGATACGGCCGATATCTTTTTTCTTTAATGAAGAAAGACGTGTGTGGAGGTGCAACTTGGCATCCAGCTTGCCACCCATGCTGATACCTTCTTGCAAAGGGAAGGTCTGGGCCAGGGCTGTGAGGTCTATGGCTGATTCAGTGTGGAAATCTATGATTGGGTCGTGGAGCAAGTCTGTTATTTTGGCATCAGCCAGTATGTCTGTGTGTGCTCCTTTAAATTGTAAGATTTTTAAGTCTGCATAAGACGGTTGCTGACGCATCAAATCCAGTTGCCCGTAAAAGTCTGCTTTGAAATTGTCTACGCCATAAGGCAGACGGTCATATTGAGCCGTTACATTATTCATTTGTACTTTCAACGTAACGAGTGGCATCTTCCTTTTTCCATACAAACCCTTTAAAGTTCCTTCCAGCACGACTTCTCCTCCCGCTTTAACTTTTTCTTTTTTGAGTATACTTTCGGGAATCATGTGTAATACTGTTTCAATGGAAGGAGCATGCAGGTTGTAAGCCAAATCTACATGGATGGCCCGGGCGGTAGTATCCCGTTGCAACATTCCTTTAACGTCCAGCTCTACATCATTTATGTTTAGCCGTGTGTCGTGTAACGATAAAGTACGTTCAGCGCTGTTCAACTCGATATTGGTGTATAGATGGGTAGCGATGCGGTTGGCCAATAATTCGCCGTTTTGCCAGAAAAGTATATTCTTGTTGCGCCAGTCCAGAGCCAGCATCGAATGTCCTTTTTGCCATTGAGCTTTTAGATTCAGGTTGACGTCCCATAGATTGGCAAATACGTTGGTTTCGCGGTCATCAAAAGTCAATGAGGCATGGCGGACTACTATACGTCGTATGTCTATCTCACGGATAAGACGGGTGGTGTCTGTGGTTATGGTGTCAATGTCAGTATCGGTTGTATCTGTTTTCATGATACTCCAGTTGGTACGTCCGTCATCGTGTTTGTAAGCATAAAGTTTGGCACTGTCCAAAGCGAGGCGATAAATAGTTACCTTTTTCTTTTCCAGATAGTCGATTGGATTGATAACGAGTACCGCTTTCTTAAAAGAAGCCAATGTGTCACTTCTTTCCCACAGCGTGTCGCGTACGGCTTTCGATATCAGAGTTCCCTCTGTCAGTTTCAGTCCAAAGCGAGGGAATGTGGAGAAGAAAGTCAGCTCCACACCGTCCATCTCCAGTTGTGCATTCATGTTCTGGTTAGCGGCTTTCAACACCATGGGAGTCAGTTTTTCCGGAGTAAATATGAAATTGATGAGAAGAGCGATGCTTCCGGTTAATAGGATTATCAATGAAGCGATAACGACAGCACTGATGCGGAGCGTTTTTTTGATAGATGCATTCATATCTTTTTAAAGTTAAATCAAGTTGATAAGGCAAAAGTAGCGATTATTTTTGCAAAAAACATTTCGTTAAAGAAAATCTCTGTAAAAGATTTGCTAATCCCGGATGAATGTGTAAATTTGCCAAGAATTGTAATGTATGCTTTGCAAAATGGCAAATGTCATCAAACACCGAGGTATCGTGGAAAACATAGAAGGTAACCTTCTAAAAGTACGGATTGTGCAGACGTCTGCCTGTGCAGGATGTGGTGCGAAGGGTTATTGCTCGTCGGCAGAAGTTCGTGAGAATGAAGTGGAAGTGATGGCTTCCGATGCTTCTGCTTACCGCTTGGGCGATGACGTGTGGGTGATGTGTGAAATGTCTGTGGGCAGGCGTGCGGTCTGGTGGGCCTTTGCATTTCCGTTCTTGATTTTGTTGGCGTCTCTGTGCTTGTTTTTGTCGTTAGATTGTGGCGAGCTGTGGGCAGCCATGTTCTCTTTGTTCTTGTTAGTTCCTTATTATTATATAATGTGGCTTTTCCGGAAACGATTGGAAAGGCAGTTCTCTTTCTCGGTACAGCCTTTTTCTCCTTGATTCTGCTATATCGAATACTCTCGTTCCTTATTCTTTACCAATATCCGTTGTTCGAATCTTAATCTTCAAGTTTATAATGAATGCAATTCTGATAGCTGTAATATCGTTGGGCGTTATAGCCTTGATACTGGGAGCAATATTGTATATTGCTTCTAAAAAGTTTGCTGTGTACGAAGATCCTCGTATAGCCCAAGTCGCGGCAGTGTTGCCTCAAGCCAATTGTGGTGGGTGTGGCTATCCCGGTTGCAATGGTTTCGCTGCAGCTTGTGTAAAGTCCGTTTCATTGGATGGGAAGCGATGTCCCGTCGGTGGCCAGCCTGTGATGGAACAGGTCGCTGCTATTTTGGGGCTGAAGGCGGAAGAAAGCGAACCGTTGGTGGCTGTGGTTCGGTGCAATGGTACTTGTGCCAATCGTCCGCAATTGAGTGTTTACGATGGAGCGCGCACTTGTGCCATCATGTCCTCTTTGTACGAAGGCGAGACGGGATGCAGTTATGGTTGTCTGGGATGTGGCGATTGTGTGGAGGCGTGTAGTTTTGGCGGGCTTCACATGAATCCGGACACGGGGCTTCCCGAAGTAGACGAGTCTGTGTGTACTGCTTGCGGAGCGTGTGCCAAGGCTTGTCCACGTAGCATCATTGAAATCCGTCCTCGCGGGAAAAATGCTCGTCGCGTTTATGTTCGTTGTCTTAACCAGGACAAGGGAAATGTGGCTCGTAAAGTTTGTACAGTGGCTTGCATCGGATGCGGGAAATGTGTAAAGGCTTGTCCGTTTGAGGCTATCAGTATGGAGCATAACCTGGCTTACATTGACCCGCACAAGTGCAGGCTGTGTCGTAAATGCGAAGATGTTTGTCCGCAAGGTGCTATTGCTGCTCTTCATTTCCCGCCGCGCAAACCGAGAGAAGCGCAGCCGGTCAAAGAAGTGTCTGAGATGGAAGCTTGAGAAGTAAAAGAGAAATAAACGAATCTGTATAAAATATATGTGGAAGACTTTTTCAATCGGTGGAATCCATCCACGCGAAAAGAAACTTTCAGTCGGCCATCCTATAACGCCAGTGTTGCCTTCCGGACAAGTGGCCATTTTATTGGGACAGCACATCGGGGCACCTGCCAAGCTTGTGGTGGCTAAAGGTGATACGGTGAAGGTCGGTACCAAGATTGCCGAGCCGGTGGGGGTGGTGTCTGCCGCCATACATTCGTCGGTCAGTGGCCGTGTGAACAAGATAGATGTTGTGGTCGATGCCAGTGGTTATCCCAAACCTGCGGTGTTCATTGATGTGGAGGGAGATGAATGGGAAGAAGGTATCGATCGGACTGATACGGTGGTTAAAGAATGTAGCCTTACGGCAGAGGAGATTGTAGGGAAGATTGCCGATGCTGGTATCGTAGGATTGGGAGGGGCCTGCTTCCCGACACATGTCAAGTTGTGTCCGCCTTCTACTTGCCGGCCTGAATGTCTTATTGTCAATGGCGTGGAGTGCGAACCTTTTCTGACGGCCGACCATCAATTGATGTTAGAGCATGCCGAAGAGATTATGGTAGGTGTCTTTATCTTGATGAAGGCTATAAGGGTTAATAAGGCTTTTGTCGGCATCGAGAATAATAAGCCGGATGCCATTCGTCTGATGCAAAAGGTGGCAGCCGCTTATGCCGGTATTGAAATCGTGCCGTTGCAAGTGAAATATCCACAGGGTGGAGAAAAACAACTGATTGATGCCATCATGGGACGGCAGGTACCTGCTGGCGCATTGCCTGTTTCTGTGGGAGCTGTCGTGCAAAATGTTTCCACCGTGTTTGCAGTCTATCAGGCTGTGCAGAAAAACAAACCTTTGTTCGAGCGTGTCGTGACTGTCACAGGCGATGGGCTGGTTAATCCGTCTAACCTGTGTGTGCGGGTCGGCACTCCGGTCCGTCAGTTGGTGGAAGCCTGTGGAGGGCTGCCCGAAGACACGTGCAAGGTGATATGTGGCGGCCCCATGATGGGGAAGGCTTTGGTCAATCTGGATGTTCCCGTCAGCAAAGGTACTTCGGGCATCTTATTGATGGGTGGACAGGAAGCCCGTCGGGCGGCTGTACAGCCTTGTGTCCGTTGTGCTAAATGTGTGGCCGTTTGTCCGATGGGGTTGGAGCCCTACTTGCTGGCAACTGCGTCGGCTCACGGCGATTTCGAGCGGGCGGAAAAGGAAAACATCCTGTCGTGCATCGAGTGTGGTTCATGCCAGTTCACTTGTCCATCCAACCGTCCTATCCTGGATTATGTCCGGTTGGGCAAGGCAAAAGTTGCAGCCATGATACGGGCTCGGAAGAAGGGCTGATGCCTTCCGGACAAGAGCCTCCCTCCTTTCGGACACGGAGGATGCTCTTTCTGGGCGCGAGCCGGGTGTTTGCCGGACGTTGAGGAATGAGGCCATGTATCGGAACTGTTCTTGGGATTAAATCGCGTTTGCGCGTTTGTTTGAACTTAATTATGCAAAGTCTTATATGGAAAAATTTGTTGTATCCCTGTCGCCCCATGTCCATGGAAAGGACAGCGTGAAAAGAAATATGTATGGCGTGCTGTTGGCTTTATTGCCGGCCTTCCTGGCGTCACTGCTCTTTTTCGGGATAGGGGCACTTGTCGTAACGTTTACTTCGGTGGTTGCCTGTGTGTTTTTTGAGTGGGCCATCGGAAAATTCATTTTGAAACAGAAGTATGCCACCATTGCCGATGGGTCGGCCATCATAACAGGTGTGCTGTTGGCTTTCAATCTGCCTTCCAATCTGCCTGTGTGGATTATCTTGGTCGGGGCACTGTTTGCCATCGGTGTTGTGAAAATGTCGTTTGGTGGTTTGGGCTGCAACCTGTTTAACCCGGCGTTGGCCGGACGCGCCTTCCTGTTGTTGTCGTTCCCGGCACAGATGACCAGTTGGCCGGCTCCCGGGCAGTGGCTGACCTATGCCGATGCGGTGACCACGGCTACCCCTCTGGCTGTGATGAAAGGTGCCGCTGGTGGAGTTCCCGGTATGTCGTTAGACCAATTGCCGGCTTCTTTCGGACTGTTTTTGGGCAACAATCCCGGTTGCATCGGCGAGGTCAGTGCGTTGGCTCTCTTGTTGGGTTTTGCTTATTTGTTGTGGAAGAAGATAATCACTTGGCATATTCCGGTCTCCATCCTTGTCACGGTGTTTGTATTGACACAAGCCATGCATTGGGCCGATCCGGTGAAATATGCCGATGGCATCACACATCTTTTGACAGGAGGCTTGTTGTTGGGAGCCGTTTTTATGGCAACTGACTACGTCACTTCACCCATGAATCATCGTGGCATGCTGTTGTATGGCGTCTGCATCGGTTTGCTGACGGTTGTCATCCGCCTCTTTGGAGCCTACCCGGAAGGCATGTCATTCGCCATTCTTATCATGAATGCTTTTACTCCGTTGATAAATACCTATGTTAAACCAAAACGCTTTGGGGAGGTAGCGAAAAAGAGATGAAAAAACTTGAATCGTCTTTAAAGAACATGTTACTGGTGCTGACAGGGGTGACCGTCGTATCCGTGGCCCTGTTGGCTTATGTGAACCAGCTTACAGCCGACTCTATCGCCCGGGCCGAGGCGCAGGCGTTGAGTGACGCCGTGAATGCAGTAGTTCCAGGTTTCGACAATGACCCCATAGCCGAAAAAAAAGTGCAGACAGTAGACGGTGTTGAATATGCAGTCTATCCAGCCATGCAAGGAGAAACCTATATAGGTGCGGCAGTAGAAGCTTCTGCAATGGGATTTGGTGGAGAATTGCGTGTCTTGGTAGGTTTTGATGCCGAGGGAAACATCTTGGATTATTCACTCTTGTCACATTCTGAAACACCTGGGTTGGGCTCGAAAGCAGCAGATTGGTTCAAGACCGGCAACAAGGGAGACATTACCGGGATGAACCCTGGACATTCGCCGTTGGCCGTCACGAAAGATGGCGGGCAGGTCGATGCCATTACCGCTTCTACCATCACGACGCGGGCTTTTCTGACGGCCGTTAATGCAGCTTATGCAGCTTACGCGGGACAAGAAACGACAGACGGAGCCACGGGGGCTTCGCAGCAAGTAGAACATCATACAGAGGAGGACTGATTATGAATAACATGAAAGTGCTGATAAACGGAATTGTACGTGAAAATCCCACCTTTGTGCTCTTGTTGGGCATGTGTCCCACGTTGGGCACAACCTCATCCGCCATCAACGGCATGGGCATGGGACTGGCCACGATGTTCGTACTGATATGTTCCAATGTAGCCATCTCAGCCATCAAGAATCTGATACCGGACATGGTGCGCATCCCTTCGTACATAGTGGTCATAGCTTCTTTCGTTACATTGCTTCAGATGGTAATGCAGGCTTATGTGCCTTCGCTCTACAAAACGTTGGGGCTGTTCATCCCCCTCATTGTGGTCAATTGCATTGTTTTGGGGCGGGCCGAAGCCTTTGCTGCCAAGAATAATCCTTTGCCTTCATTCTTCGACGGTTTGGGTATCGGACTGGGATTTACTATTGCTTTGACACTGTTGGGCAGCGTACGTGAACTGTTGGGCACCGGCAAAATCTTTGGTTTCACTCTCTTTCCCGAAGATTATGGAGTCTTGTTTTTTATCTTGGCACCGGGAGCCTTCATTGCATTGGGCTATTTGATAGCGATTGTTAACAAGATGAAGCGTAATGAAGCAAAGTGACAACTGGCAGATTACTGTTTTCTGTGCGAGAGTACAATGTTTCGCCTTTTCTGATTTTCGGTTAAAAACAAAAAAACTATTATGGAATACCTATTAATCTTTATTTCGGCAATATTTGTCAACAACATAGTTCTGTCTCAGTTTCTGGGTATCTGCCCGTTTTTAGGAGTTTCCAAGAAAGTTGATACGGCTTTGGGCATGTCGGCTGCGGTAGCCTTTGTGCTTACATTGTCCACCCTGGTCACATACGTCATCCAGAAGTTTGTGTTAGATGCTTTTGGTCTTGCCTACTTGCAGACCATTACTTTTATTTTAGTCATTGCCGGGCTGGTACAATTGGTAGAAATCATTCTGAAAAAAGTATCCCCTGCACTCTACCGGGCGTTAGGAGTCTTTTTGCCCCTGATTACTACCAATTGTTGTATTTTGGGCGTAGCCATTCTTGTCATTCAGAAAGACTTCGATTTACTGACAGGGGTCATTTATGCTTTCTCTACGGCATTGGGATTCGGTTTGGCACTGGTGCTCTTTGCTGGCCTACGCGAACAAATGAGCTTTTCTGCTATTCCTAAAGGCATGCAAGGCACACCCATAGCCTTGCTTACAGCCGGGTTGTTGGCGATGGCATTCATGGGTTTTTCTGGGGTTGATAAAGGATTATCGGCTTTGTTTAGCCTATAAATAGCGATTTTTCTCATTTTTTAGATAGATTGTGAATTTAAATCCTTACATTTGTGCCGTCAATACGTTGAGACAAAAAAAAGATATAACATAGCGTATGAAAGAAAGAATCTTGGTTACAGGGGGTACGGGCTATATAGGTTCGCACACTGTGGTAGAACTTCAGAATGCAGGTTATGAGGTGGTTATTGTTGATAACCTATCCAACTCCAGTGCAGATGTGGTTGATAATATAGAAGCAGTTTCCGGCATCCGTCCCGCTTTCGA
>DXCK01000042.1 GCA_019116045.1 Candidatus Bacteroides merdipullorum | reverse complement strand
TGAAGCCCTTGCCGCTCTTGGGGTCAGTATCACGGCCATCCATGAAGCAGTGGATGAAGGTGCGTTCGCCGATGCCATATTCCTTGGCAATGTCGCAGAGTTTGAAGAGGTGTTCCAGCGAGGAGTGTACGCCACCGTTGGAGGTCAGGCCCATGAAGTGGATGTTTTTGCCGTGCTCCTTGGCGTAAGAGAAGGCAGAGACAATTTCCTTGTTCTTCAGGATGCTGCCGTCGGCACAGGCGCGGTTGATCTTCACCAAGTCCTGGTAAACGATGCGTCCGGCGCCGATATTGAGGTGTCCCACTTCAGAGTTACCCATCTGTCCGTCGGGCAAGCCCACATTCTCACCACTGGCTTGGAGCTGCGAGTGCGGATAGTTGGCCAACAGGCTGTCCCAGTAAGGAGTGGGGGTTACATAGATTACATCATCTTTCTGGCGGTCGCCAATGCCCCAACCGTCCAGAATCATTAAAAGAGCTTTCTTAGCCATAGTATGTAAAAATTTAAATTGAACTTTTGCCTTTATGCGGCACAAAGTTACAAAAATCCCGCCGGGTAGCAACGGCGCAGAGGCATAAAAGAACTGAAAATATGGGAGGGGATGAAGACGGCACAAGGCGAGGCACTCGGAAGAAGCCCACAAAAAGGCCTCCAGAAGCCCTGTGGAACGGCTTTAGAAAGGTATATTACCTTTTGGGGAAAGGTATATTACCCTTGTGCCAAAGGTATATTACCTTTCGGGCAAAGGTATATTACCTTTCGCGGAAGCCCTGTGGGAAGTGACGGCCGAGGCTCTGGTTTGTCAGGAAAACGGTCAAGAGAATCGACCTGCCGGATGCTTGCCGGAAGTCCGAAAGGACATCAGCCGAAGGATGAACGGAGGAGAACCGCCTTGCCGTACCAAGATTTTTCCTACCTTTGCCGTACCTAACCCAACTAAAAGACCTGCAACGATGAGAAAATACCTCTTCAGCGAAAACGGCTTCGTCGAACGGCCGGAATGGGCGCCCAACTGCTGGGTGAACGTGGAGTGCCCGGACAACAACGACTTCGACTTCCTGACCCAACAGCTACGGGTGCCCGAGGCCTTCCTGACAGACATTGCCGACGTGGACGAACGCCCGCGCACCGACACCGAAGGCAACTGGCTGCTGACCATCCTGCGCATACCCATGCAGAATGACAAGCCGGACATCCCGTTCGTCACCGTACCCATCGGCATCATCACCAACGACGACGTCATCATCTCCGTCTGCTACCACCGCACGGAAATGATGAGCGACTTCGTGGCACACACCCAGCGCAAGGGCATCGCCGTGAACAACAAGCTCGACCTCATCCTGCGCATCATTTACTCCTCTGCCGTATGGTTCCTGAAATATCTGAAACAGATTAACAACGTCGTCACCGAAGCGGAAAAGGAACTGGAGCGCAGCATCCGCAACGAAGACCTGCTACGGCTGATGAAACTGCAAAAGTCGCTGGTCTATTTCGACACAAGCATCCGCGGCAACGAAGTAATGATTGGCCGCCTGAAAAACATCTTCCAAGATACGGACTACCTGGACATGGGTCTGCTGGACGACGTGCTCATCGAACTGAAACAGGCCGTAAACACGGTGAACATTTACAGCGACATCCTGACAGGCACGATGGACGCCTTTGCCTCCATCATCTCGAACAACGTGAACGCCATCATGAAACGCATGACCAGCCTGAGCATCACGCTGATGATTCCCACACTCATCGCCAGCTTCTACGGCATGAACGTGGACGTGCACATCGAGCACATGCCCTACGCCTTCGCGCTCATCGTGGTCGTATCGGTGCTGCTGTCGGCGGGCACCTTTGTGTTGTTCCGCAAAATCAAGTGGTTCTGATTACTCAAACTTCAGTTCCAGTTGCCCGTCGCCCAACAGATTGAACGAACGGCGATGGTAAGGCGTCGTGCCGTGCAGGGCGATGGCGGCACGGTGTTCGCGGGTGGGATAGCCCTTGTTGCGATCCCAGCCGTAGTCAGGATACTCGGCATGGAGACGCAGCATGTAGTCGTCGCGGTAGGTCTTGGCCAAGACAGAGGCTGCGGCAATCGAAAGATACTTACCGTCACCCTTGACCACGGTGGTATGAGGTATGCCGGAATAAGGACGGAAACGGTTGCCGTCGATAAGCAAGTGCTGCGGGCGGACTTTCAGCGCATCCACAGCACGGTGCATGGCCAGGAAGGAAGCGTTGAGAATGTTGATTTCGTCTATCTCCTGCGGAGAAACCACCCCCACGGCCCAAGCCAGGGCTTCGCGCTGGATGACAGGGCGCAGGTCGTAACGCTGCCGTTCGCTCAGTTGCTTGGAGTCGTTCAGCAGTTCGTTGCGGAAGTCCGGGGGCAAGATGACAGCAGCAGCATAGACGGCGCCTGCCAGGCAACCTCGACCGGCCTCGTCGCAACCGGCTTCTATCAAGTCTTCGTGTAAATAGGGCAATAGCATAGTGCAAAGTAAACGGATTTCCCGGACATACGCCTCATTCTGTCCGAAAAATCCGTCAAAAAACTCCCTCCCAAAGAAGATGGGTCCGAAAGGGAACAGGTGTCCTATTCCGCCCGTTGGAAGATGGTACGGTCAAGATACTCGCCGTCTTCGTCGCTGCACGACACGAACCCTGCACTGATGGCCAACAAGCACACCAGCATCGACCAAACTTTCAATGTCTTCATTTTTTGTCTCTCCCAAGCCCGGGGTTCCTACGGGCGGTTAGTCATACTTCACAGATATGCAGGAACCCAGACATTCTTGCGAATGTCCTGCAAAATCTTCCCTAACAGGAAACAAAGTTAAAAAAAAGGATAAGAAAAGCCGAAAAGCGTTTGGAGCGTATTTGCACCAAAAAGAACGAAGCCTGCACCAACCTCTCGAAAAAAAAGGATTAAGCTGATGAAAAAAATTCGGGACGTAATGCCTATTTTTGCAGCCGCTTATGTAAAAACCGTTCTATTAGAGAAATATGTTCACCGTCATCTCACTCATGCTGGCCGGCATCGCGGCCGGATTCTTGCTACGCCGCCACAGGCTGGGGGCTGTTCACCGGGTCATCACCGTGCTCATCTGGCTGCTGCTCTTCTTGTTGGGCGTCGAGGTAGGGGGCAACGAGCGCATCGTCCGAGGCTTGCACACGCTGGGACTGGAGGCGCTGGCCATCGCCACGGCAGCCACGCTGGGTAGCGTGCTGGCGGCCTGGGGGTTGTGGCGATGGGCGAACCGCGGAAAGGAGGGTGCTGGCCATGAAGGGTAGCCTCATCATCGTGGGATTTTTCGCACTGGGCGTGGCGTGCGGACTGGGCCAGGTCTTCCCCATCGACCCGGCGCAGACGGACGTCAGCTTCTACGCCCTCTGTGCGCTGATGTTCTGCGTGGGCTTGGGGCTGGGCAGCGACCCGCAGACGTTGCGCAACTTCCGCTCACTCAGCCCGCGGCTGATGCTCCTGCCGCTGGGCACCGTGGTAGGCACGCTGGCAGGTGCGGCCGTGGTCAGCCTGGTGCTGACGCACCGTTCGGCGGGCGACTGCCTGGCTGTGGGCGCGGGCTTCGGCTACTACTCGCTGTCCAGCATCTTCATCACGGAATACAAAGGGGCGGAACTGGGCACGGTGGCGCTCCTGGCCAACATCGCGCGCGAAATCCTGACGCTGCTGCTCGCCCCGCTGCTGGCGCGGTGGTTCGGCCCGCTGGCACCCATCTCGGCCGGAGGAGCCACGACGATGGACACGACGCTGCCCGTCATCACGCAAGCGTCGGGCCAGCGCTTTGTCGTCGTCTCCATCTACCACGGCTTTCTGGTCGACTTCAGCGTGCCCTTCCTCGTGACGCTGTTCTGCGGATTCTGAACCGACATCGCGTTTTTCCACCTCCGAAACCGGCTTTCCGGGCCGCCACGCTTCTGCCGGACAACAGCGGTGCTTCCGACGGACAAGAGCCGCGCCCCGTCCGGACCGTGGCCGCGCCCCGTCAGAACGTGCAGCGATGCTTGCCCAGCTCGTCGCGCAAGGCATGTGCCCGTCCGCCCGTCAGCGTGTCCAACAAATTCCAGAACCTCGGCCCGTGGTTCATCTCGCGCGTGTGCGCCAGCTCGTGCAGCAGCACATAATCTATCAGCGGCAACGGCAGCAGCAAGAGATGGAGCGACAGGTTGATGTCGCCCCGCGCCGAACAACTGCCCCATCGCCCGGTGCTGGAGTTTATCTTTACCGACCGGAACGTCAATCCGTGCGCACGCGCCAGCATCTCCAGCCGCACGGACAACACCTCTTTCGCCCTCCGGCGCATGGCTTCGGTGACGACCCGGCGCAACCACGCCTGCCGGGAAGCATCGCCCCAATCGGTGTGCGGCGGGTAAACGATTTGCACCCCGCCGTCGGCCTCGCGGCGCAGCACGAAGCGCGTCCCCTTACCCTCCACCAGCGATAGCCGGAAACACGGGGCATCCATGCGAAAGTCGGGCCCGATGGCCGCCGGACGAAATGCCGCCGACAACATCCTGCGCAAGCGCGGGCGCAACCCCTCGACAGCACGCTTCAGCTCCTCCGGGCCCACACCGAGAGGAATGGTCACCCACAACTCCCGCTCCTTGGCACGAAACGTCAGGCGGCGCGCCCGGGCATTGACGCGGATGTGAAAACGCCCCAGCTCGGGGTCTTCGTATATATATTCCAACTGGCTCATCGGCTGCAAAAAAACGAATAAACCGCGACATCAGCAAGAGAAAAACGCACATTCCGAGCACCAAAAACGAACAGAGTGTCCGATATCGGACAAACTGGGAAAAGAAAGAAAGCTCACTATCAGACGGTTAATACTTTGGCACGGGTCTTGATAGAAAAAAAAGTGAGACGCCCGTGCAACTTTCTTCAGCCGCCCTGCGTCTAACCCATAAAAGGAACATCCATTAACAAATAAGACAATGAAAGCAAAAACAATCCTCGGCAGCCTGGCCATCCTCCTGGCAAGCTGCCAGACAAGCGCCCAAGGATGGTTCGGGCAAAAGACCATCAAAGAAAGCAAAAACTACGTAACGAAGGAAATCAACGTCGAAAACTTCACCGCCATCAACCTCCAAGGAAGCCCCACCGTCACCTACACCCAACAGGCCGGGAAACCGAAAGTGACCGTCTACACCTCCGACAACATCGCCGAAGTGCTGGACATCCACACAGACGACGGCACACTGTACATCCGTTTCAAAAAAGGCGTCAACGTCTCCTACAAGACACTCGACATCCGCGTCTCCTCGCCCCGGCTGGAGGCCGTCAAGCTGGCAGGGTCGGGCGAAATCTACCTGAACGACGGCTTGGAGACCGAAGACCTGCAACTGAGCCTCGCCGGGTCGGGCGACCTGAACGGAAAACACATTCAGTGCAACCAACTGAAAACCTCCGTAGCCGGCTCGGGCGACCTGCACCTGACGGACGTGCGCTGCGTCCAAGCCACCGCCTCCGTGGCAGGCTCGGGCGACCTATCACTGCGAGACCTGGTGTGCAACTCCGTTGAAGCCTCCGTGGCTGGCTCGGGCGACATCGTGCTGAGCGGCACCGGCGACCGTGCCCAATACAGCGTGGCAGGCTCGGGCGACTTGAAAGCTTCCGCCCTCAAAGTGCAACAAGCCGAAGCCTCCGTGGCCGGGTCGGGCGACATCACCTGCCACGCCACCGAACAACTGAAAGCACGCACCACAGGCAGCGGCAACATCGGCTACAAGGGCAATCCCCGGCTGGACATCCCACGAAAAGGAATCTACAAACTCTAATAATTCTCTCTTAACCACAGCCCCCGCCTCTCCAGCGATGGAGGAACGGGGGCCTAAAATGACAAAAGGGACGCTGCTCACGCGGCATCCCTTTTATGTTAGTTTTTTCATAAGATTTTGAGAGAGAATTGAAACTTCACAGCCTCAATAGTCCTAATAAAGCACACTAACTATATTTAAAGCAAATGAAAATGTTATATGAAACGCAAACGAAAAAGCGTCAATGATCATTAAAGGATTCCAGCGGCTTCTCCATGCCCTTCTTCAGACTGTCCATTTTCTGCTTCTCCACCGCCACGTCAGGCACCTCACCCGACAAGGCTACGGACGGAGCTGAAATCTGCCGCCCGATGGTATCGCTCACCGCCACCTCCGGCACGCTGCCGAAGAAAGAACGTTGCACCACACCACCCAATCCTATCACTATGGCCACCACAGCCACAGCTTTCAACAACGGAAGGAAACGTGCGGACATCGTGACACGCCGTGCTTTCACCACCGGCATCTCCACCCGGCTCAACACCCGGGCATCGAAATCCTCACCCAAACCTTCCTGCTGCAAGCCTTCGACATACGTGAACCACTCCTTGCTGCGGCGCAACCTTTCAGGCACCTCACCGCCGGCAAAGAACGCACGCAACTGCGCTTCCTCCTCCAACGAAGTTTCGCCCAGCCAGTAACGCTGCAACAGGTTCTCTATATGTTTGTCAAAGTCCATAGTTATCTATATCAATAAACTGTTGTTTCACTTTCTGCCGCGCCCTGAACAGATTCACCTTCACTTGCTCTTCGCTGATGTTCAAGATTCCGGCAATTTCTTTATAGCTCTTCTCCTCAACGTCCCTCAACTGCAACACCGTGCGCTGTTTCTCGGGAAGACGGGCTATCAGACGATGCAATAACTGCAACCTCTCCTTTCCGACCAGACGTTCATGCGGACTCGAAGCATCAGGCATTTGCTCTGCTTCAGCCGTCAGTTCGACGTTTCGAGCCTCCATCCGTTCACTCCGGTCGATAGCCAAATTCCGCGCCACCGTCAGGCAATAAGCCTCTACGGACGAGAACTGCGGCCATTCATCACACTTGCTCCACACCCGAATCAACGTCTCCTGCACAATGTCCTCCGCCTCAGCCCTGTCGAACGTAATCCGCAAAGCCAACCGGAAGAGTTTGTCCTTCAACGGCAGGATGTCACGACGAAAATTGAGTGTTTCCATCTCTATAAAGATTGACGGTTGAAACGGCGAGAAGTTACAGACGTTCTTGCGGTTTTCACATTTATTTAATTATTGAAAGATACGTGTTCCACTACCGCTCCCCAAAGCCGAGGCCGACGTGATAATCACTTGGCTCACGCCTGCCTTCAATGCCTCGAACGAGTTCTCCAGTTTAGGAATCATGCCTCCTTGAATAATGCCATCGGCCACATAAGCCTGGAAATCATCCGGAGTAAGAGAGGGAATGACACTCTCGTCGTCGTTCTCGTCACGCAATACGCCTTTCTTCTCAAAGCAGAACACCAACGTGACATCAAACAACGCTGCCAGCCCCTTGGCCGTCTCTCCGGCGATTGTATCGGCATTGGTATTGAGTATATGCCCCGCCCCGTCATGCGTCAGAGGAGCCATGACAGGCACAATGCCCTGACTGATAAGGCTGCCCAGTCTGACAGCATCCACTTGCCGCACATCACCAACAAAGCCATAGTCCACGCCTTCTTTCACCGGTCTTTTGACAGAACGGATTACATCCATATCTGCCCCCGTCAGACCCAAAGCATTGACGCCCCGTGCCTGCAGGCCAGCCACAATGTTCTTGTTCACCAAACCGCCATAGACCATGGTGACTACCTGCAACATATCGGCATCGGTAATGCGTCGCCCGTTCAGCATCCGGCTCTCGATGCCCAGACGAGCAGCCAACTTCGTAGCCGAACGCCCTCCGCCATGCACCAGCACTTTGTGGCCTTCGATTGCAGCAAAATCATCCAACAACTGATACAGGGAGTTTTCCTCTTCCACTATTTTACCCCCTACCTTAATCACCGTAAGTTTCTCTTTCTGTGCCATTGCTTGCGTGTCGTACTTATTCTAAATAGGTATATCCATAAAGTCCGGAGCGGTAATTAGACAAGAACTCCTTGCCTTCCTCCAGCGAGATTTTTCCCTCTTTCACCGACTGGCTCACCCATGTCTCCAGCGTACGCACCAGTTTCTTGGCACTATACTGCACATAGTCCAACACTTCGGCCACCGTCTCACCATCTATCACCTGGTCGATGGTATAACCCTTGTCGTTGACAGACACGTGTACGGCATTCGTATCGCCGAAAAGATTGTGCAAATCGCCCAAGATTTCCTGATAAGCTCCCGTCAAGAACACCCCCATGTAATAGGGTTCTTTGGCTTTTATGGTGTGAACAGGCAAGTAGTGCGACACATTCTTAGCTGTGACAAAATTGGCAATCTTGCCGTCCGAGTCGCACGTAATGTCTTGCAACGTCGCCTCGCGGTCGGGTTTCTCATCCAAGCGCTGAATGGGCATAATGGGGAATATCTGGTCGATGGCCCAAGTATCGGGTAATGACTGAAAGAGAGAGAAGTTACAGAAATACTTGTCGGCCAACAGTTTCGGGAGTCCGCGCAACTCGTCGGGCACGTGTTTCAACCCGCCGGCAATCTGATTCACCTCGCGCATGATGCTCCAATACAGACGCTCGATTTTGGCCCGCGTCTGCAAATCCACAATGCCGTGGCTGAACAAGTCGAGTGCTTCCTCACGAATCTGCTGCGCATCGTGCCAAGCCTCCAGCATCCGGTTCTGGTTCAGCTTGTCCCAGATGTCATACAACTCGCGCAACAATTCGTGGTCATTCTCCGTCACCTCGTCCTCATCATCCCATTCCGGCAAAGTAGCCGTCTCCAGCACCTCGAAGATAAGCACCGAATGGTGAGCCGTCAGCGCGCGTCCACTCTCCGTAATGATATTGGGATGCGGGATGCCTTTTTTGTCGCTGGCATCCACCAACGTAGAAATGGAGTCGTTGACATATTCCTGAATGGAGTAGTTCACACTACCCTCGCTGTTGCTGGAACGCGTACCGTCGTAGTCCACACCCAGTCCACCGCCAATGTCCACAAACTCGACGGCAAAGCCCATCGAATGTAGCTGTACGTAGAACTGCGATGCCTCGCGCAAGGCCGTCTTGATACGGCGTATCTTCGTAATCTGGCTGCCGATGTGGAAATGAATCAGCTTCAAGCAGTCCTTCAGGTTCTTCTCCTCCAGAAAATCGAGCGCCTCCAGCAATTCACTGGAACTCAAACCAAACTTACTGGCATCTCCGCCCGAGTCTTCCCACTTGCCGCTGCCCGACGAAGCCAGCTTGATGCGTATGCCTATGTTGGGACGCACACCCAACTGCTTGGCCATGCGGGCAATCAGACGCAACTCGTTCAACTTTTCCACGACCAGGAAGATACGCTTGCCCATTTTCTGTGCCAGCAAAGCCAGCTCGATGTAATTCTCATCCTTGTAACCATTGCAGACGATGATAGAGTCGGAATCCATATTGATGGCAATCACCGCATGCAATTCAGGCTTCGAACCAGCCTCCAGCCCCAAGTTGAACTTCTTGCCATGACTGATGATTTCTTCCACCACAGGCCTCATCTGGTTTACCTTGATGGGATAGACCATAAAATTCTCGCCCTTGTAGCCATACTCTTCAGAAGCCTGCTTGAAACAGCTCGAGATTTTCTCAATGCGGTTGTCGAGGATATCCGGAAAACGCACCAACATAGGAGCCGTGACATCACGCAACTGCAACTCGTCTACCAACTCTTTCAAATCGACGGCCACATCGTCCTTGCGCGGCGTCACCACCACATGGCCTTTTTCGTTGATACTAAAGTACGAAGTGCCCCAACCGTTGATGTTGTACAACTCTTCCGAATCTTCAATACGCCATTTTCTCATTTTCTGTTACTTTGCTGTTGTTAAATTATTTTAGTTTCTCGGCAAAGGTACGCATTTACAAAAAGATAGGAAAGAAGTATCGACATTTTGTTGGCAAGCCGCCTTAAAATTAAACGAATATCCGCATCATACCAACGTTGTGGCCACCGTCTATGTCGTGCATGAAGGAGGCGAAGCAAGCAACAAGGAAAGGAATCAAGTTACTTGATTTCTCTTCTACTCCTCACCTGAGGGAAGACGAAGATTGTTTAACTGACCATTATTACTATTTAACGTGAGTTCGATATAATTCAAAACATCGCAAGTTCCTGCCTTTGACAAAACAAAGGTCGATAGCGGGCTTCTCTTCAAAAAAGCAGTATACAGCTATGCAGAAAGCAAGTTGGCAATGAAATTATTGAAACCAGATTTGTTTCAACGGTTCACGGTCATCCACATTTCCGGGTGTGAACATGAAATTGAGGATTTCTCCCTTTGTCATTGATAATCAGGTGCAGTTTGAAGCCGAAGAATCACCTCATGGAACATTTTCCACGCTGTGCAAGACCTTCAAAGGTTTTGTGAATCAATATGCGCTGGTTACGACATACCCGTAAAGGAGTGGAATCCACGAAACTAATTCCGGTACAAATACCCAGCAAGACCTCCTTGATGAAAACGGTCAGTTGTAACAGGACTTCCTTCCCCAGTTCCACAAAACGGTTATAGGACACACGCCTGGGGAAGAGGTGCGTCAGATGCTTGCAGACATATTCCTTGTAGCTATGCCTGCATCTTTTATATGGTAAGCATATACAGACAAGGTATTGGCTATGCTTTACAATAAACCGTCTTTGATTTCTTCGTGCATAAGCTAAGTGGATGTTGATATTTAGTTTATACTATCGATGTGTCTGTCATTCTGAGCGAAGCCCGCAGGGCGTAGTCGAAGAATCTCCCTAAGGGCTCTGTCCGTCTGGCAGCGCAAGAAGGAGATGTTTCGACTTCGCTGCGCTCCGCTCAACATGACAGATACAACACAATGTATAAACTAAATTTCAGTACCTACTT
>DXCK01000041.1 GCA_019116045.1 Candidatus Bacteroides merdipullorum | reverse complement strand
TTTTTTGCATTAAAAGACTATTTTTCAAAGAATAATGCCTACCTTTGCGCCACATTTCTAAAAGAGTTTTATTACATATATGATAGAAGGATTTCAAACTCCCGATTATGTTTTTGCAGCCAGTTGGGAGGTGTGTAACAAGGTTGGCGGTATTTATACCGTTTTGTCTACACAAGCCAATACATTGCAAAGTAAGTTTCATGACCGCTTGTTTTATATCGGTCCGGATATTTGGAAAGGGAAAGATAATCCTTTGTTTGAGGAGTCAGACAACCTGTGTGCTGCGTGGCGTGAGTATGCGACTGAGAAGGACGGCCTTTTGGTGCGAGTGGGGCGTTGGAATGTTCCCGGGCGTCCAATCGTGATTTTGGTGGACTATCAGCCTTATTTCCAGTATAAGAACGAAATCTATACAGACATGTGGAACCGTTTTCAGGTGGATTCATTGCATGCATACGGTGATTATGACGATTCATCCATGTTTGCGTATGCCACGGGAAAGGTTGTGGAAAGCTTTTACCGTTTCAACCTGACGGAGACGGATAAGGTCGTTTTTCAGGCACATGAATGGATGACGGGTATGGCTGCCCTTTACCTGCAAGCTGCGGTGCCCGAAATAGCTACGGTGTTTACTACACATGCCACTTCCATCGGACGTTCCATCGCAGGTAATAACAAACCACTTTATGACTATCTTTTCGCATACAATGGCGACCAGATGGCTCAGGAATTGAACATGCAGTCCAAACATTCCATAGAGAAGCAAACGGCGCACTATGTGGATTGTTTTACCACGGTGAGCCAGATTACCAATAATGAATGCAAAGAGCTGTTGGATAAGCCTGCCGATGCTATTCTGATGAACGGTTTTGAAGACGATTTCGTCCCCAAAGGGGCTACATATACCGGAAAGCGGAAACGAGCTCGCGCTTTGATGTTGCGGATTGCCAATTGCTTGCTGGGCGAAGAACTGGACGATGACGTACTGATAATCGGTACCAGTGGCCGTTATGAATTCAAGAACAAGGGAATAGACGTATTTCTGGAAGCATTGAATCGTTTGAACCGGGATAAAAACCTGCAAAAGAAAGTCTTGGCACTAGTCAGCGTTCCCGGGTGGGTGGGAGACCCTCGCGAAGATTTGCAACAAAGATTGAAAAGTAAAGAGAAGTTTACTGCCCCTCTGCAATGTCCGCTCATTACACATTGGCTGCATGACATGACGCATGACCAAGTGCTTGATATGCTGAAATATTTGGATTTGAATAATCGTCCGACTGACCGGGTAAAGGTCATCTTTGTGCCTTGCTATTTGGATGGTAAAGACGGTATTGTCAATAAGAACTATTACGACGTCGTGCCTGGTCTTGATCTGAGTGTTTATCCTTCCTACTACGAGCCTTGGGGTTATACCCCATTGGAAAGCGTAGCATTTCATGTGCCAACCGTCACCACCGATTTGGCAGGATTTGGCCTTTGGGTGAATAGCTTGCGTAATCAGCATGGCATAGAAGACGGGGTACAGGTACTTCACCGTTCAGATTACAATTATTCGGAAGTGGCTGATGGCGTGAAAGACACAATCTCGTTGTTTTCAACCAAAACGAAAGAAGAAGTAAAAGAAATTCGCCGTCGTGCAGGACAAGTGGCAGAGCAGGCTCTCTGGAAATATTTCATCCAGAATTATTATGATGCCTATGATATTGCCCTGCGTCATGCAATGAAGCGGCTGTTAGGTTAACGTAATCATATTAATCACTCAAGTTATCATACAATGAAGATTAAAGTTAGTAATGTAAACACTCCCAATTGGAAAGATGTGAATGTGAAATCTCACATTCCCGCCGAATTGGAGAAACTGTCAGAACTGGCTCGCAACATCTGGTGGGCATGGAATTACGAGGCTACCGAGTTGTTTAGAGACCTTGACCCTGCCCTGTGGAAAGAAGTGGGCCAAAACCCGGTTCTTCTGTTGGAGCGTATGAGTTATGCCAAGCTTGAGGCTTTGGCCAATGATAAAGTTATTTTGCGCCGCTTGGATGCTGTGTACTCGAAATTCCGTAATTATATGGATGTAGGGCCCGACAAAAAGCGGCCTTCTGTGGCATACTTCAGCATGGAGTATGGTTTGACTCATGTACTTAAGATATATTCAGGTGGTTTGGGCGTATTGGCCGGTGACTATCTCAAAGAAGCTTCCGACAGCAATGTCGATATGTGTGGTGTAGGTTTCTTGTATCGTTATGGCTATTTTACGCAAACTCTTTCAATGGATGGCCAGCAGATTGCCAATTACGAGGCTCAGAACTTCGGCCAGTTGCCTATTGACCGCGTGTTGGATGAGAATGGCCAGCAGGTCATTGTTGACGTTCCTTATTTGGATTATTATGTACACGCTTATGTATGGCGTGTGAATGTGGGTCGTATTTCTCTTTATTTGTTGGATACGGATAATGAACTGAACAGTGAGTTCGATCGTCGCATCACGCACCAGCTTTATGGTGGCGACTGGGAGAACCGTTTGAAGCAGGAAATCCTGTTGGGCATTGGCGGTATCCTGACATTGAAGAAATTGGGTATAAAGAAGGATATCTATCATTGCAACGAAGGTCATGCTGCGTTGATTAACGTTCAACGTATATGTGACTATGTGGCTGAAGGTTTGACTTATGACCAAGCCATCGAGTTGGTACGCGCTTCTTCTCTTTATACTGTTCATACGCCTGTACCTGCTGGTCATGACTATTTCGACGAGGGTTTGTTCGGTAAATACATGGGGGGCTATCCTCAGCGTATGGGCATCAGTTGGGATGACCTAATGGACTTGGGTCGCAACAATCCGGGCGATAAAGGTGAGCGTTTCTGCATGTCTATTTTTGCTTGCAATACGTCTCAGGAAGTTAATGGCGTAAGCTGGTTGCACGGAAAGGTTTCGCAGGAGATGTTTGCTCCCATCTGGAAAGGTTATTTCCCTGAAGAAATGCATGTGGGTTATGTGACAAATGGCGTACACTTCCCCACTTGGAGTGCTACTGAGTGGAAACAGCTTTACGCGGCTCATTTTGATGAGAATTTCTGGTTCGACCAGTCTAATCCGGAGTTCTGGAAGGCCATCTATGAGGTGTCTGACGAGGAAATCTGGAAGACGCGCATGCAGATGAAGAACAAATTGATAGACTACGTGCGCAAGTCTTATCGCGAGACGTGGTTGAAGAACCAAGGTGACCCGTCGCGCATCGTCTCGCTGTTGGACAAGATTAATCCCAACGCGCTGTTGATTGGTTTCGGTCGTCGTTTTGCTACTTACAAGCGTGCCCATCTGTTGTTTACCGACTTGGATCGTCTGGCCAAGATTGTGAACAATCCTGACTATCCCGTACAGTTCCTCTATACCGGAAAGGCTCACCCGCACGATGGCGCCGGACAGGGCTTGATTAAGAAGATTATCGAAATCTCCCGCCGCCCCGAGTTCTTGGGTAAGATTATCTTCTTGGAGAATTATGACATGAAGTTGGCTCGCCGCCTCATTTCGGGTGTAGATATTTGGTTGAATACGCCGACTCGTCCGCTTGAAGCATCGGGCACATCGGGTGAAAAGGCGCTGATGAACGGCGTGGTGAACTTCTCCGTGTTGGACGGCTGGTGGTTGGAAGGCTATCGCGAAGGTGCCGGCTGGGCATTGACCGAGAAGCGTACTTATCAGAACCAGGAATATCAAGACCAGTTGGACGCTGCTACGATTTACAGTATTCTTGAGCAGGAAATCTTGCCGTTGTATTACGCCCGTAACAAGAAGGGTTATTCCGAGGGCTGGGTTCGCACTATCAAGAACTCCATCGCGCAGATTGCACCGCATTACACTATGAAGCGTCAGTTGGACGATTACTACAAGAAGTTCTATACGAAGGAGGCTGAACGTTTCAAGATGTTGGCTGCCAATGGTTATGCCAAGGCGAAGGAAATCGCGGCTTGGAAGGAGCAGGTAGTCGAGAAATGGGATAGCATCGAGGTCGTTTCGAGCGAAAAGACAGAAGAGCTGCTGAAAGGTTCCATCGAGAGCGGTAAAGAGTACACCATTACTTATGTCATCGACGAGAAGGGACTGGATGATGCCATCGGTCTGGAGTTGGTGACCACGCATACCGGCGAAGACGGCAAGCAGCATGTCTATTCCGTAGAGCCGTTCCAGGTGGTTAAGAAAGAAGGCACTCTCTACACGTTCCAGGTAAAACATAAGCTGGAAAATGCAGGTAGCTTCAAGGTGGCCTACCGAATGTTCCCGAAGAACAAAGATTTGCCTCATCGCCAAGACTTCTGCTACGTGCGTTGGTTCTATTAAATGAGCCTCGCCGCCCGCGTAGAGATAGGGCAGAGAGATATACTGAAAAGAGGTTTCGTGCATTGCCACGAAACCTCTTTCTTTTTGTCCGCTAAAGGAAAGGCTTTTAGTGTTTATTTACAATTACCTTATTCTGTTAACATCTGTTTGCTCTTAGACTAACAGTTAGTCTAGGGTGGACGTTGGTTTAGTCTAGGGTGGATGATGGTTTAGTCCAGAGTAGACTGACGACGCCTCGCCGCCTTATTGGTTCAACAACCCGTGCAGCAAGGTGATGCTCAATGCCACGCCGATGACAGCACATATCACGATGAGGAAACCATTCATGAAGCGTGCGCTGGGCTTGGTCTCTTTGTGCAAGTTCTGGTCGAAATAGTTCTTGAAGAACAAGTAGATGGCCGGCACGGTAGAAGCGGCCAGCAAAGTGTCTTCCGGAATCTGGTAAACATAAATCTTGGAGAAAGAAATCAGCGCCCAGTGGCATAGGAAGAGGATGATGAGCAGGTTTACCTTGCGCGAAAAGCCTAACAGCAAACCGATGGTGAATACAGCCACCGAACAGGGCATGACCGTGGTAGTCATCATGGGAAACTCCATGCCGCGTGCCCACGACAGCAACGGATACAAAAAAGGCATGGCATATAGCAAGGCTACGAGGTAACGGTGCTTCAGGTTGCGCTCGAAGGTTGTATATCCTGTTACAAGGTCCCACAGCCAGATGAGCGCCAGAATTCCCCAGAAGATAGCTAAAATGTAGTGATAACTGCGCATCCCGCCGTAAACCATGTAATATACGCCTGCAATCCATCCGTTCAAGAAGACCATATAAGCTTTCATCGCACATTTGACGGCTTTAGCCGGCCGCATGTAGAGCAGCGTAGTCAGGGCTATGCCCACCACTGTGATGGCCAGTTGCATCATCCATGTGCTTTCGTTGTATCGTGCGATTGTGTCCCAGAATATTTCCATTGTTATTTCCTTTTTATGATAGTTGGTTCATTTCTCATATTACAAATGTGCCCCATGCCTCTCTTATTTCTGCCTGCGTGTCATCGAGAAAGCACGCTTGATGAAGAGGAACAGCGGGAAAGTGGCGCCCACCGCCAACATGAAGATGACACTGCATGTCACCAGTCCGTTCGTAAAAATGTCCTGTATGTAGCCTTGCAGCGCTTCCGGTCTGTTCAGATTTTGCATGAACATGATAAGCGCGAACACCGTCTTGTAGGCATACATGCCCGGAATCATGGGTAAAAGAGCCGGGATGTAAAGCACCGTCATGGGGCAGAGGATACGTTTGCCCAGCAGTAGGCTGCCCATTCCGATGGTGAACGAAGCACAAAGCGAAGCGGTCGAAATATCTATTCCCAGATACGTCATCAGGCAAAACCGCAGGGCATGGCCCACGGCAGCCAGCAATGCAATGGAAGGGAAGGCACGCAAGGGAGGGTCTGAAATGGCTCCGAACCCGATAGCAGCTATGGCAGCAAAAATCCCGTCAGTAAGAATGTCTATAATCATATTTTAATACCTGTTTGTTTAGAGTAAACTGTTTCGTACCAACATGAGCGTGCAGGACAGCCCTACGGCTATGCACAATACCAGTAACAGCGCATGTATCAGCCTACTGCAGCCGGTGTTGATGTATCCTTCCACAATGTCGATGACACCATTCAGCAGAGGAACCCCCGGCACCAAGAAAAGCACGCTGGTGGCAATGGCTATTTCGGATGTCGTGTCCAGTGCCAGGGCCGATGAGGCAACCAATGAAGCTATGAAGGCTGAAACGACGAAAACGATGTAATGGTTGATGTGCTTCCGCTGCATCAGTTGCCGCATGTAGAACCCGATGAGCGTGGCCGAGAATACGATGCCACGCGATGTCCAGTCTCCTCCAAACAAAGCGCAAAACGAAGCATTGGCAAAGGCTGCCAGGAAGAGCGTGCAAAGGGGATCCATTTTGGGATGTGCGATGATTTCCGCATATCTTTCGCGCAAGGCGGACAAAGAAAGGTGTTGGTCGTGTGCGTCCCAACTGAGGGCGCTTAATTCTGCGTTCAACTCGAAGCTGATGGGAAAGGCCGGGATGGAGGCCATTTCGTTATACACTTCGCGGCTGTCCGTGTCCCGCACGTTGACCAGCAGATTGTTCTGCATCACGCATACGTTGGTCTCTACGTTCAGCGAATGGCCTATGCGGCAGGTATTCCGCACTACGCGTGAGGTGTGTACACCCGAACCCATCAGCCGGTTGGCATATTCCAACAAGAAGTGGGTGATGTCTTTTAATTCGTTGGTTGAATACATGTCAAAGCTCGTTTTTATGAGTTGTCCTGAAAAACGGGCGCAAAGGTAAGCTTTTTTAGGCAAATACGGGGGATGAGGAGCGGAGATTTTCTCAATCGTTTGTTGCTTTGAAGACGGGCTGTGCCACCTGCATCTCCGATTCGTAGCCATACCAGTATCCCTGCTTTCCTTCGTCGTCTGTGGGCAGGAAGCAGAGGCGCAGGCTGGGTTTGTAGGTTCCTTTCACTACTTTCCAATGTTCGGGAGGGACGACGTGTTTGGTTCTGACTCGTTCGGCGGGACTTTTTTTCAGAGAGAGGCCGGCTTCTATCCAAGCCTGGCTGACTGGACTGACAAAGGCTGGATAATGTTTTTGGCAGAAATCGTACAGCAAGATGCCTCGGCGTTCCAGGCTGAGGGGCTGGACGATGACGTTCCTGTGCGTCAAGTCGTCGAGGAAACGGGGCAGGAAATCGCTGTCATGCAGGATAAGCTGTCGGGTCACTTCCTGCCAGGCGGCGGTGTTGTAGTATCCGTCCAGCAAGCGTGACAGCAGGCGGGCTGTTTGCAGTTCGGCGGGAGACAGGTCGTGCGTCTTCAGCACTTCATAAGGGGGGAGTGGCGAATAGCAGATGCCCAGCTCGGCGGCTTGGTTACGCATGGCTGTGCCGGGCAGCACTTTCAGTGATTCCAGTTGTATTTCTCCGGCGCGGAAGGCGGCCAGTGTGCGCACGTCGTCGAAAATCTGCGGAAGGCGGTAGTGGGGTAGTCCGGCGATGAGGTCGGCGTGTGTCACCAAGTGGGGCAGCGAACAAAGGAAGCGCAATCCGTCGAGCGATGCTTTCAGATCGCCCCGGCGGCGGCAGGCGCGTAGCACGTCGGCATGCAGGCTTTGGATGCCGGCCTCCAGGTGGAGCAATCCGGCGGGCATTTCGTCCTTCAGCAAGGCTTTCAGTTCGTCGTTTAGCAGAGCCGGGTGTATTTCCAGGTGGAAACGCAAGTCGGGATGGAACGTACGGAACAGGCGGAGCAGCTCGCAGGCGTGGGTAGTGTTATAGTTGAAGGTGCGGTCCAGTACTCGCACATCGTGGATGCCGTGCCGACGGATGTTTTCCAACCTATCGCCGATGGCTGTCAGCGGCAAGGTGCGCACAGGCTTTTCACCTCCGCTCACGCAGAAAGTGCACGTGTTGAAGCAGCCGCGCGTTGTCTCCAGTTGCACAAAAGGTTTGTCCCAGTTGAAGAAGGGGCTGGCTTCGGGCGGGGCAAGCTGTTCGAAATGGGCGACGCGGGCCGTGCCGTTGTCTATGTATGTCCCGCCGGGCGATTCCAGATAGCACAGTCCGGCGACGTTTCGCCATGCTTCTTTCTGTGTCTGGCAGGCCATCCACAGGGGGAAACTTTCTTCTCCTTCCCCGCGGAAGACGGCGTCTACGTAAGGATGCTGCCGCAGATAGGCTTCGTTGTCGCCCAGAAATTCCGGTCCGCCTAGCACCAGTTGGCAGTGAGGTAGCAGCGTCTTGGCCCGTGATGCGATGTGCAGCAAGGTTTCGTGGTTGAAGAGCCAGGCCGTGGCGGCGAGGATGTCTGGGCGGTGGCGGAAGATTTTTTCTACCGCGATGCCGGGATTTTCGTTGATGGTGGCCGATACTACTTGCCATTCCACGTCTGTACGGTTCATCATCTGGGCATGCAAGGCCGGCAAGGCCAGTGAAGCGTGGGCATACGAGCAGTTCAAGTCTATCCAGAGAATCTTTGTCATCATTCCAATGTTTTTTGTTGTCCGGTTTTCATTCGTTTCTTCCGTAGTTTCAGTCTTTATGAGGGCGGGAAATGGCGTCTCCGGCCTCAGTCGGAAACGAAAGTACGAAAAAACATCGGATTTTACCTTGCCCGAAGAAGAAAAATGCCTGGAAACGTTGAATCTTGCATCAAATCGTCCGGCGGGAAGCCGTAAACGTTGATTCTTGTTTCACTTCGTTCAACGGGAAGGTGTTGATGACGGATTTTCGGCGGGTGTAGAAGTTTTTCTCCCCGTTGATGGCGGTTGATGGGAAAAAAGTTGTAGTTTTGAGGCTCTATTCCAATGAATCGAGCATGAAACAAAAAAAATTCCTTTTCTTGTTTTTCTTCTTCGCCTTGGGCGGAGGGCGGCTGATGGCCGCCGGCGATGCAGATGTGCCGCCCGAAGTGCGGCAACTGACTGACAGTTTGAAGCAAGTCTACGCTCCGGACGGGCGGGTGGCGTTGTTCGACGTAGACTGCGCCGTTGCGGACAAGAACCTGATGCTTCGCGGCGTCACCACTTCGCCTCAAGCCCGAGATGCCCTGTTGCACGAGTTGTCCGCCCTCGGCTACCGTTGCATGGACTGCCTGCGGGTGTTGCCCGACGCGCAGGAGCTGGGCGAAGATACGTTTGGCATCCTCGACCTGTCGGTGGCCAATCTGCACCGTGAGCCCGACTTCGCCTCCGAGATGGTCACGCAAGGGCTCTTGGGGATGCCGGTGCGTGTGTTGCAGCAAGACGGCTGGTATCGCATCCAGACGCCCGACCGCTACATCGCCTGGGTGCATCCCGCTGCCGTGCACCGCGTGACGCGCAGTGGGATGGAGGCCTGGAACCGCGCCGAAAAGATAGTCGTCACCGCACACTATGGTTTTGTTTACGCCCGCCCGGACGAAGGTGCGCAGACCGTGTCCGATGTCGTGGCTGGCAATCGTCTGAAGTGGGAGGGCACGAAAGGCGCGTTCTATCGCGTCTCCTATCCGGACGGCCGTACGGGTTACATCCGCAAGTCCATCTCCCGCCCCGAAACCGAATGGCGTCGTTCCCTGAAAACAGATGCCGCCAGCCTCATCGCTACGGCCTACACCCTGATGGGCATCCCCTACCTGTGGGCGGGTACCTCGTCTAAAGGCGTAGATTGCAGCGGCTTCGTGCGTACGGTTTTGTTCATGCACGACATGATTATCCCGCGTGATGCCTCGCAACAGGCCCGCGTAGGGCAGCGCATCGATATAGCCCCAGACTTCGCCAACCTCCAGCCCGGCGACCTCGTCTTCTTTGGTAGGAAAGGTACCGCCGGCCGGCCGGACCGCGTGGTGCACGTGGCTATATATATAGGTAATAAGCGCTTCATTCATTCGCAGGGTGATGTGCACGTCAGCAGCTTCGACCCTGCCGACCCGACTTTCGACGAATTTAACCTGAATCGCCTGTTGTTTGCCACGCGGATACTGCCTTATATCGGCCGGCAACCTGCGCTGAGCACAACGGCATCCAACGATTTTTATCAATAAACCACACTGTCATGCAAAACCGAAGAGACTTCCTGAAAACCGCTTCGCTGGCTGCCTTGGGACTGGGGCTGAGCACAAGTCCTGCCGCAGCCCTGCCTTTAGTACATATAAATAATCAGGTAGGAACTGTAGCCCGGATGCGCCTTCGCTTCTTCCCCTACGAACTGAAGTTGCGTCACGTCTTTACCGTAGCCACCTATTCGCGTTCCACCACACCCGATGTGCAAGTGGAAATAGACTATGACGGCATCACCGGATATGGCGAAGCCTCCATGCCTCCATACCTGCAAAAAGAACTAGGCACACTGGAAAGTGTCACCGCTTTTTTGAAACAAGTGCAAGACAAAATAGGCGATTTCCCCGACCCCTTCTGCCTGGAAGAAATCTTGGCTTACGTAGATGGCTTGTCCGAAGGAAATGCCGCTGCGAAGGCTGCTGTCGACATCGCCCTGCACGATTTGGTGGGAAAACTCCTTGGAGCTCCTTGGTTCCGGATATGGGGTTTGGACAAAGACAAAGCGCCCTCTACCACTTATACGATAGGCATAGACACGCCTCAGGTCGTGAGACAGAAAACCGAAGAATGTGCAGGTCACTTCAATATATTAAAGGTGAAACTGGGCGGCGGCAACGACCGTCAGATGATAGAAACCATCCGCTCGGTGACTGCTTTGCCCATTGCTGTCGATGCCAATCAAGGCTGGATCGATCGCCGGCAGGCATTGGACGAAATCTGTTGGCTGAAGGAACAAGGCATTGTCATGGTGGAACAACCCATGCCCAAAGAACGTTTGGATGATATCGCCTGGATTACCCAGCACAGCCCTCTTCCCATCTTTGCCGATGAATCTATCCAACGCCTGTCGGATGTTCTGAAAGTAAAAGGGGCATTCAGCGGTATCAATATCAAGCTGATGAAATGCACTGGCATGCGCGAGGCGTGGAAAATGCTTACCTTGGCTCGCGCCTTGGACATGAAAGTCATGTTGGGCTGCATGACCGAGACTTCGTGCGCCATTTCTGCTGCCGCCCAACTTTCGCCTGTTGTCGACTTCGCTGACTTGGACGGCAGTCTGCTGATTGCCAACGACCGCTTCCGTGGTATGACGGTAGTGGCAGGGAAAATTACCTTGCCTGACAGAAATGGCATAGGGGTAGAGCTGCTTTAACATTTCGGCTGTGTGCATAAATGCAAATTTGTCAGCTTTAGCCGTTAACCGCTGTTAAGCCCTAAATATCCATTGTTAAAGGAGAACAAAAAAGCATGACAGAGGGAATAACAGAATGATTTTTGTCGTTATTTTAACGTCGAAATCTTAAAAGAAACCCGAATATTAACATTTAAAGGAATAATAGATTATGAAACAGACAGTGAAAAAAGTTGTAGGAGTGGCCGCCATCGTACTGCTTAGTTCTGGAGTCGGTGGCTATACAGCCTATAAACTGCTTAGCAATGAAAGAGAATCTTCGGCTACTTTCAGTGAGCTTTTTCAGCAGAATCCTGATAATTTACGTTTGGCCGGGCTGACAGGCACCACTGCGCAGCCGGTTGACTTGACACAAGCTGCCGAGACATCGGTACACGCCGTGGTGCACATCCGCTCCACGCAATTAGGACGTACAGAAACTGTGCGCACGATGCCCGACATTTTTGACTTCTTCTTCGGTGATCCGCGCGGACAAGAACGCCAAGTGAAGACACAACCTCGTGTGGGTTTCGGTTCCGGCGTTATCATCTCGAAAGACGGCTACATCGTTACCAACAACCATGTGGTGGAAGATGCCGATGAAATCACCGTCAAGCTAAACGATGAACGCGAGTTGAAAGGACGTGTTATCGGTACAGATCCTGATACCGACCTGGCTCTGCTGAAAATCGAAGGTGACGACTTCCCCACGCTTCCCGTAGGTGATTCTGATGCTCTGAAAGTAGGAGAATGGGTACTGGCCGTGGGTAATCCCTTCAGCCTCAGTTCTACAGTGACAGCGGGTATTGTCAGTGCCAAGGCACGTAACATCGGCTCATCCGCTTCCAACGGGCAAGCAGCCACCATTCAATCATTCATACAAACCGATGCGGCCATCAACCAAGGTAACAGTGGTGGTGCCTTGGTCAATGCACGAGGAGAACTGGTCGGTATTAATGCCATGCTTTATTCGCCCACAGGCACTTATTCGGGCTATGGTTTTGCCATCCCTACTAGCATCATGAAGAAGGTAGTATCCGACTTGAAGCAATACGGTGCCGTGCAGCGTGCTTTGCTGGGCATCAAAGGAAGAGATTTCTCGACCGAATTGCAAATGTCTGATGAGTTAGTGGATGAGATTAAGAAGCAAGCTGAAGAATTGGGCGTGACGGAAGGTGTTTATGTGGCCGAAGTTATAGATGGCGGTTCTGCAGCCGGTATTTTGCAAGAGAAGGATGTCATCATCGAGTTGGATGGAAAGAAGATACATAAGTTTACGGATTTGCAGGAAATCTTGTCTAAGCATCGTCCTGGCGATAAGGTGAAGGCTACCATCATCCGAGATAAGAAGGAAAAAGAAGTGACCATCACGCTGAAGAACTCGCAAGGAAATACAAAAGTAGTCAAAGACCGTGGCATGGAAATCTTGGGCGCTGCCTTTAAGCCTATCAGTGATGATATGAAACGTCAACTTAACTTGGGTTATGGTTTGGAAGTAACCGGTGTTAGCGCAGGTAAGATGAAGGATGCCGGCATTCGCAAGGGCTTCATTATTTTGAAGGCTAATGGTGAGAGCATGAAATCTGTGGATGATTTGGAAGCTGTGTTGAAAATTGCTACCCAGTCGCCTGAACAAGTGCTGTTCATCACTGGTATGTTCCCCTCTGGTAAGCGTGCTAATTAT
>DXCK01000040.1 GCA_019116045.1 Candidatus Bacteroides merdipullorum | reverse complement strand
TTATTCCCATACTCCGCCGCATGAATTTTTAGCTTATCTCGCGGCGGATTCATTAAAAAATTCATCGCATACCCATTGGCGGAATGAATTGGGATATGGAAGGCCACGGGCGAAGATATCTGCCAGCAAGAGCAGAGATATCTGCCAACAAAAGCGGAGATATCTGCGGATAAGAGCGAAGATATCCTATATATTTTTAACCATCTTATCTATTCACATTATCATACGACAAACCACATTCCATACAATCAGAAAGGACTATCGGCCCGCACGAATCAGCCCGCACCATTCTCGTGCGCATAGAGCGACGAAGCCGGAAAAAGGAGGCAAAGAACAAACAGAAAGGCCTGAAAATTCGGCAAATCGGCCAATTTTGCTTTTCTCCTTCGCTTTTCCTCTCTTTCAGGTCTCTTTTTGGTCTCTTTCAGGTCTTATTCAAGGCTTATCCGGAAACAAAGAAACAAAAGCCTGGCTGTGGCCGCGAACGAAACCAGGAAAAAGCAAAGTAAAATATTGATAATACAACACCCATCAATGCCACAAATTTTACCTACGAATTTAAGTGACCGTTCATAATTCGTTTATAAGTAAGCCACAAGAATTAGCGGATTAATTATCTTTATTAACTGATTATCTGCCATCTAAATTTATAAATCCGCGTCATCTGCGTTATCTGCGTTATCTGCGTCTAAAAAATCAATGCCGGCATAGTATAAACTAACCATGCGCAGTTACTTACTTATTCTGATTTTTATTATCCTATTGCAAAAATACGGTAGTCAGGGGGGAGAGCTTCGTTATAAGAATTACGGTAGGGCATGCCTATATTTCCGTTTTTGTCCGACAAATAGTATATTTGCAAAGGAAATAAAAGGATGAGGATATGGCAGAAACGGAAAATATTATCATAAAGGATACCCTTGACGGACTGGGCACGGATGCTTACAGCAATTATTTGGCCCATGCCCTTTGTCTGGCAGGCAGTTGCCGGCTGAAATACAACGGCGAGGAACGCGAGTTGCAGGCAGGCGACCTGATGATTGTACGCAAGGGCAAACTGGTGGAGCGTATCCGCCCGGCAGACGATTTCCGGGTAACGGTGATATACGTCACCTCGGAATTTATCGTGCTCTCCACGCCGCTCAGCAATTATGGCATGAGAGGTCAGCTGGCCCTGTTCCTCAATCCCATCATGAAATTGAATGCCGGACAGTGGGAATTGTGCCGTCGGGACTTCGAGATGGTGGAAGCACGGCTGGCACAGACCGACCACCATTTCCGTCGCGACTTGCTGATAGCCTCCGTACAGATGCTGATCATCGACTTCTTCGATTTCCATTCCCATCTGTATGGGGTAGACAATATCCCGCTGCAAAGCGCCACCATCATGAGCCGCTTCCTCAACATGCTGGAGAACGGGACGTACCGCGAACACCGCGAAGTGAACTGGTATGCCGACAAGCTGTGCGTCACGCCCAAATACCTGTCCGAAGTCTCCCGCAAGATAAGCGGTTATGCCGCCAACTACTGGATAAACCGCTACACCGTGCTCGACATCTCCCGCCTGCTCCGCGACAAGTCGCTGACCTTCGTCCGCATCTCCGACCTGTTCGGTTTCTCGTCGCCTGCCTATTTCAGCCGTTACGTGCAGCAACATCTGGGGGTAAGCCCGACGGAGTATAGAGGGTAAAGGAACTGGCTATGTAACTTCTAAAAACAAGAAGATGTGCGCTTTCGATAACGATTTTTTAAAGTTAAACAGCCTCTATGCTTACCTCAATCTTAATGCCTTTTGCGAAACAGATAAATTTTAGTTTCAACCAACCTCAGCTATCAAACGTAGGGCTTGCTGATGTCTAACGACGCGATTTTATGTTTTAACACTACTGTCAGTTTCCGTGTCATGTTTACTTTCTTTTTTCCCGACCTCCCAATATCCACTATATCCACTGCCTACATATCGTATATACGGCATTTTGGCAATGTGGCGTTTAATAGTTCTTATACCTTTTCCTGATTGCGATGCTAATTCTTCAGTAGTTATTTTAGGATACAAAGTTATTTGTTGCTCTATCCAAACATCTAAATCTGATTCTTGAGTGCCACCTTGAGTGCCACCTTGAGTGCCACCTTGAGTGCCACTTTGAGGGAGATCTTGGGGGACATCTTCCATGTAATTTATTTCTATATCCGGATGTTCTTCTCTCCAGACTTGCACCATGCTTGGAAAAGTAACCGTAAACTGCGCCCTGTCTGAAAAGAATGTAGGTAACATCCTTTCCGTAAAGTAAGACATGGCTCTATAAGGGCTGAGGATCTTCCCCATTCCAGACCCTTTCCGCTCCATATAGCCGAGTTGGGTGAAGACATCTGCTATCACCGGATTGCGCCTTACGGAAGGAATATTTTCAAGATTCATCTCTTGGATAATGCGTCCTTCGGGCATGGCTCCCGGAGAATAAATCACCATCCGGTCGTCATACATATCCACATGGATCTCGCTTCCTTGTATCAGATAATCTCGATGGGCTAAAGCATTGACTACAACCTCCATTACACTTCGTTCTATGTATTCCGGCACCTCAATGCGTTGCATGGGTTCTTTATACCAGATGGTGCGCATGTTTCGGCGAATAAAGGCCATTGTCTCTTCCAATAGTGTAACCAGTCCTCCGGAGATTTCCCTGCTGTCCAAAGCATCCACGGAACCTCCAGCTTTGGTCTTTCCGTTCCATCTGGTGCAGAACACCCTGCTTTGCCGTATCGGGCATTCGTCTGCCATGAGTAACCCGGCATTGGTCAGAATGCCTTTATGGTCGGCCAACCCGAAAGAACGATAGAATTTATTGTCAAAGCTTACGCCGTTCCATGCGTAATAACGGCTGCGTAATTTTGTGAAAGCATAGTCGTCTATGGACTCATCGCTTGGGCGGGCATCAAATGACGAGTTGCGCCCCCTCAAAACCAACCTCTTATGCTCTGTAGCGTCGGCTACAACCGACTCATTCCCAATGCGTACAAAGGTTTCGAGCATCCCGTCACCTATATAGTAATAAGGAGTATCGTCGCCGGCAAGCACGTGCAGAATCAATAGTTTTTTGCCGCCTTCTTGTTCAATCTTCATGATTATCTGTGGCACAGGATCTATGCGTTCCTTTATCTTTTGGCTGATGAATTCGGCATCATCTTTAACATCCTTTAATCCCACCAGCGTATCGTCATCGGCAATGCCAAACAGCAGGCAGCCACCCGCGCCATTGGCAAAAGCGCTGACACTCTTCAACCAACTCTTTACCTTACGGCGTTCCACTTCTTGTTTCTTGTCGTACTCCGTTGTTTCTCCTATGTATTTTCTGATATCCATATCAAAAATGTTTTTTGTTTGCTGACAAAATTATGCAATGAAAAATCCATGGTACAGACCGACCACCACTTCCGACGCGACAGGCTTCCCCGTAAGATTTCATGCCTCACTTCCGAAGACACCCCATGACAGATTCAACGCCGGTGCAGATAAGTCATCTCATAACGAGGTGTCTTTCTTATACATCCGCATCTGCTCTCCGTCATCGCCCTGCACCATGCACAGGTATTCCCAGCCGTAACGCTCGTAAAACGAAGTATGCTCCGTGATGAGGTAGAGGGGAGTGATAGCTTTTGACGCCATATCCTTGCAGATATGCGCCAAAAGGTGTCCGGCAATGCCACGACGGCGCAATTCCGGTTCGACATACAAGGCGCAAACATTCGGTGTCAGGTCTTTGCGGTCGTGAAAATCATTGGCTATCACACCGGCACCGGCAATAATCCGTTCCCCGTCGGTTGCTATGTACCACTGCGGGACGGGGGCAGTTCCCCGAATGCTCTCGTCTATGCTTGTCAGGTATTCTTCCAAAGGAATTTCCCATTTCTCCTGAAACCAGCGTGCCGCCGGGACGCGCCATTCCGGATGGAAACGAAGTGAAATAATATCGTATGTATTCATCGGTAAATGCTTTTGAGTTTGCGAAGATAAGAAAAAACAGAGAAGGTGGCAATCCGGAAATCCATAAATCTTATCCATAATCTTGTAACACCCGTTCCGCCTTTCCTCCCTATCTTTGCCCTCGAAAAGAAAGGAACCAAACGTATGGAAAAGACTACTACCCAAGACACCTTCCCCATCCTGGGAATGAGTTGCGCCGCCTGTGCCGCCCGTGTGGACAAGACACTGAATAAACAACCGGGCGTATGCCAGGCTTCCGTCAACTATGCCGCCGCTACGGCGCTGGTGGAATATGACCCGTCACAGACCTCTCCCGAAGCCCTGCAACACGCCGTGCAGGAGGCGGGTTACGACCTCGTCATCGCCCACGACGAACACGCGGCGGACGAGGTGGAAGAGGCACACCGCAAAAAATACCAATCGCTGAAACAACGCACCACGTGGGCCATCCTCCTGGCCATCCCCATCGCCGTCATCGGCATGGGCTTCATGGACCGGCCTTGGGCGGGCTGGAGCACGTGGCTGCTGTCCACGCCCGTGGTCTTCTGGCTGGGGCGCAGCTTCTTCGTCCACACGTGGAAGCAACTGCGCCACGGCTCGGCCAACATGGATACGCTGGTGGCCAGCAGCACGGGGGTGGCCTATCTGTTCAGCGTGTTCAACCTGTTCTTCCCCGACTTCTGGCTGTCCCGTGGCATCACGCCGCACGTCTACTTCGAGTCGTCGAGCGTCATCATCGCCTTCATCCTGCTGGGCAGGCTGTTGGAAGAGCGGGCCAAGGGCCATACCTCGCAGGCCATCAAGAAGCTGATGGGGCTGCAGCCCAAGACGGTGACAATCGTTGTAAATGAAGAACCAAATCTTAATGAAGAACTAAAAATGAAGAATGAAGAACCAAATCTTAATGAAGAATTAAGAATTAAGAATGAAGAATCCGGTTCAAGTGAAGAATCTTCGTGCTGTGCGCAGCCTAATTCTTCATTCTTCATTAAAAGAGGTTCCCATCGAGCAGATACGTCCCGGCGACATCATCCAGGTGAAGCCCGGCGAGCGCATCGCCGTGGACGGGGTGGTGACCGAAGGAAGTTCTTACGTGGACGAAAGTATGCTGAGCGGCGAACCTGTCCCCGTGTCCAAACAACGGGATGCCAAAGTTTATGCCGGCACTATCAACCAGAAAGGCAGCTTCCGCTTCCGCGCGGAGAAAGTCGGGACAGATACCTTGCTGGCAAAGGTGATTCACTTGGTGCAGGACGCACAAGGCTCCAAGGCGCCCGTGCAAAAGTTGGTGGACCGGGTGGCGGCTGTCTTTGTGCCGACCATCATGGGCATCGCACTGCTTTCCTTTGTCCTCTGGATGGTGCTCGACCCCACAGAAGGCTTCACCCACGGCCTGCTGGCACTGGTGACGGTGCTCATCATAGCCTGCCCCTGCGCCTTGGGACTGGCCACCCCCACGGCCATCATGGTGGGCATTGGCAAGGGGGCCGAGCGGGGCATCCTCATTAAAGATGCCGAGAGCCTGGAGACGGCAAAGAAAGTGAATGTCGTGGTGCTGGACAAAACGGGTACTGTGACCGAGGGACACCCCACCGTGCAACACATCCTTTGGCTCAACGAAGAAGCCCGGCAATCTGCTCCTGTCTTGTTGGCTTTGGAGCGGCAATCTGAGCACCCTTTGGCAGAAGCAATCCTGGGGAATGAAGAATTAAGAATTAAGAATGAAGAACCGAATCTTAATGAAGAATTAAGAATTAAGAATGAAGAATCCACTTTGAATGAAGAATTAAGAATGAAGAATGAAGAATTAAATCTTAATGAAGAATCCGGTTCAAGTGAAGAATCTTCGTGTTGTGCGCAGCCTAATTCTTCATTCTTCATTCTTCATTCTTCATTAATAGAAGTGGATGGATTCGAGAGCGTGACGGGACAAGGTGTAAAGGGAATCTATAAAGGCGTCTCCTATTATGCAGGCAACCAGCGCCTGATGGAAGGCCGCCGCATCTCTCCTGCATTGCGGGAAGCCGCCTCAGCTTGGGAAGCCGAAGCGCAGACCGTAATCTGGTTTGCCAACGAGACGGAAGCCCTGGCCGTCATTGCCATTGCCGACCGGATTAAGCCTTCGTCTATTCAAGCTATCCGTACCCTGCAAGCCGAGGGCATAGAAGTGCATCTGCTGACGGGCGACAACGAAGCCACTGCCCGGGCCATTGCCCACCAGGCGGGCATCGCCCACTACCGTGCCGGCGTGCTGCCGCAGGATAAGGCTGCTTTCGTCAAAGAGCTGCAAGCCGGGGGCAAGGTGGTAGGCATGGTGGGCGACGGCATTAACGACAGCGCTGCCCTGGCCCAAGCCGACCTGAGCATCGCCATGGGCAGCGGCAGCGACATTGCCATGGACGTGGCGAAGATGACCATCATCTCGTCCGACCTCACGAAGATACCCGAAGCCTTGCAACTCTCGCGCCTCACCGTGCGTACCATCCGCCAGAACCTCTTCTGGGCATTTATTTACAATGTGGTAAGTGTGCCCATCGCTGCCGGTGTGCTCTATCCCTTCAACGGCTTCCTGCTCAACCCCATGATTGGCGGGGCAGCGATGGCCTTCAGCAGCGTCAGCGTGGTGACCAACAGCCTGCGGTTGCGCCGGAAAAAACTCTCTTCTAATGAAGAATTAAAAATGAAGAATGAAGAATCTACTTTGAATGAAGAACTAATAATGAAGAATGAAGAATCAAGGGATATATGTCAAACTAAAACAGAAGGAAAGACAATGGAAAAACAATTCAAAGTCAGCGGCATGATGTGCCAACACTGCCGCATGCACGTAGAGAAGGCATTGAACAAATTGGAAGGCGTCAGCGCCACCGTCACCCTCGACCCGCCCGTAGCCACCGTGAAGTTCAGCGGCAAGACATACACGCTGGACGAACTGCAACGGCAGGTCACGGAAGAGGCCGGTGAATATACGCTGAGCGAATCGCTTTAACCCTTCGTGCCTATGCCGTGGGGGTGCGTTGGCCGCCCTCGCACCCCCTCTTTGCCCCCCGTTTGTCGAAGAAGGACAACGCGCAACATGACAGAAGAGATGGGCGATGGAAGGCTACAGCACCGGGCGAAGCGTCCGACTTGTGTGCTTCGAGACGAGGTGCACCTCAACGCGATGAGGTGCAGGCTGCTTCGGAGCAACGAGGCGGCTTACTCCGTCACTTCAAATGTGAACGAGGCGTGGCGCGGGGTCTTGTAGAGGTGGTAGGTGCGATTGAACTGCGTGGCCAGGCTGACCGTCCACGTGCCCGTCGTCAGGGGGCGTTCGAGGCAGACGAAGAGCAGGTTGCGCTGGTTGATGGCCAGGAGGCGTGGCGCGAGGGTCTCGCCCGTGCCATCGTTGTGCAGGCTGAGGCCGTTGTCCGGGTGGTCGCCCATGATTTTGAGGTCGCGGCCCGACAGGTAGAGCCACTCGCTGCCGGCGCGCACCCGACCGTAGACGTAGCCCTCGGCCTGTCCAGCAGCTCTTCGTCAATCTTCTTGTCCACTTTATTTAGTTGAGAATTGAGAAATACGAAGCTGTTGAATTGAGAATTAAGAATTGAGAAATGAGAGTCTTTATTAGTTGAGAGTTAGGGGGGGCGCCCTTGTTGCCTGACGCCTTGTCCCCTCGTCAACTCCTAACTCTCAATTCTTAATTCTCAATTCTCAATTTAATTTAAGTACTCCAGTATCTTCCCGCTGATTTGCAGGAGCGAAATCTCGCAGATTTTGGTGTCATACTCGGCCGAGAGGATACGTTCTTCGGCGTCCAGCAGGTTCTTCTGCGCCTCGCGCATTTCGATGCCGGCCAGGTCGCCCAGCAGGTAGCGGTCGCGCGAGATGTCATAATTGTCCTTGGCCACGATGAGGTTTTCGCGTTCCAGCTTCAGCAGTTCCAGGTTGTTGCGGTAGGCCTGCCACAGGTTGCTGAGGTCGGCACGCAGCGTCTGTTCCAGTTGTTCGCGTTCCAGGCGTGCGTTCTCCACGGCCAGGCTGGCGTTGCGGCGCTCGCGGCGCCGGTTGCCGTCGAACAGGTTGAAGCCCACCGTCACCCCGAAGTTCAGCCCCAGTGTGCTGCGCCTTGAGTTGGCCGCCAGCTCGTAGCGGTTCAGCGTGTAGCCGTAGCCCCCGTTCAGGCGGACGTAGGGATAGTCGCGCGAGCAGACCTTCTTGTAGTCCAGCCGGGCGATGGCCTGGTTCTGGTCGGCGCGCAACAGCGAGGCGTTGATGTCCAGTGTGCCGCGCCACAGTTCGTCGAAGTCCAGGATGTGGTTGATGTCGATGAGGCTGTCGCGGATGAGGAAGAACTCGTCCACGTCTTCGTTGGCCATCAGCTCGTTCAGCTCGATGCGCGACGTGTGCAGGGCTTCCTGTTGTTTGACGTATTGCGCACTGTCGGCATTGAAGTCCACGCGGGCTTGCAGGTAATCCAGGCGCGAGGCGTTTCCCACATGCACGCGGGCTTCGGCGATGCGCACCCGTTCGCGCGAGAGCGACATGGCGTAGTGGAAGTTCTTCAGGCGGATTTTCTGCTGCACGAAGTTGTAATATTCGGCCGCGATGTTGGCCACCAGGTCTTCGATGGCGATGCGCGTGTCGGTCTTGCCCTGCCGCTCCAGTTCCTTCAGGCGTTGGTATTCGGCCGTGATGTTGAACCCGTCGAAGAGCGTCCACTCCAGGTTGATGCCTGCGTCGATGGTCTGGTCGTAGGCGCTGTTCTCGCGTGTGGTGGCTCCTGTTGCGCGCAGTTTTGTTTCCGTATCCGCCAGTTCCCCGCTATATCCTGCCGAGAGGTCTATCACGGGCAGGGCTCCGGCGTTGGCCAGCGTGGCATTGTTTTCGCTCACCTTTTCCTGGTTGCGCGTGATGCGCAGCGAATAGTTGTTGAGCAGCCCTTCTTCCAGGCATCTTTTCAGGGTGTAGACAGGAGGCTGCGCGGCGGCAACCAGTGCGCACAGCGATATGAGAGGAAGTAAAAGTCGTTTCATCGTTGATAGGGTCTTTTATAATCGTTGAGAGTTGATTGCTTGTATCCGGCAGCGAAAGTTGCTATTCTTGTTTCAGTTTGCTCCGGTCGGTCGAGATATAGCTGTAGATGGCTGGCACGATGTACATGGTGAGCAGCGTGGAGACAATCATGCCCCCACATACCGCCGTGCCCATGGCGATGCGTTGGTTGGCACCCTCGCCCGAAGCGAAAGCCAGCGGGATAAGGCCCAGCACCGTGGCAAAGCTGGTCATCAGGATGGGGCGCAGGCGTTGCAGGGCAGCGTCTTTCACGGCCCGCATCTTGTCCTCGCCGTGGTCTTGCTTGTGGTTGGCAAACTCCACGATGAGGATGCCGTTCTTGGCCACCAGGCCGATGAGCATGATGATGCCTATCTGGCTGAAGATGTTCATCGTGATGTCGCCGAAGTACATGAACACCAGCGCCCCGGCAATGGCCAGCGGCACGGTGAGCATGATGACCAGCGGGTCTTTGAAGCTCTCGAACTGTGCAGCCAGGATGAGGTAAATCAGTCCGATGGCCAGTATGAAGGCGAACATCAGGCTCGACGCACTCTCGCTGTAATCCTTCGAGTCGCCCGACAAGGCCGTGCGGAAGGTGTCGTCCAGCACTTCGGCGGCAATCTTGTCCATTTCCTCAATGCCTTGCCCGATGGTCTTCCCCTCGGCCAGCCCCGTGGAGACGGTGGCCGACACGAAGCGGTTGTAGCGGTAGAGCTTGGGCGGCGCCGTGCCATAGACAATCTGCACCAGGTTGTCCAGTTGCACCATCTCGCCGTTGTCGCTGCGGATGTACAGGCCCACCAGGTCCGAAGGCTTGTTGCGTTGCTGGCGGTTGATTTCGCCCAATATCTCATATTGCTTGCCGTTCATGTAGAAGTAGCCCATGCGCTGGCCGCTCAGGCCGTATTGCAAGGTCTGGGCGATGTTGCGTGTGCTGATGCCCATCGTTCCCGCCTTGTCGCGGTCTATCTGTATCCGGGCTTCGGGGTCGCTGAACTTCAGGTCCACGTCTGCCATCTGGAAGGTTGGGTTCTCGTAGACACGTTCCATGAACTTGGGCAGTACTTCTTGCAGTTTTTCGATATTGGTGGCCTGCAGCACGTATTGTACGGGCATGCTGCTGCGCCGTCCGCCAAACGAGGATTGCTGTTGGACGAAAGCACGTGCCTTCGTTTCTTTCTGCACGGCTTTCGACAGCTTCTCTGCCACTTCCATTTGCGTGTAGTCGCGTTCCTTCAGGTCTTTCAGCGTGATACGGATGTTGCCGCTCCCGCTGGACACACGCGCCGTCACGGCCTGTGCGTCGGGAATGATGGAGTCTACCACGTCATTGATTCGCTCCGTATAGTCGCGGATGTATTCGTAGCTCACGCCCTCGGCGCCGCTGGTGTTGACGGTTATCTGCGAGCGGTCTTCCAGCGGAGCCATCTCGGCCGGGATATGTGTCCAAAGGAAGAAGATGATGCCGAAGGTGACGAGGGTGAACACCAGTGCTATCCACCGTTTCCGCAAGAAGGCGGCCAGCGAGCGGCTGTACAGGCGGTTCATCCCTTCGAAGAATGGCTCGGTGACGCGGTAGAACCAGTTTTTCTTCTTCTCCTGTCTCAGCAGTTTGGTGGCCAGCATCGGTGTGAATGTCAAGGCGGCAAAAGCAGAGATGAGGATGGAGCCGGAGATGACGAAGCTGAACTCGCGGAAGAGCCTGCCCGTGGTGCCCTCCATGAAGACGATGGGGAAGAACACGGCCACCAGCGTGATGGTGGTGGAGATAACGGCAAAGAATATCTCTTTCGCTCCCTCGATGCCCGCCTGCTTGGGCGGCATGCCCTGTTCGATGCGCACGTAGATGTTCTCCGTCATCACGATGGCATCATCCACCACCAGGCCCACGGCCAGCACCACGGCCAGCATGGTGAGCACGTTGATGGAGAAGCCTGCCACATACATCACGAAGAACGCGCCGATGAGCGACACGGGAATCACGATGCACGGCACCAGCGTCACGCGCCAGTCGCGCAGGAAGAGGAAGATGATGATGATGACCAGCACAAAAGCCTCGTACACCGTGTGCTCCACTTCGCTGATGGAGGCGCGGATGAAGCGCGTGTTGTCGAAGCCGTAGGTATAGCTTACGTCTTCGGGCAAGTCTTTCTGCATGCGCTCCATGCGGTCGTAGACGGCATCGGCAATCTCGATGTGGTTGGCACCCGGTTGCGGGATGACTACTACGCCCACCATGGGCACGCCGTTCATCTTCATGTAGCTTTTCAGGTCGGCGGCGCCCAGTTCGGCGCGTCCGATGTCGCTGAAACGGATGATGCGGTTGCCGTCGGCTTTGATGATGAGGTTGTTGAACTCTTCGGGAGTGTGCATCAGGCCCAGCGTGCGTATGGTCAGCTCGGTAGTGTTGCCTTCGATGCTTCCCGAAGGCAGTTCGATGTTTTCGCGGTCGATGGCTTCCTTTACGTCGACAGGCGTGATGCCGTAGCCCGACATTTTGGTGGGGTCGAGCCACAGGCGCATGGAGTATTTCTTTTCACCCCAGATGCTTACGCTGCTTACGTCGGAGATGGTTTGCAGTTGTTCTTTTACGGTCAGGTCGGCAATTTCGCTCAATTCCAGCAGCGAGCGTTTGTTGCTCTGCAAGGCCACCATCAGGATGGGGGTGGCATCGGCGTCGGCCTTCGACACGGTGGGCGGGTCGCAGTCGTCGGGCAGGTAGCGTTGGGCGCGCGACACTTTGTCGCGCACGTCATTGGCGGCTGTCTCCAGGTCGACGGACAGTTCGAACTCCACTGTGATGCGGCTTTGACCCTGCTGGCTGACGCTGGTCAGCGAACGGATGCCGGGGATGCCGTTGATGTTCTGCTCCAGCGGTTCGGTAATCTGGTTCTCGATGACGTCGGCGTTGGCTCCCGTATAAGAGCACTGCACGGAGATGATGGGATTGTCCACCGACGGATATTCGCGCACGCCCAGCGAGGTGTAGCCAATGAAGCCGAAGAGCAGGATGATGATGGTCAGCACCGTGGAGAGCACGGGGCGGCGTATGCTTAGTTCGGATATGTTCATGGGGCGTGTGCTTAATAGATGTTGTCAATCGTCACCGTCATGCCTGTCCGCAGTTGTTGCGTGCCCGAGACGATAACCGTATCTCCCTCGTTCAAGCCTTGCACCGCCTGCACCAAGGCGTCGGTGCGGATGCCTGTCACAATGTCCACCGGTTCGGCTTTCCCGTTCTTGTAGAGGAATACTTTGTCCTTGCCCATTTCCGGCACGATGGCTTCCGAAGGGATGGCCAAGGCGTTTTCGTATGCCTGTTTGCGCAGGGTGATGGAAGCGAAGCGTCCCGGCATGATGCCCGACGGGTTGGGGTAGAGGGCACGGATGGTGAGTGAACGGGTTTCCGGATCGAGGCTTGACTCGCGGGCGTAGACACGTGCTTCGTATTTGTTGAGCGAGCCGGTGAGCGAGAAGTTCAGCGTGGTGCCTATTTCCACATCTTTCGCATAGCTTTCGGGTACGGAAAATTCCACCTTCAGGGGGGAGATTTTGGTCAGTTTGGCCACAATCGTGGTAGGCGATGCATAAGTGCCTACGCTGACTTGGCGCAGGCCGATGATGCCGTCGAAGGGGGCGCGCAACTCCGTCTGCTCAATCTGGGCGCGCACCAGTTCGATGTCGGCATTCAGTGTGGCCAGTTCCGTCTTCACCTGTTCGTAGGCTTCCTTGCTGACGGCGTCGCGCTTCAACAGGGCGTCTTGGCGGAACACGCGGTCTTCGGCCAACTTCAGTTGGGCCACGAGGCGTTGCAGTTGGGCTTGCAGGGGGCGGTCGTTCACCTTGGCCAGCAGTTGTCCCTTGGTGACGTAGGTGCCTTCCTCGAAGTTGATGTCTGTGATTTTGCCGGATGTCTCGAACGAGAGGTTCACTTCTTCATCGGGCATCAGGCTGCCGATGATGGGAATCTCGTCCACCAGCATTTGCGGCTTGACAATGGTGGCGTTGACGTTCAATACTTTTTTGCTTGGGCTGTTGGCAGGCATTACTTTGTCAGCTTCTGCCAGTTCTTCGTTCTGTTTGGGCATTTGCGAATAGATGCCCCATCCGGCGAGCCCGGCGCCAATGAGAATGATAAGTCCTGTTTTAAGTTTTTTGTTCATGTGATGTTGTGGCGTGTGGTTTGTGGTATCATGTCAGGTTCAGGTTCAATAGGCTTCCCGGTATTTGCTTTCTTCCTTGTCTTCCAGCATGCTGAGGTAGGAGGCATAGCGTGACTGGCTGATGCGTTGCTCTTCCACGGCTTTCAAGACGGCGCACCCCGGTTCGTGGCGGTGTGTGCAGTTGCCGTAGCGGCATCCTGCCGAGGCCTCGAATATTTCGGGGAAGTAGTGTCCTATTTCTTCCGCCTCCATGTCGAAAGTGCCGAAACCTTTGATGCCCGGCGTGTCGATGATATAACCGCCCGCATCGTCCACGGGATACATCTCGGAGAAGGTCGTGGTGTGCATGCCTTTGTTGTGTGCGGCAGAAATCTCACCTGTGCGGGCGGTGGTGCCTGGCAGCAGTGCGTTGATGAGGGTCGATTTGCCCACGCCCGAATTGCCCGAAAAGAGGGTGATGCGTCCGCGAAGCATTGCCTTCACCTCGTCGAGACCTTGGCCTTGGCTCGCCGAGACTTTGAGGCAGGGATAGCCGATGGTGGTGTAGAGGTGGATAAGCCCCTCCAGGTAACGTCGGTCGTCTTCGTCGTAGAGGTCAGTCTTGTTGAAGACGATGCAGACGGGCACGCGATAGGCTTCGGCCGTGGCCAGGAAGCGGTCGATGAAGGTGGTAGACGTCTCGGGATAGTTGACGGTGACTATCAGCATGCACTGGTCGAGGTTGGCAGCCAGAATGTGCGACTGCTTCGAGAGGTTGGAGGCACGCCGGATGATGTAGTTCTTGCGGTCTTCTATCTCGGTGATGAAGGCTGTGCCTTCGCGGTTTTCGGTTATCTGCACGCGGTCGCCCACGGCCACGGGGTTGGTGCTGCGGATGCCTTTCAGGCGGAAGTTGCCTTTCACCTTGCACTCCACGTCGCGTCCGTCGTCGGTGCGGACGATATACCAGCTTCCAGTGTTCTTGATTACGAGACCTGTCATAAGTTTTTTGAATGAAGAATGAGGAATGAAGAATGAAGATTCTTCGTCGGGAGCGGCAAATTCTTCATTCTTCATTTTTAGTTCTTCATTATACCGTCATTATCTCTTTGTCTTTCGCAGCCAGCATTTCGTCAATCTGCTTGATGTACTTGTCGTGAATCTTCTGGAGCTTTTCTTCGCCGCCTTTCTGTGCGTCTTCGGCCAGGCCTTCCTTCACGGCTTTCTTCAGGGCGTCGATGGCATCGCGGCGGGCGTTGCGCACGCTCACCTTGGCAGTTTCGCCTTCGCCCTTGCACTGTTTGGCCAGTTGTTTGCGTCGCTCTTCGGTGAGGGGCGGGATGCCGATGCGGATGATTTCGCCGTTGTTCTCAGGCATGATGCCCAGGTCGGAGTCGATGATGGCCTTCTCGATGATGCGGAACATGTTCTTGTCCCATGGTTTGATGGCGATGCTGCGTGCGTCGGGGGTGGTGACGGCAGCTACGTTGTTGATGGGCACCATCGAGCCGTAGGAGTCTACGCGGATACCGTCCAGCAGGCGGACGTCGGCCTTGCCGGCGCGGATGTGTGCCAGGGTTTCTTCCAGGTACATGATGGCCATGTCCATTTTTTCTTGGGCTTCGCCCAGGATGTCTTTTACGTCTTTCATATTGGGTTTGTTTTAATTACTTCAGATGGGTGCAAATATAGTTAAAATCTTTGTTCTTCGCTCTTCGTTCCAGGTTTAATTATGTACCAGCGTCCCGATTTCCTCGCCTTGCATTACTTTGCGCAGGTTGCCGGGGGTGTCCATGTCGAAGACGATGATGGGCAGGTTGTTCTCCTTGCACATACAGGTGGCCGTGAGGTCCATCACTTTGAGGCCCCGGGCGAGGACTTCGTCGTAGGTGATGTCGTGGAACTTCGTGGCTGTGGGGTCTTTTTCCGGGTCGGCGGTGTAGATGCCGTCCACACGGGTGCCTTTCAGCATGACGTCGGCTTCAATCTCGATGCCGCGCAAGGACGAGCCTGTGTCGGTGGTGAAGAAGGGGTTGCCTGTTCCGGCCGACATGATGACCACTTCGCCTGCTTCCATGCACTCGATGGCGCGCCACTTGTTGTAGTATTCGCCGATGGGTTCCATGCGCACGGCGGTCAGCACGCGGGCCTTGACGCCGGCAGCGGTGAGGGCTGAGCTGAGGGCCAGGCTGTTGATGACTGTGGCCAGCATGCCCATCTGGTCGCCTTTCACGCGGTCGAAGCCCCGTGAGGCGCCACTGAGCCCGCGGAAGATGTTGCCTCCGCCGATGACGATGCCTATCTGTACGCCCATTTCGTGTATCTCTTTGATTTGTGCGGCATACTGCGCCAGGCGCTCTTCGTCGATGCCGTACTGCTTTTGGCCCATCAGGCTTTCGCCGCTGAGCTTGAGGAGGATTCGTTTGTAAGGTGTTGCCATACTTGTAGTAGATGTTTCTTTGTTAAGTTTCGTTGGCGACAAAGATAATGTTTTCTTGCGAATATCCGGGCAGGTGGGAAGGTGTTTTTCCGAAGTTCTCTTGTTTATCCTGTATGTTAAGCTTGATTACTGCGGACGGTGGAGATGGCCGTTGTGCGTGATAGCCGTGGCTTTTGTCCGATTGAAGCATGGCTGTGTGGTGGTAGAAAAAAGCATCCCAAGTCTTGCAGAGGCTTGGGATGTTTCGGGGTCGAATGGTTCAATGTCTTTTTAAAAATGTGTCGACTTGTGCGGCGGCATCGCGTCCGCTTGCCATGGCGCGTACTACGAGTGAGGCTCCGCTGGAGGCGTCGCCTGCCAGGAATACGTTGTCGGCCAGTTTCGGATGCTGGGGCTTGAGAAAGCCCAAGGCCAGCAGTACGATGTCAGCTTTTATCACTTCTGGTTTGCCTACAGGTTCCATCAGTGGGCGGCCGCCTTCGGGATTGGGTTTCCAGGCAATCTCCTGTACTTCCACGCCTGTTACCTGGCCGTTTTTGCCCAGGAAGCGTAGGGAGTTGATGTTCCATCGACGCGTGCAGCCCTCTTCGTGGCTGGATGTTGTCTTTAGCGTGCGCGGCCATGCCGGCCATGGATTTTGAGGGTCGTCGGGTCCTACGGGCGGCTGTGGCATAATCTCTATCTGTATGACGCTTTTGCACCCTTGGCGATGAGCCGTGCCGATGCAGTCGCTGCCCGTGTCGCCTCCTCCGATGACCAGTACGTCTTTGCCCCGTGCAGTCACCAGTTCTTCGCGCTTCAGTTCTTTGCCGGCCAATATTCGGTTTTGCTGGGCCAGCATGTCCAGGGCGAAATAGATGCCTTTTAGGTCGCGTCCCGGGATGGCGAGGTCGCGCGCTTCGGGCGTGCCCGTGGCCACGATGTAAGCATCGAAACCGGCGGGCAATGCCTGCAAGTCTATTTCTGTGTTGAATTTGAACTCGATGCCTTCGTCACGTAACACCTTCATACGCCGGTCAATCACGGCCTTGTTCAGCTTGAAGTTCGGTATGCCATAGCGCAACAGCCCACCCGCGTCTTCGTTTTTGTCGAATACCGTCACCGCATACCCCATCAGGTTCAGTCGGTTGGCTGCTACCAATCCTGCTGGCCCGCTACCGATGACAGCCACTTTTTGGCCATTGCGTTCAGGATGATGCGTACGCACGTAGTTCTCTTCGAAGGCATGTTCGGTGATGGCTGCCTCGTCTTCGCGATTGGTTGTCGGTTCGTGCTCGGTCAGGTTGAGGACGCACGCCTTTTCGCATAACGCTGGGCATACCCTACCGGTAAATTCAGGAAAGTCGTTGGTCGAGTTGAGCAGCCGGTAGGCCAGCTCCCAGTCTCCTCTGTACAAGGCATCGTTCCATTCGGGTGGCTTGTTGCCCAACGGGCAGGCCCAGTGGCAGAAAGGCACACCGCAGTCCATGCAACGCGAGGCCTGCAGCCGGCGGTCGCCCGAGTTTAACGTTTGTTCCACTTCGCCGAAGTCGTGTATCCGGTCGTGTACCGGCCTGTATCCCGCCTCTTTGCGGTGTATGGTCAAAAATGCTTTTGGATCTCCCATAGTAAGTATAAGAAAAAAAGTGTTCTTACATTTGTTTAATAATCTCTTTGCATGTCGGCAATCTTCTGTTGTAGCTTCTTTACTTGTTCTTCTTGCAACACGCGTTTGTATTCGATGGGTACAACCTGTATGAAGTCTTCTACGTATCGTCCCCAATCATCCAGCATCTGGCGGGCCAGTTTCGAGCCGGTGTACAGGTAGTGTTGGCGTACCAGTTCGTGCAGTTCCTTGCGATACGAACTTTCCTCGACAAGATTGATTTCCACCATGTCCATGTTGCAGAAGTAATCGAAGTTATGTTTTTTGTCCCACACATAAGCAACTCCTCCGCTCATACCTGCGGCGAAATTGCGTCCCGTCTCTCCGAGGACTACTACGCGTCCGCCGGTCATGTATTCACAACAATGGTCGCCAGCACCTTCGACAACGGCTATGGCTCCGGAGTTGCGTACAGCAAAGCGTTCGCCTACTTTCCCGTTGACATACAACTCGCCGGAAGTAGCCCCGTAAAGTCCCGTGTTGCCGGCAATGGTATTGTCTTCGGCATGGAAATTGCTCCGTACGGGCGGCAATATGGCAATCCGTCCTCCGCTCAGTCCCTTGGCGAAATAGTCATTCGTCTCTCCTTCGAGCTTGAAACTGATGCCTTGCACCAAGAAGGCCCCGAAACTCTGACCGGCACTGCCTTTGAATTTAATGTTTATGGTAGAGTCTGGCAAGGCTTTGCTACCATGCCTGGCAGCTATCAACCCACTGAGCATTGCACCTACTGCGCGGTCGGTGTTCTTGATGGCATAGTCAAGGTTCACCTCATCGCATTCTTCGACAGCCTGCTGTGCCGAACGTATTATTTGCTGGTCCAGCACTCCCTCCAACTCGTGCTTCTGCCTGCTGGTATAATAAAGCGGGCATTTCCCCTCTTCCTTAAACAGCAGGCGGCTGAAGTCAAGTGTCGCAGGCTTGCTGTCTTTCTCCACCGGCTTCTGCCGTATCAGTTCAGTATGCCCTACGATGTCATTCAGTCTCTTGTAACCCATTTCTGCCAGATATTCCCTTACTTCTTGCGCCAGGAACCTGAAATAGTTGACGATATATTCGTATTTCCCCATGAAATGGTTGCGAAGCTCCGGATTTTGGGTCGTCACTCCGAGTGGACAAGTATTTAAATTGCATTTACGCATCATGACGCACCCCAGTACGATGAGTAACAACGTGCCGAACCCAAATTCTTCAGCACCGAGCAAAGACATGATGATAATGTCACGTCCGGTCTTCAACTGTCCGTCCACTTGCAGGCGCACTTGGCCTCTTAACCCGTTTTTGACGAGTGTCTGTTGTGTTTCACTGATGCCGATTTCGGGAGAGATACCGGCAAAACGCATGCTTGATGCCGGGCTGGCTCCTGTGCCACCTTCAGCGCCCGATATTACAATCAAGTCTGCCTTGGCCTTTGCTACACCCGCAGCGATGGTGCCTACGCCACTTTCAGCCACGAGCTTCACACTGATAGAGGCTTTCGGGTTGACGTTCTTCAGGTCGAAGATTAATTGGGCGAGGTCTTCTATGGAATAAATATCGTGGTGGGGGGGTGGCGAGATAAGCGAAATGCCTGGGATGGAGTGGCGTGTTTTGGCTATCACTTTGTCTACCTTGAAGCCTGGCAACTGTCCTCCTTCGCCTGGTTTAGCCCCTTGTGCCACCTTGATTTGTATTTCTTCGGCATTTACAAGATACTCGGTAGTGACGCCAAAACGTCCCGAAGCCACTTGCTTGGTTTTACTGGACAGAGATATTCCGTCTAATTGCGAGTGGAAACGTTCATTGTCTTCGCCGCCCTCTCCTGTGTTCGAACGGCTGCCCAGTTTGTTCATGGCCAAGGTGATAGCCTCGTGTGCCTCCTTGCTCAAGGCGCCAAAGCTCATGGCACCCGCAACAAAATGCCTTACTATCGAGTCGACAGGCTCTACGTCGTTGATGTCTATCGGGGTAGCAGCACGCTTAAAGTCGAAGAAGTCGCGGATAAAAATCTTGTTGCTTTGATTGTCCACAAGCTTTGTAAATTCCTTGAATTTCTGATAATCACCTGTGCGTGTGGCCAGTTGTAGTGTAGCTATGCTCTCCGGGTTCCATGCATGGCGTATGCCGTCTTTACGGAAATGGAACTGTCCGAGATTCGGCAGGAAGTCGGTGCAAGTAGTCTTGGCAAATCCGGCGTCATGCATGCTTATGGCATCGCGTGCGATGGCCTTGAGCCCGATGCCTCCAATGGTTGATGTGTCGGTGCCGAAATAAGTTTTCAAAAGACTCTCTGACAATCCTATGGCCTCGAATATCTTGGCTCCACGATACGAACGGATGGTCGAGATGCCCATCTTTGCCATGATTTTAAGCAGAGCTTTCTTTACAGCCTTGATGTAGTTGGCTTCGGCCGTCTCGTAGTTTTCTTGTACTTTCTTGCGCTTTACCAAATCATCAAGTATGGCGAACACCATGTATGGACACAGTGCTGAGGCTCCATATCCTAGCAAGAGGGCGGCATGCATGGCTTCTTTGATTTCGCCGCTTTCCACTATTAATGCTGTCTGCACACGTTTGCCGACGGAAATGAGGTAATGGTGTACGGCACTGACTGCGAGCAGCGAAGGGATGGCGGCATGTGTTTCGTCGATGTCTTTGTCGGACAGGATGATGTAGTTATATCCTTCGTCCACGCTGCGTGCCGCCTCTTTGCACAAATCGTTGAGGGCTGTGCGCAATCCCTCTTCTCCTTTGGCACATTCGAAAAGCATGGGCAGTTTTACGGTGTTGAAGCCTTTGTAACGAATATTGCAAAGGATGTCCAGTTGGGTGTTGGTTAAAATGGGATGGGGGAGGCGCACCATCTTGCAGTTCGATTGGTCGGGGTGCAGTATGCCGGAGCCCACACGGCCGATGTATTCGGTCAGTGACATGACGAGGTTTTCCCGGATGGAGTCGATGGCGGGATTGGTGACTTGGGCGAACTGTTGGCGGAAGTAGTTGAACAACGGTTGTGGGCGTTCGCTGAATACGGCCAGTGGCGTGTCGTTTCCCATGGCTGCTGTGGGCTCTTGTCCGTTGACGCACATGGGCACGATGGTGTTGTCAATGTCTTCAGCGCCGAATCCAAACATGAGTTCGTGACGCACGAGGTCGGGTACGGCATTGCTGACTTTCCGGCCGCTTTTCAGTTTTTCCAGTTGGATGCAATTCGTAGAGAGCCACTGGCGGTAAGGATGCTCGCTTGCAAGCTGCTCTTTGATTTCTCCGTCATAATAAATCTTGCCTTCCTGGGTGTCTATCAATAGTATTTTGCCAGGTTGCAGGCGTCCTTTTTCGGCTATTTCTGAGGGGTCGAAGTCCATGACGCCTACTTCCGAGGCAACTACCATCAGGTCGTTCTTGGTGATGGTGTAGCGGGCCGGGCGCAAGCCGTTGCGGTCGAGCATGCCGCCGGCATAGCGACCGTCGCTGAATAGCAGGGCTGCCGGTCCGTCCCAGGGTTCCATCAGGATGGAGTGGTATTCGTAGAATGCTTTCAGGTCTTCGGATATGGGGTTTTTGTCGTTGAAGCTTTCGGGTACCATCAGGGCCATGGCATGTGGCAGTGAGAGCCCTGACATGACGAAAAATTCGAATACGTTGTCGAGGCTGGCAGAGTCGCTCATGCCGGGCTGCACGATGGGGGATATGTCTTTGATGTTGCCCAGTGTTTCGGAGTTTAGCACGCTTTCGCGGGCTTGCATCCATCCCCGGTTGCCGCGTATGGTGTTGATTTCACCGTTGTGGCACAGCAGTCGGAAGGGTTGTGCGAGGCTCCAGGTGGGGAAGGTGTTGGTGGAGAAACGCGAGTGGACCAAGGCCAGGCCGCTGGTGAAGTATTTGTTGGTCAGGTCGGGGAAGTATTGCCGGAGTTGCAGGCTGGAGAGCATGCCTTTATAGACGATGTTCCTGGACGAGAGGGAACAGATGTAGAAGTCGGCGTCGTGGATGCGTCGTTCGATGCGCTTGCGGATGAGGTAGAGTGTGCGTTCGAATGTTGGCACTTTGTCGTCGGTGACGCCTGTGACGAATATCTGTTTGATGTCGGGTTCGCTGGCCAGGGCGGTTTCGCCCAGGCAAGAGGGGTTGGTGGGTACGTTGCGCAGGTGCATCAGCGACAGGCTTTCGCGTTCTATTTCTTCTATCATGATGCTCAGGATGTCTTGCTGTCGTGCCGGGTCTTTGGGCAGTAGCAGTAATCCGGTACCGTATTTGCCTTTTTCGGGCACGGGGATGCCTTGGAGGAGGATGAACTCGTGGGGGATTTGCAGCAGGATGCCGGCACCGTCGCCTGTCTTGTTGTCGGCTCCTTCTGCGCCACGGTGGCGCATGTTCTCGAGGACTTTCAGCGCGTTGTCCACCAGTTCGTGGCTTTTGTTGCCGTGGATGTTGACGACCATCCCGACGCCGCATGCGTCGTGCTCGTAGTTGTCATTGTATAATCCTTTTCTCATATTTAGTTTCATTTGATTTGATTATTCTACTTGTTTACGTCAATTTGATTGCAAAAGTATAAAATTGCTTTCAGTCTGACCTATTATTGTTCGTCCTTCGTGACGTTTTTTTGAGGGTGTGCTCCGTGTGTGTTTCAGTTTGTCTTATTTATGGTTGTGATAATTTCTTTTTATAAGTAAATATGTCTTGTTTGGTTTCAATCTGTTATTTGTTCCTGTTTTTCCGGATTTTCTTGTGTCGGCTGTTTGGTTTTCTCCCGGGTTTTCTTAAAGACGGGGAGTGTGCGGGCCAGGGGTGCCGGCAGGTCGTTCGGGCGATGGCCTTGCAGGGTTTCTGGACGAGGTATAGACGGCCTTGGGAATGGTACGGAACGATTCTGGGAATGGTACGGAATGATTCTAGGAATGGTACGGAACGATTCTAGGAATGGTACGGAACCATTCTTATCCTTCTATTGTACGGTATGGAAATGGCATGGTTGGGGCGCAAGGATAAAAAAGAAGGCGCGGGTACGGCTTCACAGCCCTCCCGCGCCCGACTTTATGCAGCTAAAGTCAACGCGATGTACTCTATACACGCATAGTCATAAAAACACCTATTGATTTTGTTGGGGAAATGCTTTATCGGATGAACAGCAATTCGCGGTATTTGGGCAGGGTCCACAGCTCGTCGGCCACGATCAATTCCAGTTTGTCTATCTGGTAACGTATGACCCCCATCTTGGGAGCTACGTTGTCGTGGTAAGCGATGGCCTTTTCGCGTTCGCTTGTTATCTTGTTGGCCACTTTGCGTGCATTGACCAATTCCTCCACGCCGGTCTCAATCAGCCGTGTGCGTTCTCCAATCTCCTCAATCAGTTTCATGTTCCGTTCGCAAAGCTTGTCGGCCTTGTCCGTTGGGAAAATCTGGCGCATGTGTTGCACGTTCTCCGCCAAGAGGCTTTGATAATGGGTGGCCACAGGCACGATGTGGTTCATCGTGATGTCGCCCATCACGCGCGCCTCTATCTGGATGCGCTTCGTGTATGTGTCCCATTTCACCTCGTTGCGTGCCTCCAGCTCCTTGCGGGTCATGACGTTCATGCGTTCGAACATTCGCACGGACGACTCTGTCAAGTAGTTGTCGAAGATGACTGGGCAACTTGTCTCGCAATCCAGTCCGCGCTTGCGTGCCTCTTCGACCCATTCTTCCGAATACCCGTTGCCGTCGAAACGCACCGGCTTGCATGCCTTGATGTCCTCGCGCAAGACGTCGATGATGGCATCGGCCGTCTCCTGTCCCCTCGCGATGAGCACGTCTACCCGCTGCTTGAACTCGGTCAAAGCCTCGGCCACGGCAGTGTTCAGGGCAATCATGGCCGAAGCACAGTTGGCTTCACTGCCCACTGCCCGGAACTCGAAGCGGTTGCCGGTGAAGGCAAACGGCGACGTGCGGTTGCGGTCCGTATTGTCGATGAGCAATTCCGGTATCTCGGGGATGTCAAGCTTCATGCCCTGTTTGCCAGCCACATTGAGCAGGTCTTCCTTGTCGCTCTTTTCAATATGGTCCAGCAGCTCGGACAGTTGCTTGCCCAGGAACGACGAAATAATGGCAGGCGGTGCTTCATTGGCACCCAGACGGTGGGCATTGGTGGCGCTCATGATGCTGGCCTTCAGCAATCCGTTGTGCTTGTATACGCCCATCAGCGTCTCGACAATGAAGGTGACAAACCGCAGGTTCTCTTCTGCCGTCTTGCCCGGGGCATGCAGCAACACGCCTGTGTCCGTGCTCAAACTCCAGTTGTTGTGTTTGCCCGAACCGTTGATGCCGGCGAAAGGTTTCTCGTGCAGCAGTACCCGGAAGCCGTGTTTCCTGGCCACCTTCTTCATCAAAGACATCAGCAGCATGTTGTGGTCTACGGCCAGGTTGGTCTCTTCGAAGATAGGAGCTATCTCGAACTGGTTGGGCGCCACTTCGTTGTGTCGTGTCTTGCACGGGATGGCTAATTCCAGCGCTTGTATTTCCAGCTCCTTCATGAAAGCCTGTACGCGGTCTGGGATGGTTCCGAAGTAGTGGTCTTCCAGTTGCTGGTTCTTGGCAGAGTCATGTCCCATCAGCGTGCGTCCTGTCAGCATCAGGTCCGGGCGTGCGCCATACAATCCTTCGTCTACAAGGAAGTATTCTTGCTCCCATCCCAGGTTGCTGGTCACTTTCTTCACCTTCTCGTCAAAGTAATGGCACACGTCTGTCGCTGCTACATTGACTGCGTGCAGTGCACGCAACAACGGTGCCTTGTAGTCCAACGCTTCGCCTGTGTATGAAATGAAGATGGTCGGGATGCAAAGCGTGTCGTCCATGATGAAAACGGGTGATGTCGGGTCCCATGCCGAGTATCCGCGTGCTTCAAACGTGTTGCGTATGCCTCCGTTGGGGAATGAGCTGGCGTCTGGTTCCTGTTGTACGAGCAGCTTGCCGGAGAACTCTTCAATCATTCCTCCCTTGCCGTCGTGTTCGATAAAGGCGTCATGCTTTTCGGCTGTGCCTTCGGTCAGTGGCTGGAACCAGTGTGTGTAATGGGTCACTCCATTTTCTTCCGCCCATTGTTTCATGCCTGCTGCCACGGCATCTGCTATCGAGCGGTCCAGGCACGAGCCGTTGTCAATCACGTCTATCAGCGTGTTGTAGACCGATGGCTGCAAATACTTGTACATCTTTGCCCGGGTGAATACGTTCTTACCGAAATATTCGGAAGGACGCTCGGTGGGGACTGTCACTTCCAAAGGCTTTTTCTGGAAAGCGCTTTCTACGACTTTGAATCTTAAGTTGGTCATTTTTGTGTTATTGATTGGTTGTTAAAATGTTCTTGTTTGGGGGCTGTCTCGTGGTGTCAGGGGCGCAGGGTGAATCCGCATAGCAGGTAGGCTTTTTCTGTGCTGGGGTTGACCGCTACGCCTGCAAACAGGGGGATGCTGAAGCTCTTTGTCACCTGGATGTCTTTGGTTGCTTTGAGGGAGACGTTTGTGACGGCAAATCCGTTTGCCTCTGCGTAAAAGCTGGTGGCATAGGGCACTGCTCCGACTGTGGCTGTCCAGTCGCAACCTCCCAGGCGGAATGGCGCGCTTGCTTCGAAATAGGATGAGTAGCTGCGTTTGCCGTCGGCATTGACTCCGTCGTTTCCGGCGAAGTTCGTGTACCATTGCAGGCTGACGGGGCCGAAGTCATAGCCCACGTTGGCTTCGAAGACGTGCGAGGTGCTGTGGGCTCCGTAGCAGAAATAGCGTTCGTTGGGCGAGTTGAACCAATAATCTGTGATGCCTATGTTGAAGCGGCCGATGCTATAGCCGAGGGTCAAGTCGAACTCCTTGGTGTCGTCGGAGTCAGACAGTCCCACGTTTCCCCAGGCAGTCAGTGACAATCCTTTGTATGACAATCCGAGTGAGGGTTGCAGGCTGATATCGCCCAGTTCTTGTCCGCGCCAGATGTATTGGTTTACTAAATCGGCTTGTACGTTCGCTTCTATTCTGTCTTGTGCATGAGCCGTGAGTGTGGCCACGCATGTCATCATCAGGATGATGGCTTGTCTTTTGATACCTTTCATAATTGTTTCTGTTTAATAGGATGAATATCTGCATGTATTCGTTAGGAATGGCTTCCCCTGTCCGTGGATTACCGTCGTGCATGTACGTGGCTGTCATGAAATCATCGTATATGATTCCTATAATCATCATATATGATTTATGGAATCATCGTATATGATTTGCTGAATCATCCTGTATTATTCATCACATCTGTACGTGACTGGCCAACGCCATGCACGGTGACTTCCAACGATACCTTACAGATACTCATTACAATGGGTTGTTTCTTCTTGTTGTACTTACTCTTCGTTGCTGTGCGGAAGCAGTTCTCCGCTTGTGTCAGTATGCCTGTTCGTGTATGCCGCTGACGGCACGTCCGCTAGGCTCGTTCATCTGGCTGAATGTCTTGTCCCATGCCAGGGCTTCTGCCGTGCTGCACGCCACGCTGGGCACGCTGGGCACGCAGGCGGCTGCGCTGTCGCTTGGAAAGTGGCTGGCGAATAGCGACCGATAGTAGTATTCCTCCTTGTTCCGCGGGGGATTGATGGGGAAGCGCTCGGCTGCGTGTGCCATCTCGTCATCGCTCACGCTGTCGGCCGTGATGCGTTTCAGTGTATCAATCCATGAATAGCCCACGCCGTCCGAGAATTGCTCTTTCTGCCGCCATGCCACTTCTGTCGGCAATAAATCGGCAAAGGCCTTGCGCAGTATCTTCTTCTCCATCGTTGCCCCGGGGCACATCTTGGCCTGAGGGTTAAGGCGCATGGCCACATCCAGAAACTCTGTGTCCAGAAAAGGCACTCGCCCTTCGACGCCCCAGGCAGCAAGGCTTTTGTTGGCACGCAGGCAGTCGTATAAGTGCAACTTGGACAGCTTGCGCACCGTCTCTTCGTGGAAAGCCCGGGCCGACGGTGCCTTGTGGAAGTAAAGATAGCCGCCGAATATTTCGTCGGCACCTTCGCCCGAAAGCACCATCTTGATGCCCATGCTCTTTATCACTCGTGCCAGCAGGTACATGGGTGTGGAAGCCCTTACGGTGGTTATGTCATACGTTTCCGTAAAGTAGACGACATCGCTCAAGGCATCGAGCCCCTCTTGTATGGTATAGTTTATCTCGTGATGCACCGTGCCGATGTGCTCGGCCACGACGGCAGCCTTCGCCAAGTCCGGCGCTCCGTGCAAACCAATGGCAAACGAATGTAGCCGGGGCCACCAGGCAGCTTCGCGCCCCCCGGTCTCTATGCGGTTCTGGGCATACTTCTGTGCCACGGCACTGATGATGGAAGAATCCAGTCCGCCGCTCAGCAAGACCCCGTAGGGGACGTCGCTCATCATCTGCCGCCTGACGGCTGCCTCGAGTGATTGGCGCAGCCGGTTCTCGTCCGCATCGTTGTCCTTTACGTTGTCGTAGCAGAACCAGTCCCTTTCGTAGTATCTTCGTGGACCCTTATCGTGAGCGGTCATGAGATGCCCCGGAGGGAAAGGCTCATACCTGTCGCATTGGCCTTCGAGGGCTTTCAGTTCGCTGGCCACATAGAGCAACCCGTCGCGGTCGTATCCATAATACAAGGGGATGACTCCTATCGGGTCGCGGGCTATGAGGTAATCATCGTGTTCGGCATCATACAGGGCAAAGGCAAATATACCGTTCAGGTCGTCCAGAAACTTGTCTCCTTTCTCGCGATAGAGTGCCAGAATGACTTCACAATCGCTTCCTGTCAGGAAGTTGTATCTTCCGGCGTAGCACCGTCGGATGTCCTGGTGATTGTAAATCTCGCCGTTCACAGCCAATATCAGCTTCTTGTCTGGACTGAAAAGCGGCTGTTTGCCCGATTGCGGGTCGACAATGGCCAGGCGCTCGTGGGCAAGTATGGCACTGCCGCCACAATAGATACCGCTCCAGTCGGGGCCGCGATGGCGGATCTTACCGCTCATCTGCAAGGCTTTTTGCCTCAGCGCAAACGTCTGTTGCTTGATGTTGAAAATAGAAACTATACCACACATAACTTTAGCTGACTATAAAAAGAATAATTAATTGTATGCCGATTCTCCGTGTTCGTAGATGTCCAAGCCTTCTTCCTCCACTCGTCTGTCTACCCTTATGCCCACCAACGCATCGACCACTTTGTAAAGGATGAAAGTAACGACAGCGCTGAACGCAATCGAAACGACCGTTGTCAGCACCTGTACCCATAGTTGATGCCAGTCACCGTAAAGTGCGCCTTCAGCTCCGCCTTCACCTGTAATAATGCGAGTGGCAAACACGCCGGTCAGTATCGAACCTACCACACCGCCGATGCCATGCACGCCGAAAGCATCCAATGCGTCGTCATACTTATATTTAGGCTTAATCACGGCCACCATCAGGAAGCAAATCACGGTTGTAATTAATCCGATACAGAAAGCACCCAGAAGGTCAGTGGAACCTGCCGCCGGAGTGATGGCCACCAGTCCGGCCACGGCTCCCGTACATGCTCCCACGGTAGTCGGTTTCTTGTTAAATATCCATTCAATGGCCATCCATGTCATGGCTGCCGTGGCCGTTGCGATGTGAGTTACCAGAAATGCATTGGCGGCAATACCGTCAGCGTTAAGGCCGCTGCCAGCGTTGAATCCAAACCATCCCAACCATAGGAATGACATGCCCAGGAAGACAAAAGTGATGTTGTGCGGCGTGATAGGATGACCCACTTTATAGTCTTCCCGTTTGCCAATCAGCAGAGCCATTACCAATGCAGAGATGCCGGCATTGATGTGGACCACGGTACCTCCTGCAAAGTCGATTGCTCCCATTTCTTGCAAGAAGCCTCCACCCCACACCCAGTGTGCCATTGGAAAATAGGCCAGTATCACCCATAATACGATGAATACCATATAACCTTTGAACTTGATGCGTTCAGCGAAAGCACCCAGTATCAACGCCGGCGTTATCAGGGCAAACATACATTGGAACATGACGAAAACCAACTCTGGAATGTTGCCCGTCGTCAGTGTCGACGTTGTAATGTTGTTCAAGAATACCTTTTCAAATCCGCCTATGATGCAGAACAACGGATTGCCCGATTCCTTGAACCCCGAACCGAACACCCATGTGTAGCCGATGGCTACCCATAAGATGCTGACAATACCTACAATGACCATTGTCTGCATAATGATGCTCAGTACGTTTTTCTGTCTGACCAATCCCCCGTAAAACAGTGCTATGCCTGGGATGGACATAAGCAGTACCAACACGGTGGACGTAATCATCCATGCTGTGTTTCCGCTGTCAAGTGTCGGCATACTGACTGTTTCGTTGGCCCATGTACTGACCGAAAACAATCCTGTCAAAGCTGCTGTCATAGCCCATCTTTTACCTATGATATTTGTTAGTCTATGTTTAC
>DXCK01000039.1 GCA_019116045.1 Candidatus Bacteroides merdipullorum | reverse complement strand
GCCAGAGAGAATCCTTCATTCTCTATTTCTTCTGGGTCTGTTAATGTTTTTGTTGACGTATAACCTGTTGATGGTGAAGTCCTATCATAATAAACAGGATAAGATACACTCACTATCCGCGTATATTCAGTATCCCCTTGGTTGTCTCCTTTCATTTTCAACTGACTGCTACTAATATACGGCATCCTGATTTCGTCCACATTGTTCATCACAGAACTGTATTCGTCGAGCACGAGGTACTGGTATTGATTGATGTCGGCATCAATGCCTGCTTCAAACCAGTTCATGATTTCGAAGTTGGCTTCCAGTTCCACGGCTTCGTTGGGGTTCAGGCTGCCCAACACGCCGATGTGCACGTTTATCTTGTAGTAGTGGTTACGCTCCAACAAGGCGAGGGCTTCGCTGCCGGTGATGGGTACACGGTAGTAATAGTTCATGGCTTGGTAAGAAGGGCCTCCGTCTGCCTTTGCCATCCAGGGCACGCAGAGAATGAGGTAGGAATCTCTCCTGTCGGTTGTGTTCTCCGGATTGGGATAGGAGTAGAAGGGGGCGACCTGGGAGTAGCGTTTGCGCTGTTCTCCATTCACGGTTACGTCGGCAGGCGTCTCGTTATAGTTGCGGCGCATACGGGTGATGTAATCTTGCGTAGCATTGACTGTATAGTCACCAGCCAGATTGGTGCGCCGCACAGCATAGACCAAGGTAGTAAACATCCTGCTTGGCATAGGAGTATAGGTCAGGCCGTTGGATTCTATGGTTTTTTCCATGGAAGCGGAAAGTGTCACTTTGGCCATGGCGCGGGTCATTTCGATGGTTTCCGAGGTTGTCGGTTGGGATTGGATGGTGATATCCTTTCCTCCGTCCATCACGAGGAAAGGCTCCTTGACATTTTCCACGTTATCTTCGGCCGTACCGTCGGAGCGGTAGCCGGTCTTCCATTGGGTGGTGATGGTTTGTTGCTTATTAATTGTTCCCAAGGTGACGCCTTTCGCCGTTTCTCCTGTATAATTGAAGTCATGGTTGGCCACGACGTAGACGTAGTACTTCGTGCCTTCGGAGAGGATGGTTTTGTCCAACGGCACTTGCAGGGTATAGTCCGTTGGGCTGCCCGATACAGGCGTGGGGCGCAGGCCCAGTTGGGCATAGATACAAGGAGAAGTTACGTCAGTGGTATTGAAGAAATACACATCCGCCCGCTCTATCTTGTTTTCGTTGAAGCTATCTTCGCCTGCCTCCGTAGCACGGGTATTGGCCTGCGTGGCAAGGGACAGGGACAGATAATGGCCGTCTGCCTCCGGGGCGAAGGGCAACTCTTCTTGGCATGCGCAGAACAGCGGGAGAAGGAAGAGGAGAGGTAATATGTGTCGTATCGTTTGCTTCATGTCTTTGCTTCTTTTCGTTTATTGACTAACGGCTTTGTATCAGGGTAAAGCGTTGCACGATGCCTTCGTCGGGGCTGACAGTGCCGTCATCCCTGTTGGTCAAATCCAATTCATAATCTATACCGCCAATGGTGGCGAAGACTTGCAGTTGCACTTCAAATGAGCTGTCGCTTTCCGGATTGGTTACCCTGACCTGAATCTGTTGTTCCACAGGCTGACCGTCTGCACCATAGGCATTGCCCGAATGTTCGCCCACAAACTCGAAGGCATTGATGTCTGCCCCTACCAACTGTGCGCGCCAAGTGGCTGTATTGGGGGTCTGTATGGTGAAGCGCAACACGGCCGTTTCATCGGGATTGACGTGTACGCGGGTTTTCTCTGCATCCAAATAGCCGATAATGGTTTCTTCATCCCATCCCCCACTGGTATAGCTCAAGTTGTCCTCGAAGTTCACCTCTATGTCTTCTACTTCCCAGTCCACGACGTGCAGTTGGAGTTCGTAACCGTCGCTCTTGACGCGGGCAAAGATTTTGTTCCACTCGTTGCGCACAATCTTGGGGAGATAGATGGCTTGGGTCTTCTCCGTGCCACCGGCAGAGGTCTGGTAGTGCACGGTCAGGAGATAGCCGTTCTCCTCGGCTTCGGGGGTGGAGGGGTATGTCCAGTCTTGGTTGCCGTCTCCTGACCAGTTTTTCCCCTGGGGATTCTCCAGCAGGTAGTCGGCGGTCAGGCTGTGAAAACTGCTTTCGTATCGGCTGAAATCGCCAAGAGAAGCGGCATTTTGGGGCAGGTAGTCGGTGATTTCTGTTGTTCCTTCAAACAAGACAATGCTTTCTGAAGAACTGATAGTGACCGATTCGGGCGATTTGGCCAGATAGCCTTCTTCGGGCAAGTGCGTCAGTTCCACCTTGTTTATCTGTAGATAGCCCGACTCGCTGTCTTTGGTAAAGAGCAACTCCAGCTTGCCCACCGCGCGATTGGCTTTGACGGTCAGGGAATACTCCTTTTGGTAACCGTCAATCGTACGTTCTGCATCTCCGTAGATGGGCACGGTGTTGTCGCCTGTCCATGTTTGGTCGCCGGTAGGCAGGGAGAAGGTAGCTTGCGCAATGTTGTCGGGCGTGGAAGTTTCATCCAGCTTCAATCCGGAGCTTACGCCGTTGAGCACCACATGGACATGGAGGGCGGTGACGGTGCTTTCTACTTCCACGATGCGCTGGATGGTGTTCACCAGTTCGCCCAGGGCATCGGAGCCGGAGAAGAAGAGGTCGTTGGCATCGGTTATAGCGGCGTAGTCCAAGAGGCGATTGTCCTGGTCGAAGATCCAGAGCTGCAGGTCGTTGGGCTGGCTGCCGTCGCCGATGGACGTGCCTTGGGCGGCGCGGGTCAAGGTGATGCCAAGGTCTACCGTCAGCGTACGGGTCGGGGCTACAGGTACGACTTCTTCTTCCGTGCAGGCGCAGAAGACGGCAAGCAGGAGCAGGAAGCAGGGGGCGATATGTAACAGACGGTGCAGTGGCATTACATTCAGGGATTTATATCGTTGAAGCGCACAATCCAGTCGTTAATGATGACTTGGGTGTTAATCCAGGCGTTGTTCTCGTCGAGGAAGAAGGTCATGGCGAAGGTGTCCTCGCGGTCCAGGTACTCTTGCAGGGGCATGTTGTAGTTGGCCACGGTGCGGCACAGCTCCAGGTAGCTGATGAGAGGGATGGAGAGAACCGTGTCGCCGTTGTCACGACGGGTGACGGTAAGACGGGTATCGGCATCGGCCATGAGGCGTCCTACGGTCATTTCGGCGACGCACATGTTCAGTACTCCTTCTTCACCGGAGCCTTCTATGTCTGCCGAGCCCCCCTGCTGGTAGTAGGGGAGGTATGTCAGCGTGCCGTCGGCAGGGTCGAGCGTGTTGTCGTAGCGCATGAGGCCGTTGCGGTCGGTCACGGAGATTTCAAAGAGAGACGCGTCCATCGCTTCCCCCGACATCTGTTGGAGGATGATGCGGAGCGTATGAGTGTCGCGGGTCAGGGGCACGGTGAGGTATTCCGTACGGCTGGCGGCGCGGGTCACGGTCTGCGCGGGCAGGTAGCCGTGCCACAAGGTTTGCAGACGGTAGTCCACAGCCTCCACTGGGCGGTCGCGGAGCAGTTGTTCTTCGCGGTTGATGCGGCAATAGAGGTCGTCGATGGTGGATTGGCCTTCGACCAGCGTGGGGACGGTGAATCCCTCGCCCTCGAACAGACCGGCCCAAGCGACCAGGTGGTATTGTCCGGGATCTACGTCGAGCACCATGCTATATCCGTCGCGGGCCAGTGCTTCGCCTTGCTCGCTGCGCTGGAAGACCAGGCAGCCGTCATCATCGAAAGCGTAGAGTGTGACGGAGTGTACTTGCGTGGCAAAGGCGTCGGTGTAGAGCATGTTGTAGTCGTACTTGAACTTTACCCGATACTCGGTGCCGCAGTCTTCGTCGTCCCAGATAGGTTCACACGAAGAAAGCCAAGGCAGGAGCACCGCAAGCAGTACGAGCGGGCAGGCAGAGTGGAGTATGGAGCAAAGCAATCGCATAAGTAACTGAATGAAGAATGAAAAGTGAATAATGAAGAATTTCTGTGCTTGGTAAGCCCGCACCCGGCGGGTGTGCCTGAATCGGGGCTCTCCGGCGAGCAAGTCGCTCGATAGTAAGCGAGCGACTTGCTCGATAGGGAGCGAGCGACTTGCTCGATAGGGAGCGAGCGGATTGCTCACCGCAGGGAGCTGTTCAGGCACACCCGTGAGACGGGGCTGTGGTTGTTAGAACTCGATGTCGTTGTAGCGGACGATCCAAGGAACAAGCGTGACGCGGATGTCCAAAGCAGCCTCGACTGTTTCGTTCGGCGTGTTAGGCGTCGGGTCTACGAATGGGGCACCGATTTCCTTGATGGTCGTAACAGACAGCGAGTAAATGTTGTTACGCATGATGATGAACTCGTTCACGCCAAGTTCGTTGTCGTTGCCGTTGTCGAAGTGCTTGATTTCCGTTGTATAGTAGTAGCAGGTGTTGCCGTTGTAGAGCGTAATGCCTGCTGCTTCCAAGTTCTCTTTCGTCTCTGGGGTAGTGCCTGCTATCAAGTTCTTGATGGCTTGCGGTGTGTTTTGTCCGTAGGCTTCAGCAATCTGCTGCAAGGACGTGTAGTTGTGTCCGGCATAGAGATAAAGTTTATCAATAGGCTCGGTGCAGGCAGCGTTCTTGTAGATGCGACCCACGAAGGAGATACCTGTGCTCAGGCCGTGTACCTGGTGCAACTGATCTGTGGAGTTCTCGAAGCAGTAAGTCATCAGCTTGCCGACAGTGGGGAGTTTGGGATCGTCTTCATAGTGGTCATTGCCTTCCACCGTGCTGCCATCGTCAATCAAAGTGGTGAAAGATTTGAAGAATTTGGCGCTCTGCCAGTTGATATCGCCACTGCTAACAGCCAGTGTCTTGCTTTCTTCGGAGACGTCAGAAAGTTTGTTATAGAACCAATCGTTATCAACCGTAATGTTGGAGCTGCCGATGTCTGTCCTGTTCTTGGCTTCCCAGTTGGGCGTCCAGAGGTAGTTGTTATTGCTCAGTGTGCCGAAGGGGCTGCTTACGCCGCCGTTCACGCCAATGGTATGGCGCACGTAATTGACAGTCTTGCCAAGGTTGACTAAGGCGTATCCTTCCAGTTGAACGTACCAGGTTTCCTTTTCTACTTCTGCATCCGGGTCGAATACCAAGTCGACGGAAGGAGCACTGGTATCTGCAGTGGCGTAGATGTTACTCTTGTCTACTGCCTCGTTGTAATCGTCCAAAGTGTTGGCTGTACATTCCACTACCACCAGGCAGTCGGTAGACTCTCCATCAATCTCTATGCTTTCAGTTTTGTCCTGGTCGCCATCCTTCACAGTCTTGTAGACCTTATCCAGCGATCCGTCTGCTGCCTTATAGGAAGCATAAACCGTTTCGCCTGCCAGGTCAGTAGCTTGGTTCACGATGAATACGTCGTCCTCTGTATATGTTGCTTCGGGAGGAGTGGTCTTCTGTACTACCGCATATTTTGTGATGGCGGGCGCGGTGCCGAGGTTCACCGTCACGGGATAGGCGTTTGCTGCCGTACCACCTGATTCTGCCTTTTCGCGGAAGGTGATTTTCGAGAGTACACGCTCCACGGTTACGGTTGCTTCAGCGGGGTTGTCCGGCGTATGGCTGGCGTTTACTGTGATGTGGGATGCCTCTTTGTTGGCCATCATAAAGCAAGGACCGTTAGTGCCAGGAGTGTCTTTGGTTGTGTAACCTACACCCATGCCGATGCTGTTGGCAGCGTCGGTATAGTTGTCCGTAGTCGTATAGCTGTATGCCCCGGTCAGAATTTTGTTGTAAAGTTCCTTCACCGTGGCTGTTGTTTTCTGCTCCATGGTCGTGGCATCCAGATAAGTAGTGGATGTTAATTCTGTGGCCGGGTTAATGACTACCAAGATGTTGTACTCGCCCGTCCGCACTTCGATAGGTTCGGAGTTGCCGTATGTTTTAGTGTCCTCGTCTATCAATTCGAAATCGCCTTCATCTTCGGCAGGAGGAGTCGGGGTAGACTCTTTCATTGTATAGAGTTTGGCGTAGCCGAAGGCATCGGCAGCTTCCGACACGGGAGCAATAACTACCAAGGCGTTCTTGACGGTGGCTTCTCCGTCAATGCCTGCGCTTTCATGCTCGCTATCCTCCGCTGAGCCATCTGTATCTCCGTTTGCGCGCGTACTTGCTCCCCCGTTTGCCGTGAACGAGATAGTCAAATACCCAGGTGTTCCCTCTCCCTTGGAGCTGTTGCCCGTTTGGGTTTCAATTGCATCGTCTGTACATGCCGTGATTCCGGCAAAGAGCAACAGACTTGCCCATAAAAATTTAGCTTTCATAAGTGTTACGTATTATTGGTTATCGTTTAATTGAAGTATCCGAATGTTTGTTTTGGCGGCTTGCAGTCCGGCCGAAGAAGCGGCTTGCAGCAGGGGCAGGGCTTCGTCGTAGCGGCGGAGCAGGATAAGCGCGACGGCCCGGGCGTTTTGGGCTTCGGGACACGCGGGAACCAGGTCTAAATAGCGCAAGGCTTGTTCGGGCAGACGCTGTTCGAGCAAGGCGTTGGCGGCATTGAGGTTGGCCACAGGGTCGGCAGGGTACATGCGCACGGCCACATCAAACACTTGTTTGAAGTCTGCGCTGCCCGGCCGGTAGGTCTGCGCCACGAGGAAGAGTTCCTGCAGGCTGAGGTCTTGCGGGCGGGTGCGCACCAGTGCTTTGGCCTCCTCGACGTCGAAGCCCCGGATGACGTAGTCCACGCGATAGTCCGTGCGGCGCAGCCCGGGATAACACTCTTGCAGCAGAAGGCGGTAGGACTGCGGATGGCGGGTACGCAACTCGAGTTCTTTGGCATCGGGCTGCAAGTCGGTGCGGTCTATCAAGGCCAGGATGTCATTCTTATCGCGCAGGCCGCTTTGTTCGACGTAGCGGCGCAGGCCGGCCCAGTTCTCGGGCTCGTGGGAGAGAGCGAAGAGTGTGTCGGCAAAGTCGTAACAATCGACCAGGTAGCGACGTACGGCTTCCGTACGCCCGCTCGACAAGCGGGTGTTGAGGGCGTAAGTACCTTCGGGCGAGGCATAACCACGCAAAGAGATGCGGGTGATGCGATAGTCTTTCGGGTTGCGGCGCACGGTGTCGATGGTGGCACGTATCTTGCCCAACTCGGCGGGATTCCGCCGGTAGTCGGGATGAATTTCAGTACGGTTCACAGGAAAGTCCAGATAGGCCTCTCCGCTGAGGCAACGTGCTTTGACAGCCTCGGCCTTCGGGGCCAGATAGGCCAGGACGGGATGAAAGTCTACATCGGCTTGTGCCAAAGGCTGATGGGTCTCCGCCAAGCGGTCGCGTTCACCGCAACCGCAGAGGTCTTCGCGGAAGCAAAGTTGCAGCGTGCCCATGCCGTCGGTATAGGGTAGCACGGCGCGGTATTCCACCGGCAGATTGTCACCTTTTTGCTTCGTCACAATGCGTGTGTCGGCATCGGCATAGATGCTGCCGCCGTTGCGCTCGGCATACAGGGCATGTTTACGCCCCACCACCTCGACGGAGGGCAGGAGCCATTCACGACTATTGTTCTTCAGATAGGGCATCAGTACCACTGCCCGATTGCTGCGCACCGACAGGCTGTCGATGTCCAGCCGGAGGCTGACCAGGACGCTGTCGCGCAGGCGGTCAATACAGATATCGGCAGCCCGTGCGCCACTCTGCAATCGTTGCTGGGCGCCGGCAGAAAGTATGGCAGCCAGACAGAGGGTGACGAGACAGGCCAAACGCAAGGATGCAGCCGTGTGATTGAAATGAAGTATATGACGGATTGTTTTCATGTTGCAGTTCCCCCTCTCAGATTAAAAAGCATAAATCAGGTTAACAGCCGCCTTGGTGGGCCCGAAGTAGTGGTGTTTGCGGTCTTCTTCCAGTTTGTCGCCACAATGGGGACACTCGTATTTGTCGGCCTGCGAATAGACATAGCCTATGCCGATGGCGGCTTCGATGCTCCACCGGCGGGAAAGTATCCAGTGATAACCGTAGGTGAGTCCGGCACCCATCATCCATCCTTCGAAGCGGTAGTCCTTAAGTTGCCCGAAGTCGGTGCCGAAAAGTTTGAAGTTCATGTCGAGGTTGCCCAGATTGTATGTGCCACCCAACAAATGTGCCCCCACGAAATGGCCGTTGAAGCGTTCGCACAGCCAATAGCGTGCTTCAGGCTGCAGAAGCCAATGCTTCCACTTCTTGTTTTCTCCAAAAGTCCATCCGTTGTAGTTAGCGGAAAGGTCTATCGTCCAATGCGGTGTTACGCCCCATTCAACGCCAAGATTAGCCGTGGCAGTGAAGTCGTAAAGCAGATTCGTTTTTACTGCTACCTTTTGAGCGTTCGCCGTCAGACAGCACAATAGACACCATAGCCATATTTGCCTTCTGAATTTCATGTATAAAAACGTTTGTTTGTCGGCAATCTGTCCGCATTTTACCCGCGGATTTTTGCCTTCGTTTCTTTTGTTTGCTTCTATCAGGATAACCGTTCAACGGTAATCAGGTTACAAAGATAAAGTATTTTTATTTTATACACAAAGAATATGGAGGACAAAAATGACTAATTTGCATAAAAAATACTTGCCATCGCCGTCGCAACGGGAGTTCACACACGAAGTGCCGATAAAGGGAAGAAAAAACTGCTTCACGCCATCACACCTATTTATATATAGAAGAAAACGCCGCCCGCCCTGCGGTGCCAGACGTACAGATTTCCAGTAAGCGCCACAGCGCTACGGAGACGCCGGCACAAGAGGCCGGCTCAAGCAAGGGGGCTCTTGCGCACAGGAAGCGGGGCCGCGACGGACAAGAAGCAAGTCCCCGACGGGCAAAGGGACGGGACTTGGAACAAGGCAAGGGAACGGGCACAAAAAGACGCCCAAGCCTGCAACCGACGAGGGGTTACGGACTTGGACGCCTGCCTTGTTATTCTGCGCGAGCAGAATCGTCATCAATCAATAGTCAAATCTGTGCCGGGTTTGAATTTCACCACTTTCTTGGCCGGGATTTTGATGAGCTGCTTCGTAACGGGGTTGATGCCGCTACGTTCTGCACGCTCGGACACGGAGAAGGTGCCGAAACCGACCAAAGCGACTTTATCGCCTTCTTTCATTGCTTTCGTTACTGCTGCGATAAACGCATCCAACGCATTCTTGGCTACTACCTTCGACATGCCGCCCTCGGCAGCCATGATACTAATTAAATCTGACTTATTCATAACTATATTGGTATTAAAAAAAAGATGCGACGGAAGCAGCAGGCTCTTGCACTCTCTCTGGCTCTTTCCTGCATACGCTGTTCAGGGCAAAAGTAAGCAATATTTCTGAATATCAAATAAAAACGGTGAAAATAAACGTGAAAAAGCGGATTTTCCGGGAATCCGCCCGCCTTTTTCTGTTGTAGAACAGAATTTATTCGTACTTTTGCCGCCGAGAACGACAAACCACCTTTTATGAATCCACTACCGACTGTCACCAAGAACCTGCTTATCATCAACGCGCTGATGTATCTGGCCACGCTGGCCGCCGAACGCTACGGCATCGACCTGGGCGACTACCTGGGGCTGCACTTCATCCTGTCCGACCGCTTCAACGCCGCGCAGCTCATCACCTACATGTTCATGCACGGCAGCTTCCTGCACGTGTTTTTCAACATGTTTGCCGTGTGGATGTTCGGGCGCATCCTCGAGCAAGTATGGGGGCCGAAGCGGTTCCTGTTCTACTACATGGTATGCGGCATCGGGGCGGGACTCATCCAGGAGGCCGTCACCGGCATACATTATTATACTTTGCAAGCAGGCTTGCCGCCCGAAGCTGTCGAAACGGTGATGCGCGAAGGGGCAAACGCCCTGCGGGAATACAAGAACTTTGTCGACCCGGCCCTGGCCAACCTGAACCTGACGCTGAACAGCAGCACCGTGGGCGCCTCGGGCGCGGTCTACGGCATCCTCCTGGCCTTCGGCATGTTGTTCCCCAACGAGCGGATGTTCATCTTCCCCCTGCCCTTCCCCATCAAGGCCAAGTGGTTCGTCATCGGCTATGCCGTCATCGAGCTGTATGCCGGACTGGCCAACAATGCTGCGGACAACGTAGCTCATTTCGCACACCTGGGAGGCATGATATTCGGCTTCCTGCTGATACTTTACTGGCGTAAGAAAAACAACGGAAACAATGGCTACTATTATAACTGACCTGAAAGAAAACTTCCGCCGGGGCGGCATACACGTCCGGCTCATCTATATCAACGTGGCCGTCTTCTTGCTGGTGGCGCTGACGGGCATCGTGCTGAAACTGTTCAACATGCCGCCCACAGACTTCCTGCAATGGTTCGAGCTGCCGGCCTCACCCGCCAACTTTCTCCGGCAACCGTGGTCCGTGCTGACCTACATGTTTCTGCACGCCAACCTCTGGCACCTGCTGTTCAACATGCTGTGGCTCTACTGGTTCGGCGGCCTTTTCCTGCAATTCTTCTCGTCCAAGCACCTGCGGGGGCTCTACCTGCTGGCCGGCATCTGCGGCGGTGCGCTCTACATGCTGGCCTATAACATCTTCCCCTACTTCCAACTTCAGGTAGACTACGCCTTCATGCTGGGTGCTTCGGCCTCCGCGCTGGGCATCGTGGCCGCCACCGCCTATCGCGAGCCCAACTACCCCATCGGCCTGCTGTTGCTCGGCAGCATCCGCCTGAAATACCTGGCACTGATTGTCATCGGCCTGGACGTGCTGTTCATCACCTCCGAAAACGCCGGCGGGCACATCGCCCACCTGGGCGGCGCACTGGCCGGACTGTGGTTTGCCGCCGGGCTGAGCAGGGGCACCGACCCCACCCGCTGGATTAACCAGGCCGCCGACGCACTGGCAACCCTTTTCCGCCCCCGTCCCCGCAAACCGAAAATGAAGGTGCACTACGGCGCCGGAGCCAACGAACGGCAAAAGGACTATGACTACAACGCACGCCGGAAAGCACAAGCCGACGAAATAGACCGCATCCTGGACAAGCTGAAAAAGTCGGGCTACGAAAGCCTGACCACGGAAGAAAAGAAAAGCCTGTTCGACGCCAGCAAACGCTAACACGGCATGAAGCACCTGGGCAAACTTGTCATCCTGCTGCTCCTGGCCGCCAACCTCGCCGTCACCGGCCTGCTGCTGGCCACTGCCTACAGCCCTTACCTACAGCCGACGCAGCACCCCGTGCTGTCGTGCCTGGGACTGGCTTTCCCCATCTTCCTGCTGCTCAACACAGCCTGCCTGCTCTGCTGGATCATCGTCCAACAATACAAATGCGCCCTGCTGCCACTGGCAGGACTGCTGCTCTGCCTCCCCCAAGCGCGCACCTACCTGCCCGTCAACCTCTACACAGAACGGCTGCCGGAAACCAACCTCAAGATACTATCTTATAATATCATGGGATTCGGCGCCTCCTCGCCAGCCGACAAGCAGAACCCCATACTGACGTACCTGCAAGAAAGCCGGGCCGACATCATCTGCCTGCAAGAATACAGCACAGGCAAAACCTCGAAACACCCCACGCAGAAAGACATCGACAAAGCCCTGGCCGACTATCCCTACCACCGCATCGACGCCATAGGCAAACAACGCGGCAACAAAGTAGCCTGCTACTCCAAACTGCCCATCCTGTCCGCCCGCCCACTGAAATACGCCAGCGCCAGCAACGGCACCCTGGTCTACGAACTGGCCTGGGGCAACGACACCCTCCTGCTTATCAACAACCACCTGGAATCCAACAAACTGACCAAAGAAGACAAAGTGGTCTACGAAGATATGCTGCGCGACCCGGAGAAAGAAAAGGTAGAAAACGGCATGCGACAACTGGTCGGCAAACTGGCTGAAGCCGCCGCCCTGCGAGCCCCGCAAGCCGACTCCATCGCCAGCGAAATACAACGCTCGCCCCACCGGGACATCATCGTCTGCGGCGATTTCAACGACTCGCCCATCTCCTACACACACCGCGTCATCGGACAAGAACTGGACGACGCCTTCACCCACTCCGGCCGAGGTCTGGGAATCTCATACAACCAAAACAAATTCTATTTCCGCATAGACCACATACTGACCAGCCCAAGCCTGGAAGCGTTCAACTGCACCGTCGACCGCAGCATCGCGGCCTCCGACCACTACCCCATTACGTGCCGCATAGCACGACGCGAATGACAGCTCCGAAGCATTTGTCCGCCCTTTTCCAAACAACGGCACAACGCGACGTTTTCTAAAAAATAATGGGTCAACGACTTAGATTTGTGAAAAAAAAACTATATTTGCAGCCTTGTAAACAGAAGAAAACAATTAAAACAAGTAATCATAATAAACTAAAAGTAACATGCAAAACAAAGGATTTGTAAGGGTTTTTGCAGTACTGCTCACGCTGGTGTGCCTCTTCTACCTGTCCTTCTCTTTTGTCACTCGCCACTACACAAACAAGGCGAAAGAATATGCGAAAGGGGATGCACAAGTGGAACAAGACTACCTGGACTCACTGGCCAACGAGAAAGTGTACTTCGGCAACTGGACCCTGAAAGATTGTCGTGAGATGGAAATCAGTTTAGGTTTGGACTTGAAAGGCGGTATGAACGTCATCCTGGAAGTATCAGTGCCCGACGTCATCCGACTGCTGGCCGACAACAAGCCAGACGAAGCCTTCAACCAAGCCCTGAGCAATGCTGCCCAGCAGGCCAAAACCAGTCAAGAAGACGTGATTACCCTGTTCATCCGGGAATATCACAGACTGGCACCTGAAGCAAACCTCGCACAATTGTTCGCCACCCAGCAACTGAAAGACAAGGTCAATCAGCAATCCACCGACAAAGAAGTGGAAAGAGTACTGCGCGAAGAAGTGCAGGCAGCCATCGACAACTCATACAACGTGCTGCGCACACGTATCGACCGCTTCGGCGTAGTACAGCCCAATATCCAAAGTCTGTCCGACAACTTGGGCCGCATCATGGTAGAACTGCCTGGCATCAAAGAGCCCGAACGTGTAAGAAAATTACTACAAGGTTCGGCCAACCTGGAATTCTGGGAAACTTACAATGCCAGAGACGTAGTCCCCTACCTGCAAACCGCCGACAGCAAGCTGCACTCGATTCTGAGCCTGCAAGAAAACGCTGAAAAGGCTCAGCAAGACAGCACTGCAACCCCGGCCGTGAAGGAAGAAAAAAACATCAGCACAGCCGACAGCCTGGCCGCTGCACTGAAAGGCGAAACAGCCAACACTGCTACCGACTTGGAAGCCTACAAGAAACAAAACCCGCTGCTGGCCATTCTCTCACTCAATCCCAGTGCGCAAAGCCCCATCGTAGGTTTCGCCAACTATAAGGATACGGCGGAAATCAACCGCTACCTGGCCATGCCGGAAGTCAAAGCAGGATTCCCCAAAGACTTGCGTCTGAAATGGGGTGTCGCCGCTTCGGATTATGACCCGAAAAAGCAGACCTTCGAATTGTATGCCATCCGCTCGACACAGCGCGACGGCCGTGCCCCGCTGGAAGGTGACGTTATCTCTACCGCCAGCGACGACTACGACCAATACGGCAAACCCTGCGTCAACATGACCATGAACAACGACGGCGCACGCCGCTGGGCCCAACTGACCAAGCAGAACATCGGCCGTAGCATTGCCATCGTGCTGGACGGTTATGTATATTCCGCCCCGACAGTACAGAATGAAATCACGGGCGGCAGCTCGGTCATCACCGGTAGCTTTACGCCCGATCAGACCAAGGACTTGGCCAACGTGCTGCGTTCCGGTAAGATGCCCGCTCCGGCGCACATCGTGCAGGAAGACATCGTAGGCCCGTCGCTGGGTGCTGCCTCCATCCAGGCCGGCTTCATCTCGTGCGTGGTGGCCTTCATCCTTCTGATGGTGTATACGTGCTCCATGTACGGCTTCATCCCCGGCATGGTGGTAAATGGCGCCTTACTGCTGAACGTGTTCTTCACCTTCGGTATCCTGACCTCGTTCCAGGCTGCACTGACCATGAGTGGTATTGCAGGTATGGTGCTGGCTATCGGTATGGCGGTGGACGCAAACGTGCTGATTTACGAGCGTACGAAAGAAGAGCTGCGTAATGGCAAGACGGTAAAGATGGCCCTGCACGATGGTTACAAGAACGCTTTCTCGGCCATCTTTGACTCCAACTTTACTTCAATCATCACGGGTATCATTCTGTTCTACTTCGGTACGGGACCCATCCGCGGATTTGCTACGACACAGATTATCGGTATCGCCATTTCGTTCTTCACGGCTGTTTATCTGACCCGTCTGGTGTACGACTATTTCATGGGCAAGGATAAGTGGCAACACTTGACGTTCGAGACAAAGCTGTCCCGCGGTGTGCTGCAAGACACTCACTTCGACTTCATGGGCCGCAACAAGACATGGGCTGTGGGCACTATTGTATTCGTAGTGCTGTGGGCAGGCTTCTTAGGTATCCGTGGATTGAGCCAGAGCATTGACTTCACGGGCGGCCGCAACTATCAGGTGCGCTTCGACAAACCGACGGAGCCTGAACAGGTGCGTGAGCTGATGGAAGGCAACATGGGCGACGCCAACGTCAGCGTCATCGCCATCGGTACGGACGGACGGACGATGCGTATCAGTACCAACTACCGCATCGCGGAAGAGGGAAGCAATGTGGATACGGAGATTGAAGCCAAACTGTATGAACTGCTGAAGCCATTGCTGACAGAAGGCACGACGCTGGAGCAATTCGTAGACCGCGACAACCAAGAGGGTGGCACCATCATCAGTTCGCAAAAGGTAGGCCCGAGCATCGCGGATGACACGACGGTGGCTGCTTTCTGGGCCGTATTCTTCGCCCTGATTGCCATCGGCCTGTACATCTTGTTCCGCTTCCGCAACATTGCATTCAGTATCGGCTCCATTGCCGCGCTGGCTTTCGACACGCTGGGCATTTTGGGTATCTACGCTATGTTCTGGGGCATACTGCCGTTCTCGATGGAAATCGACCAGACGTTTGTGGGCGCTATCCTGACTGCCATTGGTTACTCCATCAACGATAAGGTGGTAATCTTCGACCGCGTGCGCGAGTTCTTGCACCTTTACCCGAAGCGCAACAGCTACCAACTGTTCAACGACTCGCTGAACTCGACGTTGACGCGTACGTTGTTCACCGGTTCGTCCACGTTGATTGTACTGGTTGTCATCTTCTTCTTGGGCGGTGAGAGCATCCGCAGCTTCTCGTTCGCCATGATTCTGGGTGTGGTAATCGGTACGTTCTCATCTCTGTTTATCGGTTCGCCCATTGCTTACGCCATGATGCGCAAGAAGCGTGATGCCGGCAAAGGCATCGAACCGGCTCCCGCAGCCAAATAAAAGACACAATCATATCGTCTGAAAAAGGGGCGCTTCCTTCGGGATGCGCCCCTTTTGTCTTTCTCCGCTCCCGACGGGAAGTGACAGCCTGCACTTCCACTTTCAGAGGCTTAAAGGCACGTATCAAAAGTTGCCGCCCGCATCAGGGGAAGAAGCCGATATCCTCAGACCCGGTAACTGATGGCAACACGATGTACCCCCACTGGCCGGCCACAGATTCCCAACAAGCCGTGCGATAAAGCGCCGAAGCCCAACTGTCTTCCGCCGTCTTCGCCACCACCTCAAGGACAGGTTCTTTTCTCTTACGAAATCTTTACAATTACCCCGAAAACAGCGCGAACATAGCCAAATTTTGAAACAATCTCTTAATAAAATCGAAACAAGAGCCACACAAACATGTAACAAGCACGCCGTTATTTTGCGTTCGAAAAAACAAGTGCACAAGTTTCATCACCAACCAACACGAACCTAAGACTAAAAAAAAGGTATTATTATGAAGATTAAGACAAAAGAAAGTATCTTGTTGCCCGTGTTCCTGTTAGGCATGACAGCCTTCGCCCTGCCAGGCTGGAGCCACAACGGCGAACCCGGCAAGACAGACCCAGTTGTAGAAGAAGAGATATTGCCCGACGGCAGAAAAAACGTGAAAGGTTTCATCTGCGACGAAAACGGCGAGGCCATCATCGGCGCCAGCGTTGTGGAGAAAGGCAAGAGACAAGGTGTCATCACGGACGTGGACGGGACTTTCACATTGCCGGTGACAGCCAATGCCAGCATCGTCATCAGTTACATAGGCTACCAAACGAAGGAAATCTCCGTGAAAGGCAAGTCGGCTTTCATGGCCATCCCCTTGCTGCCGGACACAAAGATGCTGGACGAAGTAGTGGTTGTCGGTTTTGGTAAGCAGAAGAAAGAGTCGCTGGTGGGCGCCGTGCAGTCGGTAAAGCCCGAAGACCTGAAAATGACCTCCAGCAGCCTGACCACCTCGTTTGCCGGAAACGTGCCGGGCATCATCGCCCGACAGACCAAAGGTGAACCGGGCTACGACGAGGCCGAGTTCTACATCCGTGGCGTGTCTACCTTCGGCTCGAGCACGGCACCGCTCATCATCCTGGACGGTGTGGAAATCAACGCTACGATGATGAACAACATACCTCCCGAGTCTATCGCATCGTTCTCGGTACTGAAAGACGCCACGGCCACTTCGCTGTATGGTTCGCGCGGTGCCAACGGTGTCATCATCATCACGACCAAACAAGGAAAGATTTCCGAGAAGATGAGCGTGGACATACGCTTCGACAACACGTTCTCCATGCCCACCTTCATCCAGCAGATGGCCGACGGACCGACGTACATGGAGATGTACAACGAGGCCAAGTATAACGACGCCAAACAGAACGGCACGGAATATACCCCTTTCTACAGCCAGGACAAGATTGACAAGACCCGCGCCGGCGCCAATCCGTACCTATTCCCGAACAACGACTGGTACCACCTGCTGTTCAAGGACTTTGCCGTCAACCAGAACCTCAACCTGACGGTGCAGGGCGGCAGCAAGAACGTGGACTACTTCCTGAACGCAGGCATCTTCCTGGAGAACGGTATCACCCGCTCGCCCAAGGAAGCCGTGATGGACGTGGGCATGTACAGCAAGAAATACCTGTTCCAAAGCAACGTCAACGCCCGACTGACGCCGACCACCAAAATCGGCCTGAACATGAACGCGCAGATTTCGCAATACCATGCCCCCTTTGCCGGCACCGACTCGGGCGACCTGCGCGGCGAGATGCAGGTGGAAGACTTCTTCTACCTGGTGATGCGCGGCAATCCCGTCCGCTTCCCGGCCACGCTGCCTGCACAACCGGGCGACACCTTCGTGCGCTACGGTAACAACACGTCGTGGGACGTGGGCAACGTAGACGTCAACCCTTATGCCAAGATGAGCAGCGGATACACCGAACGAAGCTACGTGTACATGACCACGGCCTTCAACATCGAGCAAGACCTGAAGTTCATCACTCCGGGACTGAAGATCAGCGGCCTGGCCTCGTTCTACAATTACAGCTACAGTTGGCTGAACCACTGGATACAGCCCTACTACTTCAAGGTGTCGGACGACTATACGGTAGATGCCAACGGCAACTACCAGTACACCACATCGACCATCGGCACGGCTGGCAACACGGCCATGAAGTCATCGTCCGGACAAGACCCCACCAACCGCGTGTGGTCGCTGCAGGGCAAGCTGGATTATGCACGCACGTTCGGCCCGCACGACGTAGGCGCAACGTTCGTCTATCAGATGAAAGAAACGCGCAATGACAAAAACGGTGGCACGGAGAAGGAACTGCTGCCCTACCGTCAACAGGGTCTGGCCGGACGTTTGACCTACAACTACGACCTGCGCTACCTGGTGGAAGCCACCTTCGGCTACAACGGCTCGGAGAACTTCATGGAAGGCCACCGCTTCGGCTTCTTCCCCGCCATCGCTGTGGGCTGGACTGTGTCGAACGAACGCTTCTTCGAACCGCTGAAGAAGGTGGTCAACAACCTGAAGCTGCGCGCCACCTACGGTCTGGCCGGTAACGACGCCCTTGGGACGCGTTTCCCCTACTTGACGGAAGTGTCGCTGGGCAACTCGCTGAACTACTGGTACGGCTCGGACTACGGAAAAGCCAGCGGACCGCTGATTAACGTCTACGGAAACCCCGACGCCACTTGGGAAAAATCGAAGAAGCTGAACGTAGGTTTGGACCTCTCGCTGCTCGAATCGCTGGACTTCAGCATCGACTACTTCCACGAAGACCGTTCGGGCATCTTCATGCAACGCCGCTCCATCCCCTCGACCGTGGGCTTTGCCGACAAACTGCCGTATGCCAACATCGGCAAGGTGAAAAACATGGGCGTGGACATGAGCCTGACCTACAACAAAGTGCTGAAAAAAGACGTCACACTGAGCCTGCACGGCAGCTTCACCTACGCACACAACGAGGTGGTGGACAAGGACGAACCGTCGAACGTAGAACCGTACTATTCGGAAATCGGCCATCCGGTGAACAGCCTGCGCGGATACATTGCCGAAGGACTGTTCACGTCGCAAGAAGAGATTGACAACTCGCCCGTACAGACCCTCTCCAACTATACGGTGGGCGACATCAAGTACAAAGACCTGAACGGCGACAACAAGATTGACGGCAACGACATCACGACCATCGGAAACCCCGAAATCCCGGAAATCGTCTACGGCTTCGGAGGCACGCTGAAGTGGAAGAAGTGGGACTTCTCCGTCATGTTCCAGGGCGCAGCCAAAGTCAGCCTGATGATGGAAGACCACCATCCCTTTGCCGACGCCGCACACCAGGGCTACAACATCTCGCAGGCCATTGTGGACAACCACTGGTCCGAGTCGAACAACGTGGCCAACGCCGCCTACCCGCGCCTGACCTCGAACTTCCTCGAAAACAACATCCAGCCCAGCACCTTCTACCTGCGCAACGCAGCCTACCTGCGACTGAAGACGGCCGAAGTGGGCTACACCTTCACCCCCTGGCTGCGCGCCTACGTGGCCGGCACCAACCTGCTGACGTTCTCGCCCTTCGATGCCTGGGACCCCGAAATGGGCAGCGGCAACGGACTGAAATACCCGTTGCAGCGCACGGTGAAAATCGGCGTACAGTTCCACTACTAAACCGATGCGCCCGGAGACGGCGTGCGGAAGAAGCACGGCTCGCGTCCGCCGGAAGCAAGCCTCGTCCGCACACCCGGCAATCCGGCACCGGAACAGAAACATAAACCAATAAGAAACAAGAAGAAAACCAAAACAACAAGAAGCAGATTTATGAAAAGAAACAAACTATACCAAACACTGGCCGTGGCAACCGCCTGCCTGACACTGGGCGCCTGCGAATTTCTGGACGTGGTGCCCCAAAGCTCGGCCACGATAGACGACATCTACAAGACGCAGAACCAGGCCGAACAGATGGTGCTGACCTGCTACAAAGAAATACCCAACTATTTCCACCCCCAACAGTTCCCCGACTGGACGGCCGGCAACGACTTCGTCACAGGCTGGTACGGCTCCGTGCGCTACTTCCACTGGAAAAGCCTGGCCTACGGCAGCGAATCGGCCACGTCGACCTACTACTCGCTGTGGAGCAACAACGCCGCCTCCTACCCCACGGGCTACGTCAGCAAGCTCGTCTGGGAAGGCATCCGTTACTGCTACAACGTGCTGAACAACATCGACCGCGTGCCCGACATCACGCCCGAAAACCTCAACTACTTCAAAGGCGAGGCACTCTTCCTTATCGGCTACTACCACCAAATCATGCTGGAGTATTACGGCCCCATCGTGCTGGTGAAAAGCGAAATATCCGTCAACGGCAGCCCCGCCGACATGAACGTCCCGCGTTCGACCTACGACGAGTGTGTCGACTTCATAGCCGACAAATACACCGAAGCCGCCCAACTGCTGCCCGCACGCTGGAACGACACCGGACACTACAACCGCGCCACTGCCGCCGCCGCGCTGGCCTTCAAGGCAAGACTGCTGCTCTACGCCGCATCGCCCCTGGTGAACGGAAACTCTGAGTTCTACGCCGACTTCAAGAACCCCGACGGCACGAACCTCATCAACCAAAGCTACGACCGCGAGAAATGGAAACGGGCCATGGACGCCGCCAAAGAAGCCATCGACTTCTGCGAACAGAACGGATACAAACTCTATGGAAACGCCACCACCGACCCCAAGGAAGGAAAAGACAACTACCACTACACCTTCACCGGACCTTCGGGCGAGTTTAACATGGACAACTGGAACGAAGTGCTCTTCGGCTACGGCAACCAAAGCGACCTGAGCTACAGCATCAAGAACATGGGGCCACGCATCGGCATCGACCACTACTCGGGCGAAGGATTCCGAGGATACCTCTTCCCCACCTTCGACTGCATCAGCCGCTATTACACCAAGAACGGGCTGCCCTGGGACGACGACCCCGAAACACAAAACCTCGACCCCTACGAAATAGCACCGGGCGACAGCACCGTCCGCTTCCACCGCAACCGCGAACCGCGCTTCTACGCCTCCGTGGGCTTCGACCGGGGCGAATACGAAATACAAGGCGGGACGCGCATCCTGCACTGCCGCCGGGGCGAAGAACAGCAGAACGACGGCGACGTCAGCCACGAATACCAGAGCGACAACGGCTACTACTGCCAGAAGTGGGTGTCCATCAAAGACTCGTATGACTGGAACAGCAAGACCTACACCAACAGCTCTTACGCATTTCCCTTCATCCGACTGGCCGAAATGTACCTGAGCTACGCCGAAGCCGACTTCGAATACAACGGAAGCCTCAGCGCCCTCAGCCTGACCTACCTCAACAAAGTGCGCAACCGCAGCGGCCTGCCCAACTTCGAAGACTCATGGGCCCTGGCCGGAGGCATACCCACCGGCGAAAAACTGCGCGAAGTGCTGCACGACAAGCGCAGCATCGAGTTCGCCATGGAAGGACGCCGCTTCCACGACATCCGCCGCTGGAAGATTGCCGAGACCGAAATGATGCGCACCCAAAAAGCCTGGAACCTGGCCGGAACCACCGCCGAAGAGTTCTACCAACTGACAGACATGAAAGAGGGCGGCACGCGCAACTTCGTTGCCCCCAAAAACTACTGGCTGGCCATCCCCCTGGACCAGATTCAGGTAAACCCCAACCTGGTGCAGAACCCGGGCTACTAAACCGCGGCCGACCGGCGGAAACGCGCCGGGCACAGCCCACAAAAACAGAGGCACGTCCTGTCGGGCGTGCCTCTGCTGTCAATAATGAGGTCCTTATACACCGCGTCAGAAAGGATACTGACCGGCCTCATGACCAGCCATCAACTGGTCGTAGATAGTAGGCAGGACAATCTGCAAAGTCGTGCGGTCGTAGAGCCTGCATCCCGGAGTGTCCCACAAGAAAGGCACCAAGCCGTGGTTCTTGGCCTCCCGTGCCACATGACCCAAGTAATAACCCTCCGAATCCTCGCACACGCTTTGCAACGTGGGATCGGGATGCGTGCGGTAAGCCACGCCGTATTCGCCCAGAATGACAGGAATACCCCGCTCCACGAAGCGCGCCTGCATCTTGGCAAACTGGCTGATGTTGTAATCCTCCTGATAGCCTTCGTCCACCGGCCCGTACTGCGCGTAAGGCTCACCCCAGAAGTAAGTGCAAGTCTCCGGGTCTTCGTTGATGGTGAAGTTGTAGGGATAGTGGTGCACTTCCACCATCAGGCGGCCAGGCGTCGGGTCTTCGGGCAGTTCCATCCACAAGTCCGTGTAGTCGATGTTCGTGTTAGGGCCCTGCACGATGAGATTTCGCCAAGTGTTGTTTCCGCCCGTGGCACGCACGGCATCCACGAAAGCCTGTTCGTAGCGGGCCAGGACATACATGTCGTCACGGTTACTTACCGCCGGCTCGTTCGCGCCCGCAAAGGCCAGGCGCCCGTCGTAATCGCGGAACGTCGTGGCAATCTGCGTCCAGATGTTATAGAGCTTGCTCTCGATGCCGGCAATGGTCTCCTCCGTATCCACGGAAGCATCGCAGTGCTCCTGCATCCAGCCGCCGTCCCAGTGGATGTTCAGCATCACGTGCATGTCGGCATTGATGCAGTAGTCCACCACTTCCTTCACCCGCGCCATCCACGAAGGCTGCACGGTCAGCCCGTCTGCCTCCAGGTATTGATTCCACGAACACGGCAGGCGCACGGCGTCGAAACCCATCTCCTTCATATAGTCAATGATGGCCTGCGAAGTCAGCGGAGCGCCCCAGGCCGTCTCGCCTCCGGTCGACTCCAGCGTGTTGCCCAGGTTGATGCCCGCATAGATGCTGCGTGCCCACTCCAAGGCATCTTCTTCCATGCCTGCGGGATAGGTGTCGGCCCCCTCGGCCGTCTGCGTCACGGTGTATTGGCGCACATTGCCGCCCGCATCGAAGGTCAGTTGGGCAGTGCGCGTCTGTCCCGTCGTGTTCTGCTGCACAGCCACGCGGATAGTCTGCCCCGTCGTGGCCTCACCCGACACGTTGGACAGCGTGCACCACGGCTGGTTGCTGTTCAACGACCAACCGGTATTCGACGTCAGCGTCACCAGCATATACATGTCGCTATACCCGAAGGTCAGCTCCGTCACCTCCTGCCCGTCACGGCTAAGAGAGAACTCCGCCCCTTCTACCTTATCATCCGAGCACGATTGCCAACCAAGTGCTATCGCCAGAAGGATGAACTTCATATAAGAAAATAATGTTTTCATTTCTTTCAGGATTAAGTGGAGTGTGCCGCCGCAGGCAAACCGGCAAGCGGCACACATTTGTGAATTAAATGTTTCAGATTAATCTTCTATGGGCACTACACGGAAATTGTCCATGTGGACACCTATATAAACATCGGCCATTTCCGTCGGATTAGTGTAGTAAACACCAAACTCGCTGTTGCCGCGGTTCAGGAACTCCTGCCACGTGGATTCAGCCACAATCTGCGACAACGGAACGCTGACCTGCATCCAGTGCCCGGTTTCCATTTCGCCGCTGAAGACGCTGACAGGCACGTAGTTCGTCAGGCTGTAGTCGAAGTTGCCGCCCATCACAATCTGCATCACCGGTCCCTCGTAAGCTTGTTCGATGTAACATTCGAACTGCAACTCCAAATCAGCCGTCGAAGTGCCGCCCGGGATAGCCTCCATCGAATAAACCGCATTGTTTACACTCTGGTTCCACCAATAATTCCAGGCAGAAATCGTTCCCGTGATGGAAGTATAATTGCCCGTAGCCACGAAAGGAGGAGCACTGCCATCGGTAGTGAACACGCCCGAACCTGAGCCCCAGATGAACCAACCGACATTATCATAATCCAATATCACATTCTCTATCGGATAGAACGTGCCCGGCCATTCTGCCGTGCCACCCACAGTATTCACCGCCAGCGTACCCGACTGCGCAGGAGCCTGCGGCATGACGAAGGTCAGTTCGTCATAGGCAGCCGACACTTCGATGTCTGTGGCAGGTATGGTGAACTCCCCGTTCACGTCGATGCCCGTCAGACCGATGAAATTCTGCCCCGTAATGGTCACCTCACTACCCACGACAGGCATGGTCGAACTGATGGCGGTAATCGTCGGTTTCGGGGCATTACGGATAAACTCGACCACCGCCGTGTCTGTGTAGCATACCACAAACAGGTAACCTTGCTCAATCACCGTGGACGGAGCGTTGAACGTAATCTCATCGAAATCATCATTCACCGTATATTCGGTCACTTCCTGAGCCACCGTGATGCTGTCTTCCGAGAAATAAATCTTCTGCAACTCATAGAAGTTACCTCCGATAATGCTCATCTCCTCGCCCGGGTCTACGGGATATTCCACGGCCAGACGCGAAATGAAAGGCGCTGGCGAAAGGACATGGAAGGCATACGTGGCCGTTCCGTGGTCGGTCACTACGCGTATCTCGGCTGGCAATTCCGGATTGGTTCCTACTAATTGGAAAAGGTCGGGATTCTCCTCGTCCACCGTCGGGATGGTCAGGATGATGCAAGTCGAGGTGGCCAGCGTAGAATTAATACTGACCTCGTAGCCATTGATATACACCGCTTGCAGGCCTCCCAGGCGCTCGCCTATCACGGCAATCATCGTGCCCGGCTGGGCGTCGGTAAAGGTGCTGTCGGCCAATGCAGGGTCGGTCACACGCACGTAGTGGATGACGGGCGCGCCGCCTCCGTCTTCATCGTCTTGGCAGGATGCCACGGAAAAGGCGGTCAGCAATGCCAGCATCAGCACGGCCGGCCAGCCGCAGTTCATCAGTTTATTCATTAGTCGTTTCATGTTCTTCTATATTATTCGTTAAACTCATAGGGTACAGGTTCTTCGTTCAGCAAGGGGTTCTGGATGACATCCGACTCCGGATAAGGCAGGAAGATGTCGTCCTCGCGGACAATAATCTCGAAGTTCGGCTCATTCCAGTTCTCGGGGCCTTCCAGCAGGGTGACACCGTCCGTGTCGTACTTGCCGAAATGCAGGTAGCCCTGGCTGTCTTTCGACACCACGTCGCACGTATAACCTCTGTACTGGTTGTTGAAGTATTCCAGCATCTTCGCCGGTTGCCAGCAATACCAGGACACCATGTCGTACCAGTTACAGTACTCCATGCAGAACTCTACGCGCCGCTCGCGGATGATGTCGTCGATGGTGATGGATTCCTTCGTAGGCACCTTGGCGCGATCGCGCACTTTGTTGAAGTAAATCAAGCCAGGTCCCGAGCTCAAGCTCTCTTCATTGCCAAGGCAAGCTTCGGCATAAGTCAGATACACGTCGGCCAGGCGCAGGATGTAGGTGTTCAGCGGAGAGTTCATGGACTGCACATAGCCGTCATTGTCATCGTCGGGACCGCCTATCACGCCTTTCTTGATAGGCGCCGCTGTTCCGGTGTACGTGTATCCTCCGTCCGCGATGCAGATGTAGTCGTAGTACGAACCTTGGGTGAAGAACGTGGCATTGCGCCGGATGGTGTCGCCCAGTTCATACTGTTGCAGCATCTCGATGGAGGCATTGTAACTGCTCCATACGTTGACGCCTCCGGTCACTTCGGTAGAGAAAGCCAGGTCGGCCAGCAACGTGTTGCACACGCCCCAGTCGCCCAGCGGCACCCACTGCATGGCCAGCAAAGACTCTTGATTGTTGTTGAACTTATATTTGAACAAGTCTTCGTATTCGGGCAAGAGTTCTATGCCGCTGTTTTCGCAGACATCACCCGCATACTGCCTGGCCAGTTCCAAGTCGGCGGCATCGCGCTGCCCGCCTTTGCGCCAGCCCGAACGTGCCAGGTAGACCTTGGCCAACATGCCCTTGGCGGCCCAAGCCGTAGCACGCCCGGCGGCGGCCGTGTTCGGCAAATGCCCGGAAGCATAGGTCAGGTCGTTAATGATGAATTGGAATACGTCTTCCTCGCGGTTCAGGGGGAGCACCGGATTGTCCACCAGGGCTTGGTTGTCTTCTATCAGAATCACCGGGCCCCAAATGCGCAACATATAGAAGTAAGCGCAAGCACGCATCAGGCGAGCCTCGCCCAGAGCCGTCTCCTTGGCTTCTTCCGTCACGCTGCCGGATGTTTTGGTCTCCACGGCTTCAATCACTGAATTGGCCATCGTGATGACTGAATAGAAAGCCGACCAAGCGCTCGACAAATTCGTGTCAAGGGCAGTCACCCGGAAGGTCGTGAACTCCGGGAAACCCCAGTTGCTGTAGATGTCGTTGGCGCGGTTACAGCCCAGAGGCACACAGGCGCGCTGGTTGTAGTCAAACCAGGCTCGGTTGTACAGCGGGGCGGTAGCAGCTTCCAGCGCCTCGTCCGATGTATAATACGTGGCGTCCACGTACGCGCTTTCCGGCACACGGTCCAGAAAACTATCCTTGCACCCGGTCAACAAGCCGGCCACGGCAAGGGATAGGAGTAATATTTTGGTTTTCATGACTATCACTAAGTTTAAATGGTTAGAGAGTAATGTTCAGTCCAAAGGTGTAAATACGTTGCGAAGGATAGCGGGCATAGTCCACGCCGCGCAACAGCACGTTGTAGTTGTAAGCTCCGACTTCGGGGTCATAACCCTTGTACTTGGTGAAGGTAAAGGCGTTCTGGATGTTCATGTACAGACGCAAGTTCTCGATGCCCCACTTCTTTGTCCATTTCTGCGGGAAAGTGTAGCCCAGCGCGATGTTCTTAATGCGCAGGTAGGAACCGTCCTCCACAAAGCGGCTGCTGAAACGGTTGTTATTGTTGGCAGAGCTTGTCGTGATTCGCTGCACTTGAGCCGAGCCGGGATTAGCCACCCGCACATTCCAAATCTCCTCTGGCTGCGAGGGGTCTATCAGTTCCACACGGGCAATGCCGGTAGCCTCTTTCAGCAAGTTACTGTTGCGCATGGGGTCGGTAAAGTCCTGACGAAGCATATTGACCAACTTGTTGCCATACACGCCGTTGATGAAGATATTCAGGTCGAAACCCTTGTAAGTAAACGTATTGTTGAAGCCGTAGGAGAACTTCGGTTCCGGATTGCCCAGGAAAGTACGGTCTTTCTCGTCGATGACGCCGTCGTTGTTGATATCCTCGAAGATATAGTCTCCCACCCAGATTTCTTCTTTCGAAATCTCCGAATGGTCTGCCGGCAAAGCCACGTGGATACGGTCGCCCCGTTCATTCAGCAAGAAGTTGCCGTTGGCATCTTTCTGGTAGAAATCGCTCTCATTCATGAACATACCTTTCACCTTGTAACCATAGAACTGCCCGACCGGCTCGCCCACTATCGAATAGGTGTACGTCGCAGAGTTGATGACGCCCGTCATGCTGGAAGTGGCCGTATAGAGGTCGGTAATCTCATTGCGGTTGAACGAGATGGTCAGGCCCGAACGCCACACGAAGTCCTTCGTGTCAATGTTCACCGTGTTCAGCGTAAACTCCATACCTTTGTTCGTCATGGCACCGGCGTTCACCCACGGCGAAGAAATGACCCCATTGACATACGAAGGCAGCGAAGCCTGCATCAGCAGGTTGTCCGTGTTCTTGTAATAAGCGTCCACGATAAACTCCACGCGGTTGTTGAACAGGTTAATATCCAAGCCCACGTTCCAAGCCTCCGTTTCCTCCCATTGTAAGTTTTCGTTCGGATAGTTTCCCGCATAAAAACCGGTTCCCCAGATGGAAGCAGCCGAAGACATCGTAACGCCATAAGCATAGCTGCCCGCAGCCTGGTTACCCACCAGACCCCAACCAAGACGGAGTTTCAGGTTGTCCAGCCACGACACATCCTTCAAGAAAGACTCATTCTTAATCTTCCAAGCCAAGGCCGCCGAAGGGAAATAACCCCAACGATTGGCAGGGCCGAAGTTGGACGAACCGTCTGCACGCAGGGTGAAGGTAGCCAGATAGCGGTCGTCAAAACCATAGTTGAGACGTCCGAAGTAAGACTCGATGGCCGACGAGCCACGTGAGCTGCCGTTTTTCGCCGTCAGAGCATCGCCCACGTTCAGCTCGTGCACCGAGTTCAGGAAGAAGTTGGTGCGGCTGCCGTTCAGGTTCTCCCACGTACTCTCCTGGGCCTCATGGCCAACCATAGCCGACACGTTGTGCTTGCCGAAGGTGCCGTTGTAGGTCAGGTAAGTCTTCAGCGTCCAGTTGCCGCCATTGCTGGCAGAACGGCTGCCCGACGACTGCTGGATGTAATGACCGTAGTCATAGGAAGGAGTAAACTGGTAATCGGTGTTGAAATAATAGTTGGCCGCATACTCGGCGCGGAACACCAAGCCTTTCCAGATATTCACATCGGCAAAGAAGTCCACATACATCTGCGTGCTGCGGTTGTAGTTCTCGCGCATCAAGGCCTCAGCCACCGGATTCGAAAAATACGTACCGTACATATTCTCCTGCTGCGCGCCCCAACTGCCGTCCAGGTTACGGGCAGGCGTATCGGGCAACTGCTGTATGGCAGTTTGAATGATATTGCCATTATCAATCGTATTGCGCTGCGTGCTGCGCGACACCGAAGCGCGAAGACCCGTAGACAACCATTTGGTAATCTTGTTGTCCATATTGACACGCATCGAGAAGCGTTCGAAATCCGAGCCGATGGCAATACCTTCTTGCGACAAATAACCGCCAGAAAGAGAATATTTCGTGTTGTCATTACCGCCGGAGATGTTCAACTGATGATTGTGCATCAGGGCTGTCTGGAAGATTTCTCCCTGCCAGTCGGTACCCTCGCCCAGCAGGCTGGGGTCGGCAAACTCTTCACGCGCACCGAATCCGATGACCTCGGCACGCAGGTTCTGATACTCCGCATATTCGCGCAAGTTCAGCACATCCAGTTTCTTGGGCAACTGCTGCAAGCCGAAGTAGCCTTCGTAAGAGACGCGGGTCTTGCCGGCCTGCCCCTGACGCGTGGTAATCATCACCACGCCGTTCGACGCACGCGAACCGTAGATGGCCGTGGCCGAAGCATCCTTCAGGATTTCCATGGATACAATGTCCGACGGGTTGATGGACGACAGCGCATTGGTATTATTGCTGGCATTACCCGAAATGGGCACACCGTCGATGACATACAACGGCTCATTGCCATTCAGCGAGTTGATACCACGGATACTTACCGAAATACCGCCGCCCGGAGCGCCGGAGTTCTGCGTCACCTGCACACCGGCGGCACGGCCTTGCAAAGCCTGATCGAGCGACGTGATGACAGACTGCTTGATTTCCTCCTCGCCCACCGATACGACCGAACCGGTCAGGTCGCTGCGCTTCATCGTGCCGTAACCGACCACAACCACCTCGTCCAGCAACTCGGAATCTTCCTTCAACTGCACATTAATCACAGAACCTTTCACCTTGATTTCCTGACTGATATAGCCTACATACGAGAATACCAACGTCGAACCCGCCGGCACCGTCAACGAATACTCTCCATTCAGGTCGGTGATAACGCCTCTCCCTTCATGGCCTTTCAGATAAACACTCACGCCAATCAGAGGCTCTCCATCCGCCTCGGAAACCACAGTTCCAGAAACAGTCCGGCTTTGGAGAGGATTGGCTACCGAGAAATCAACAGCCGCAGGACTCAACAACAAGAGCACCCATGCGACTCGGCACAGACAGAAGTCCATACACTTTTTCAAAAACACATTCCTCATGATACAATCATTTTTTAAAGTTAACATTAATTGGTTCCTTAGTCTTACTCAAGAACTAAAAACGTGCAATGCCGTCGGTACAAAAGTACGTAACCGGCCTTGCAAAACACCTAAAAAATGTTGCAGAAGAAGGTACAATTTGTGGCAGAAGGGGGACAAAATGTTGCCAAAAAGGGTATAAAAACGTTCAGGAAGCTTTCGCTAAAGCCTTCTGAGGCTCTAAACAAGCGCCACCAGGGCAGAAAAAGGGAAGCAGACAAACACAAAATCCTCGCCAGGCAGGCGGGGATTTTGTGATATATCGCACGAAGGGGTTACTTCAATCCAGTTCCTTAATCAAGATGTTCTTGAACCAGACCTCGTCTCCGTGGTCTTGCAACAGAATGTAGCCCTCGGCCGCATTGCCGAAGTTGGGCCAATCCTTGTATTTGCTGTATGCTACCAGGGCATTCCACATGGCGTTGTTCCGCTCATACTCCAACAGCTTCACGCCGTTCAGCCAGTGTTCCACATGATTGCCTTTCACGACAACGACAGCCGTGTTCCAGCCTTTCTTGTCCACGGGTTTGTCTTGGGGAGCGGGAATCAGGTCGTACAAAGAGCCCAGGCGGCGGTTGCCCTTCACGCCCAGCTTGGCGTCCGGATGGCGGTCGTCGTCCAAAATCTGGAACTCACAGCCGATGGCCGAGCCTGCCCCCTTGTTCATCTCCGGGTCGACAAAATACTTGATACCGCTGTTGGCCCCTTCCGTTATCTTGAAGTCCACGCGGAGGATGAAGTCTTTATAGGTGCGGGTCGTCACGATGTCACCACCGTTGGTCGATTCGCCGCCATTGCCCTTGCAGACTTTCAGCACACCGTCTTCCACGACCCAGCCTTTGGAGGGGAAGGCTGTCAGCCTGGCACCTCGCCAACCTTCGGTGGTCTGGCCGTCCCACAACAGTTTCCAACCTTCTGCTTTCTGGGCTGGGGAAAGTGTGTTGTCAATCAGGTTCACTTCGGGAGCCGACTGGGCATCGGGCGTCACATAGCGTGCCACGTCTTCCGTGCAGATGCGGATGTCGCGCCAGGCCACGGTCTTGCCCGCTTCCTTTTCGCTGCCGACGGCATGCACCTGCAAGGCGATGAAGCCGCTGGGCGTGGCATCGTCCCAGATGCGGGCACAGGGCACACCGTTCAGCCACGTGCGGATGGAGTTGCCCAGGCACTCGATGCGCACCTTGTTCCACTGGCCGTGTCTGAAAGCCGTGCGGGCCTGCGGGTTCCGGGTCAGCGGATAAATCCACAGGCGGCGGGCCTCATCATAGATGCCACCGCTCCAGGCACGTTCCGAAGGGTCTATCTCGAACTGATAGCCGTGTACCCGTCCGTTCTGATAGTCCTTCTTGCTCTCGCTGCGGAACTGGATGCCCGAGTTCATCGTTTCGTCCACCTTGAACTCCAGTTCCAGGATGAAATCTCCGTAATTCTTCTTCGTCGCCAAAAACGTATTCGGCGTGTTCGCCCGTGTATAACCGACAATCGCATTGTCTTCCACCTTGTATTCAGCCTTACCGTTCAGGCGTTTCCACCCGTTCAGGTTCTTGCCGTTGAACAAAGGTTCCCAGGTCTGTGCCATCACTGAAGCGGCACAACCCATCAACAGAGCCAAAAGCAGATTCTTTTTCATCATTTCCTCCGTCTTATAGTTTATAGAATTGTTCCCAACCTCTGCGGGGCGGCATGCCGGCCAGCAGGGCATTGGCAAAGGCATTGTTGGTAAACTGCTTCGTGCGGGGGTCGAAGAAGAGCTGCGTGTTCAGGCGCTGTGCGATGACGCCCAGACAGAACACCTGGCTCAGCACACCGTTGATTTCAAACGGCGAACGCGTCTTCTCCACACCCTGGCAGGCCAGCAGGAAGTTCTCGAAATGGTTGGACGGACTGGGCGGCACCTCTGGCAGCTTGTCTGCCATCTCGCGCGCCTTTTCTTCGGGGATGATGGAAAGCGTGCTGCCATGCGTAGCTCCCTTGAATGTCAATTCCTTCGAATAGATAATCTTGCCCGGATTCAGCTTCTCGTTCTGCGCGTCGCCCTGGTTGGAGGAAGGGATGTTGGGGTCCAGCGCCGAAACACCATAACCCTCCGGCAGCGGCGGCAGGTTGTCTATGCCGTCGTACCACGTCACGTCCACCGGCGGCATGCCGCGACGCTGGGCGAAACGGAAGAGGATGGTGGAAGAATAGGGGAAGAAATAGTCGTTGTGGCCCTTGGCATAGAGCATGTTGATTTCGTAAGGCAAGCCCAGCTCCAGAAACTCGTGTGCCGTGTCCAGGATGTGCGCACCCCAGTCGCCCAAAACTCCCATGCCGAAGTCGTACCAGCAACGCCATTGACCCAGGTGATACTCCTTATTATATTCATGATAGGGGACGGCGCAGAGCCACGTGTCCCAATCCAAGTCAGGAGGCAACTGCTGCCCTGCCGGATAGCGGCTGATGTTGCTGTCCCACGAGTGCCAGCGGCGCGGATTGTTCATGTGTGCGGTGATGGCCGTGACGTCTTTGATGATGCCAGCCTCCATCCACGCCTTGAACTGGAAATAGTTGGCCTCCGAATGGCCTTGGTTGCCGACTTGCGTGGCCAGTTGGGGACGTTTGCGGGCCGCCTCCATCAGCAGTTCGGCTTCGTAGAACGTGCGCGCCAAAGGTTTCTCCACATACACATGCTTGCCCGAGGCCAGCGCCAGCATCGTGATGGGGAAGTGCGAATGGTCAGGCGTGGCAATGGCCACGGCGTCGAACTCCTTCCCAGCCTCGTCGAACAGCTTGCGGAAGTCCTTGAAACGCTTGGCCTTGGGATACATCCCCATCACCTTCCGCGTGTGCGTGGCGCCCATGTCCACATCGCACAAGGCCACGACCTCCACCATGTTCGTGCGGGCAAAGTCCTGGATGATTTGCTCTCCGCGGTTACCTATGCCTATGTAGGCAATCTTCACTTTCTCGCCTTTAGCCTTTCCCGACGCGCGTCCGGCGCCCAGAGACATGCCATTCAACACGCTGCCGCCGCCCAGTGCCACACCGGCCGAAGCCAGCGACAACGTCTTCAAAAAGTCTCTTCGTGTTGTCATGTTATTACTGTTTATGAAATGTTCATGGAATGATTGTCAGATGAATGCTTCGAGTTTTCTGCGTCTTCCACCGATGCACCCGATTTTCGTCTCTGGCGAAAGTGCCCGGCAGACCAGGTTGTTTCAGAAAATCTCTACGGTCGAAATTTATTGTCGGTTTCATTTTTCAGGGTATATGATGTGCTTGTTCAAAATTTCCACGAAGATACCTCGTTCTTGTCCATAACCTCAAGAAAATTTCGATTCATTAAAAGTTTTTTCATTCACTTACGACAAAAACAATCCGTACCAAAGTCGTACCTCGCTCCTACCTCGCTCTTACTTCGCTCTAAGCTATAGATACGAACAAGGTATGGACAAGGTATGGACAAGGTACGGAGAAGGTAGGACTTTGGTCAGGGGCGTTTCCTGTTCTGCGCGCCGTCAGGCTCCATGTTTCAACACTTCGTTGGAGGCTTCGGAGGGAAGGTCTTTGCCCACTTCGCTGTCGAAGGCGATTTTGAAGGAATAGGCATAGTCGCAGGGCTTTTGGGAGGGGAACCAAATTTTCAGCCCTTCGGATGTCTGTTGCCAGCGGATGGCTTCGTCCGAGCCCAGCATTGTGATGCTTTTGATTTGAGCGTCGTCCACGACGTCGGGTGTCAACGAACGCACCAGGATATGGTCAGTGTCCCAGTTCAGGGCGATGACATAGAAGTCGTTGCCCTTGGTAGTGAAGCGCAGGTCGCGCGAGGTGTAGGGCGTCGGCTCGTTGTCGGAGAAAGAACCTTTGGAGACGATGGCATCACCCTCGCCAAATTTCTTCCAACAGCGGGTGCCGTAGATAGCTTCGCCGTTCACCTTCAGCCATTGGCCGATGGAGAGCAAGACTTGTTTCTGTTCATCGGTGATGGTACCGTCAGCCTTGGGACCTATGTTGAGCAAGAGGTTACCGTTTTTGCTGACAATGTCCACCAGGTCTTGCACAATCTGGCCGGGAGTTTTGTTCTGTTCACCCTCTACATAGCTCCATGAATGTTTGCCCACCGACGTATCGGTCTGCCAAGGGAAAATCATCATTTTATCAGACTTGCCGCGTTCCATGTCCCACACCTGTATGTCGGTGGGATAGCCCTGCTTGGTGCAGGCCGTCACTTCCTTTTTCCAGTCGATGGCGTTGTTGTAGTAGAAAGCCAGTAATTTGTTGAAGTAGGGCATCAAGACAGGGTGATTGACCGTCCAGTCAAAATAAACCATACTGGGTTGATATTTCAGAATCAGTTCGTAAGTGTGTTCCAGCCATTCACGGGCAACATCATCATTGTAGTTCACGTACCCTGGCAGACGGCGACCGTAAAGGGTAATGGTTGAGTCTTGCACGTCGGAGGGAAACTCCATGCCTCCGTTGAAGAACCAAGCGTTTTCGGCACGATGGGTGGATAGGCCGAACACCAGGCCCTGTTTCTCGCTGGCCGCCTTCAGCAAGCCGATGATGTCTTTCTTGGGACCCATGTCCACCGCATTCCATTTGTTCAGGTCGCTGTCGTACATGGCAAAACCATCGTGATGTTCTGCCACGGGGATGACATATTTGGCACCCGCCTCCTTGAAAAGTCGCGCCCACTCGTCGGCATTGAACTTCTCAGCCTTGAACATGGGGATAAAGTCCTTGTATCCGAACTCCGTGTGCGAGCCATAGGTCTCGATGTGGTGCTTGTACTCACGCGAATCCTTGATATACATATTACGCGAATACCATTCGCTGCCGAAAGCCGGGACGGAATAGACGCCCCAGTGGATGAAGATGCCGAATTTGCCATCTCTGAACCATTGGGGGAAGTGGTAGTGCTGCGCCATTTCCTGCCAGTCGGGCTGGAATACTTCTGTACCTTGCTCGGAGGCTACAGAATCGATGTTGTAATGGGGCTTCTTGGAAGCGGAAGTACAGGCTGCCAGCGCACAGGCAGCCAACGCGAGGGCGGAAAGCCGGAAAGCTTTCTTCATACCCAAAGTAAATAAACAGTTGTCCATATTTGATAAGTATTTAGGATACAATATGCTTTCAGCAATACTTTCATTCAACGGTTCATTCAAACTCCACCAGTTCAGGCTCATAAGGAGGCAGCACTAAGGCATTCTCATACGAATCGCCGGACAGGATTCCTTGGGCCTTGCCACGCAGAGCGATGGTTTGCGAAGTCACGTTCAGGTTAAGATACAAAGTATGTGTGTTGTCTATGTTGCGTGCCATAACTCCCCTGGGAACTTCAGGCCCTCTTTGAATGGCAAGTTCAGTCAGCAGTTCTTCCAGAATGGGCGACAAACATTCACCTCTGGCCGGCAGGCCAACATAGATGGCCCGGCCTTTTCCATAGCGGTGTGTGGTTACTATCGGATAAGGCTGATGCAGGCTTTCGATACGGCCCAATTGCCGGGCGCCTTTCAGTTCGATGACATCGAAGCGGGGCGATTCCGAATCGATGAGACAGTCTTGATAGGAAATCCCTATCTTTCTTTCCGTATACGACCGGGGAGAAAGCTCGTTCATGTTTTCGGTTTCTTCAAAGCCAGCCACACGAATGCCGAACACCTCGCTCAAACGGCCCGGTAGGGTGGTGGAAAACACTTTCCCGGTCTCATCTACCATAGCCGAATAGGAGGTCATCAGCACCGTGCCCCCTTCCCGCACGTATTCGCGTATTTTGTCGGCGGTTTCCTCATCCACGACGGCCAGCCCCGGAATGAGCAACAATTTGTAATCAAGCTTACTCCGGCGAATATCCAACATTCGCACATCCATGTTTCGTTCGTAGAAGAGGTTGAAGCAGGTCTGCACCTGGCTGTCGTGCGATTCGGGGAAAGAGGCACTGGCCATCTGGCTGTCAAAAGAATAGGCAATGCCCACCTCTGCTTGAGGCTGATAGGGGAAATAAGGAGCCATTTTCTTAAATTCAGAGGCTATCTGCTTATATTCCTCGTATTTCCGGTTCGGTATGCCGTCCCAATCCAACATGCCTTCCAGATACTGTTCCTCGCCACCGTGCATGCTTTGCCAAGTCCATCCGCACACCATCTGATTTCCATACATCAGAGAAGCATAGGCCGACTTGCGGATAGAATTGGGAACGGCGGTTGCCGTGGTAAACTCTGAGCACCAGAAGGGTTGAGTGCTTTCGAACTGTATGCGGCAGATGCCGAACAGGGCGTTCATCAGCCCCCACTGGGTAATGAGGGAAGGGCCTGGATAGAATCCACACCCTTGGCGTGTGAGCTGGCCGGAATAAGCAATAGGGGCATAGTCGAAGTATTTCAAGGGACTGTAATACCAGGCATTGGTATTGAGCAGAACGCCGGGGGCATTGGCATTGACCAAATCCATCATCTGTTTGTAGAAAGTGTTCACTTCATCCGATATGAATCTTCTGAAGTCAAGCATCCGTTCGGGTGCTCCTTGAATAGAGCCGGATATTGGCAGTCCTACTTCGTCAAAACGGTTTATCCTGCGTGACCATCGTTGCGAAGCCCATACCTCGTTCAGTTTTCCGACAGAGTCGTATTTGCGTTCCAGCCATTTGACAAACCGCCCCCTTACGGCTTCTGAGTATGAGATAGGACCATCACCCGGTTCATTGTCGATGCCAAAAGCCAGCAATGCCGGATGGCGGGCATAGCGTTTGGAAAGAGTATCTACAAAACGCAAGGCGTATTTTTGGAAAGTAGGATCGCCTACATCGTCCATGTAGCGATGGTTGGGGTAAAGGCGATTGCCGGAAGCGTCCGTCACATCTATGTCTGGACACAATTGGTGCAACCAGATGGGGGCCGGACGGGTGGCAATATCCAGTATGACTCTGATATTGGCTTCTGCCATTTTATCCATCACTTCGTCGAACCACTCAAAATCGAAAACCCCTTCAGAGGGTTCAAAGCTGTCCCAAGCCAGATGCCCCAAGCGGGTCACATTGAAGCCGGCTTCTTTCATCAGACGAATATCGCGCATGATTTTGTCGACATCCTTGTCGTCATGAGGATGATAGTTGGCACCTATGTACAATGATTGGGCCTGAAGCGGCAATCCTCCTATCGCCAAGGCTACTGCCCATAAGAATGATTTTATCTTTTTCATGGATGTATGAATGTCTTTTAAAGGTTGATTATTGGAGTGTGGTGGCATCCCTATCGGCGACAGATTCATCAGTCGATATAGATGTCCAATTCTGCCATGCTGACGGAAGAATCTCCTCCGGCGATCTCTGTGAAGACCATCCTGAAATAACGGCCTTCCACTGTTTCCGGGAAATAATGGTAGCGTTTGGTTGGGTCGTTTATCAGGTTGCCGAAGGTGAAGTTTCCGGCCTTGTTCCAGTGTTTGCCATCAAGGCTTACCTCTATGTAACCTCCGGCCACCAATCCTTTTTTATTTTCCTGTTGGGGCGTATAGGCAAATCCCGTGATGGGGCCTACCCGGCCTAAATCAACGCAGAATGCGGTGGAAGGCGATATACTGTCGGCAGCCCAGTAAGTGTCGAGCTGTTCGTCGAAAGCCGCCGATGCCGGATGTCTGGTACTTCCACTATTGGCTTCCAAGACACTCCAGTTTTTCTTGACAAGTCCGAATCGCTCCCGCAAAACGGCTCCTTTCTCTCCCTCTTTCCAGGCAACAGCCTGCAACTCCCCGCTCTCCATCCGGAAAGGCCCGGCATAGAGCGCGGATGTGGCAGTAGGCATGGTGCCGTCGGTGGTATAGCGGATTTGCACTCCATCCAAGGAAGCCAATAAATCGTCCAACGGTTGGGCTTGCCGCCTTCCGTCCGTCTTATTCCAGTTTTCCCAACTGAATTCATCTACTTTTGCCGTGATTGTCACTTGACCGTCCGGAGTTCTCGTTGCTTGCAATAAAGGTGGGCGTTGCCGGTAATAATGGGCAGAAATCTTGCTGATGGCAGGGGAAAGTCTGGAGGAAGTCACACGAAGGCGCAGCTTGGTGGTGGTCACGTCTGGGAAACGCAAAATGCGCTTATAACCGACGTTGGTGGCCTGAGCTACTTCCTGCCATTGTCCGTCTGTCCATACATCGAGCGCATGATGTTCCACACGTTCGCTGTGAGTGTCCACGGCTTCCTGTATAACAAAACGGTTGAGGGTGACGGGGCGAGGGAAGGAAAACTTCATCTCCTTCACCGAATCATTCAGCAGAAGATAAGTCTCCGGGCGATCGTCCAGTACCTCCCGAGGACCAACGGCATTTGCCAGCAGGTCATGGCCATAGGTTTCGGAGATGCGCTTTCCCACTTCCTTCAAGACCTCTACGTCTTGGACAGAGAAACGCCCTTCGCGGTTAGGGGGAATATTGAGCAGGAAAATAGAGTTGCCGCCCACAGCTCGCTCATAGATGTCAAACACGTCGTCTGCACTTCGCACACGCTGGTTGACATCGTCGCGATAGAACCATCCTTCGCGGATGGAGGTATTGGTCTCGGCCGGTTGATAGTGCAGGTAATAGGGACGTTCGCGCGTCAATAGTACTTCGCGTGTGCCCAGGTCGCCATACAAATCGCGAAATTCCTCCATGATGTCGGGATCTTCTTTATAAGCAGCAATAACGTTCCACTCACTCTCCCGCGTATGTCCTGCTTCGTTGCCGCACCAGCGTATGTCTTCTCTTCCGAAGATGGTGGCTTCGGGGGCCAGTTTCCGAATCAGTTCTCGCCAAGCCTTGTAGTTGTATTTCTGTCCACCTTTCCGCTTGGGATGCGCCCCGTCGAACCATACTTCGTGGATAGGGCCATATTCGGTTAACAGTTCAAACAACTGGTTCAGGAAATATTCATTGTAGTCATCTACTTCAAATTCAAATCTGGTTTTATCCTTAAACGGTCTGCCCGGCACTTCTCTGGGTATCGTACGCAAGGAGAGCCGACTTCCGTTTCCATAAAGGCCGTCGGGATTTTCAATTTGATAAAGGTCGACCGGCGACAGATAAACGCCTAGCTTCAGGCCGTATTTCCGGCAAGATTCCGACAACTCTTTTAAGACATCCCCTTTTCCTCCTTGATAATCCGTAGACATGATGCCGTGGCGGGTATAGCGGCTTTGCCACAATACAAACCCGTCGTGGTGCTTTACCGTAAGTATCACCATCTTCATGCCGGCCGCCTTCATGGCTTCGCACCATTGATCTGTGTCCAAGTGTTGCAAATCAAATATCCGGGGAGATTCTTTGCCTGTTCCCCATTCCATGCGTGTGAAGGTGTTGGGGCCAAAATGGACGAATGCGATAAACTCATTCTTTTGTGCTTCCCATTGGCGGGAAGTAGGGATGATGTGGGCTGCCTTGGCAACGATTTCTTCTGACGTATCTGCTGTACCCACCCGCAAGGTGTTGCGAAAAAGAGAAATTTCGCTGTGCTGTGCATACAACAGGGAACAAGACAGTACCAAGAGACTTGCAAGTATCTTTTTCATATCTTTCAGGAATTAGATTCTGTATTTGGTTATGCAAAGTTAAGCAGTCGGGCTGTGGGAAAATAGGACTCCATCCGGAAAGGATGGTACAAAATCGACATTCCGCTTGTTTTTCGCGCTTACACAAGTATAAAAACGATTTGGAAGCAAAAGTCCATGGAGACATCCAAGGATTTTTGCCTACTCTCCTCAGAAAGAGGGCGAGCTGTCGAAGACATGAAGACAAGGAGAAAAAATGGAAGCATCCTCAAATGAGAACTGACGGGACAACGTTGCTGGGAAATCTGAACAGGCACATAAATCCGGCTAAACGCTTGCACAAAGGAGAAGAATCGTTTACCTTTGGAGGTTGCTAACAATACCGCCCCATGAATCCACAAATAGAACACCTGCACCCCATCGTGTTGAACACAGGACTGGCCATACACAATGCGGATTGGAACTGGAGGAATGTAAACAGTCCCTTCACCCGTCTGTATTATGTGACGGAAGGCGCGGCACAGGTAGAACTGGATGACGGGCTGCACGAGCTGAGGCCAGAGCATATGTATATCATCCCAGCTTTCTGCCGGCACACGAACATTTGCAGGGGACACTTCGTGCATTATTACTTACACCTCTACGAAGACAGTCCCGCGGATGAATGCCGATTGGAACAGTGGGACTTCCCTTTTGAAATCGAGGCTGGCAGACTGGAAGCGGAGCTGTTCGGGAGACTGTGCGAAATCAATCCCCTGATGATGCTCGACCAGTCCGATCCTGCAACTTATGACAATCATCCCACTTTGATAAAGACGCTGGTGAGAAACCGACAACTGGCCTTTTGCGACAAATTGGAATCAAGAGGCATCGTGCTGCAATTGCTTGCCCGTTTTTTCAAGAAAGCCCGAATAAAGAATGCGGTGAAAGACGAACGCATCGGCAAGGCGATAGATTACATACGAAAACACATGGACGGAGACTTAAGCCTGGAAATACTTGCCAACCAGGCTTGCCTGTCGAAAGACCATTTCATCCGCCTGTTCAAGCAGGAAATGAACATGCCCCCCCTGAAGTATATCAATCTGAAGAAAATGGAGAAAGCCCAACTGATGCTGGCGACCGAAGACCTGCCGGTCAAAGAAGTGGCTTACCGGCTTGCCTTTGAAGACGCTTCTTATTTCAACCGTTTATTTAAAAAAGTGACAGGGGTGACGCCGCAAGAGTATAGACGAGGGCATTTGTAAACCCAAGAAGAGCCTAAGGGAAAGTAGTCTCGCCGGGAATCGAACCCGGATCTAAAGTT
>DXCK01000038.1 GCA_019116045.1 Candidatus Bacteroides merdipullorum | reverse complement strand
CCTGTCTTTGCTGTGGCTTTGCTTTTCATGGCGGTGGGTATCTTGGTGATGTTGTATGTGCATCATCCGGCTCTTCCGGAGTTGTGGGATGGGTTGCGGAACACGCATCCTGATGCTGCTGCCTTGCCTATCTTTCCCATTATGTTTGTCAGCATAGCGTGTGGGGCCATCAGTGGTTTCCATGCCACGCAGAGTCCGTTGATGGCGCGTTGTCTGAAGAGTGAGCGGCATGGGCGTCCGGTGTTTTACGGGGCGATGATCACGGAGGGGATTGTGGCTTTGATTTGGGCTGCGGCGGCTACTTGTTTCTTCCACGAGAATGGGATGGGTGAGTCGAACGCGGCTGTCATCGTGGATGCGGTGACGAAGGATTGGCTGGGCACGGTGGGTGGTGTGCTGGCGGTGTTGGGGGTGATTGCGGCTCCCATCACGAGTGGTGACACGGCTTTCCGGTCGGCACGCCTGATTGTGGCGGACTTTTTGGGGATGGAGCAGCGGTCTGTACGCAGGCGTCTGTATATCTGTGTGCCGATGTTTGTGCTGGCTGTCGGGTTGTTGCTGTACAGCCTGCGTGATGCTGCGGGGTTCGACCTTATATGGCGCTATTTCGCCTGGTCCAACCAGACGTTGTCGGTGTTCACGTTGTGGGCGGTGACGGTTTATCTGGTGCGGGCCAAGGGGGGCGGTGTGTTCTGGGTGACGGGTGTGCCGGCGATGTTTATGACTGCTGTGTGCACGACGTATATCTGTGTGGCTCCCGAGGGGATGGGCCTGGCGCCGGGTCTGTCGCCGTATATTGCCGCCGGGGTGTTGGCCGTGGCGGGGACGTGGTTTGGCGTGTGGTATGCGAGGAATCGTAATTGTTTAACTAAATAGATTGAATATGAAGAAGATTGTATTGATTTTGTGCCTCTTGGCAGGTGTTGTTTCGGCTCATGCGCAGTTTGAGAAGGGGAAGTGGCTGGTGAATCCTTCGGCCACGGGGCTGGGTTTGTCTTATGATACGCAGACGGACAAGGCGACGTTCGGCCTGGATGTGAATGGGGGCGCGTTTGTGGCCGACAACCTGGCGCTGCTGATTCGCGGCGGCCTGGCGTGGAACGAGAACGGGGGCGACGCTGATGTCTACTCGCTGGGCGTGGGGACGCGCTATTATTTCAGCAAGGTGGGCGTCTTTGTGGGCGCCAATGTGAACGTGGACCGCTGGGACTGGGGGGAGTATGACGACACGAAGTTTTCGCTCGGCCTGGAGGCGGGTTATGCTTTCTTCCTGTCGAAGACGGTGACGCTGGAGCCGGCTGCCTACTGGAATGTGAATGGCGACCGGTCTAAGTTCGGGCTGAAGCTGGGCTTCGGGCTGTACTTTTGATTGATTTCTGCCGGGTCCGGCGCCGTATGCGGGGGCCGGGACGTCTGCCTGCCTGTGGGGGGAGATGTTCCGGCCCCCGTTGTGTCCGGGCCTCTGGGCGGGGGTGATGTTGACTCACCTCCGGCTTTTCGTGGTGTCACTCCCGGCCTTTGTCGGTGTCACCCCCGGCCTTTGCCTGATAAGGTATGATACTTTAAGACATAAAGTATGATACTTTAATAGATAAAGTATGATACTTTACTATATAAGGTATGATACTTTAATAGATAAAGTATGATACTTTATCTGCCTAAGGTGGGGGGTGAGGGTGGATAAGGTGGGGGGTGAGACGATGTAAGGTGCTGGGAGACATGGGGTTGAACGGGAGGTGTGAATGGAAAAGGCCGGACTGCTTTCGCAAGTGGTCCGGCCTGTTGACTAATTAACCTTTCATCCGTTTAGTACTCTTACTATCATGTTTCCAGATTAATACGTCGTTAGCAAACAAAACAAACAAAAATTTACTATTTGACAATCGCTCCCGGAGGCTGGATTCCGGCCCCGGCGGGAGGTTTTCGCTCTCTCTGTTTCATTCGGCGCTGTGGGTCCAGTCCGTTCCTCCCCGGTGGAAGAACTTATCCGTTTGTTCTCCTTCCTCTTTCAGCGTCAGCCCGCCCCGGGTGGCATAGTCGGCGGGGTAGGTCTCGATGACTTCCCTGTCGTTGTCGACCCGGTTGAACACCACCTTCAGCTCGCCGTAGTCGGTGACCGACTCGTAGGCAAAGGTGTGGTACATCGACAGGGCATCTGGGTCGTAGATGCTAATCATCTCACCCGGCCATGTATTCAGATAAGTCCGGTCTCCTTCTCCGTTTTCATAATAAAGGAATACATGCGTATAGCCCTTGACGTAACATTCGTAGCGGTGCGACGTCTCCACCACGCGGCTGTTGTAGACGCAGCGCACGGACATGCCTGTCGGGTTCTGCTCACCCTCCTGGTAGATGCGGTAGCGCCCGGCCGAGGCGTTGCTGCCCGACAGTTGCATGTCTTGCAGCCAATATCCGCGCTCCGTTCCGCTGGCCCCCAGGGCGGCAGTCTGCGTCCAGTAGTAACCCGTGTCGCCCGTGCCCGCCGCCGCGCCGCCGTACCACAGCCCGTTCTTCGGGAAGTAGACCGTGCCCTGGTCCGGACGGCCCGTCTCATAGCGCGCGTCCCAGTAGCCGCTGCCCGTGCCGTAGACAAACTCCTGCCGGAAACGGCTGTCCGCCGTCAGCGCTTGAAACTCCGACATGTAGGGCACCCGGAAGCCCCTCGGAGCAATCCGCTCCAGCTCCTTGTCGCTGATGATGTTCACCTCGCCGTCCCTGCCCGGGGCATTGGCTATGCGGTACAGTCCCCCCGCCGCATCCCCCCGGTAGGGCCATTCGTCATCACTCCCCCCCATCGCCTTCGAGTAGTATGCCGACGATTTCGCGCCCAGGTTGCGGTCCAGCCAGTAATTGCGCCCCATCAGGATGACCTCGTAGTAGTACCAGCCCTTGTCAGTCTGGGTGCCGGCCTGGTAAGCATTGCTACCGTCATCGTAATTGAACACCCCCGTGTGGTACAGATCGTAGGCATACGTCTCCACCGCGCCGTCGGGTCGGGTGACGACGATGCGGAAAGCTTTCTCCCCATAGCGGTAAGCATCTTTGGTGATGTCGCCACCGTTTTGCAAGTCCAGCAGGTTGTTGGTGAAGGTAAAGGTCTGGCCGGACATGTCACTGCCACTGGGACGGAGGCTTGTGCTCCCTCCCCCCGGCGTAGATTCACTGCCATTCCAAAAGAGCAATTTGTCCGCATAATCCTCATCTACCTCTACCTGCCAACTGCAACCGGCATACTCGCCACCATCGGGCAGGGTGAACGTATAGACAAACTGCTGGTAGTCAGACATTGGGGCGTGGAAACCCTCGGTGCGCACCTTGCCGCCCATGGCTTCGGCACTGATGCCGTAGAGGGGATTATCCGTGTCCTTTCCGCGGATGAAGTCCCAGTAATTGTCGTAAGTGTCTATAACAGTTTCATTTGTGACCTCCCAATCCTCGTCCCGTTCATACTCCTTCACCGTCAGGCTGACCGTGCCGAACTGGTCGGCACAGAAGTCCGGTTGCTGTATGACCGTGACATAGGTCAGTACACCCCTGCACGAGATGCCCACCCGTGCCTCCCGCCGTTCGCCGGAGTTGTTGGGCAACTGGGTCTTGAGGGTGCAGGTGGTCACGGAATAGGTCTGGCCGTTTCCGCTTTCATATTCTGTCGTTTGGGTGTCAGGGTCTATGGCCTCTAACGTCAGCCACGGGGCTTGCTCCTTGTCCCAGTCGATGTTGATAGTGTCTCTGTTTCCTTCTGTCAGGATGGAGGGCGAAACCGTTACCTTGAACTCTACCTTTGCCCCTTTTTCCTTACCTGTTATCTTCAGCGTATCACTTTCCACCCCAATCTCCGTCACGCCGTCGCTGGCCATGTTGCGGCTGTCCGGGTTGATGTCTTCTATATTTACAGTTGCGTTCTCCGCCCCGGCGATGGCGCCCTTCAGCCCCTCCAGCGAATGGCGGTAGCCGATGCGGTCCACGTCGGTGATGGTCACCTTGTAGTGATGGTTGGGGCGCACGTCCAGCGGGCCGTCGTCGGTCTTGAAGTCCGCGTGGTAGTAGTAGGTGACGGGCGACTGCCCCTCTTCCGTGTACTCACCCTTGACGAGCAAGAACACTTGGGTGTTCCGGTTGTTGGCCACGGCCGCGTTCTGGGTGGGGGCGGGGTACTGGGCATCTGTCTTTAGGACATTGTCCCAGTTGAGCCAAGTACTGTAGACCATATTCTCTTCTTTCGGGTCGTCCGTAGCTTCGGGTAGGATAGAGGAGGAAGGCGGTTCGTAGAGCGGGTAGGCCACGACGCTGGCATCCTGTTGGGCATTGCACAGGTAGAAGCCTTGCAGGGTGAACTTCCCTTGCAGCGACTCGGCCACGTCTACCGTCACCTTGGCGTGGCTGCGGTAGATGGGGAAGTCCTGCGTCATCAGGTCGGCGTGGGGGATGGGCAGCACCTTGCAGCCGCTCATGATGAAGTAGGAAGAAGAGGTGATACTGGTTTCTATCTGGCGCAGGTCATCGAGCGTGGTGCTGCCTATTGCTATGGAGGACGCGTCGCCGAATAGCAGGCTGCCCGCATTGGCCAGTATGTAGATGGCTTTTGAGGCGTTGGCGGCCTCGAGGGTGACGGTGAACTTCTTGTGTGTATCGTCTACGTCGGTCATGGTGCCTTTGTTGAACTCTTTCCCAGCGTTGTCGTACGAGGTGCAGACTTGCTCCAGCGTGGCGTTCTCCCCTTCGCCGGAGAAGACAAGGAGGGTGAGGTCTTCTACCTTGTTCTCACTGTCGGTGGCGCGGGTAACCGCCACTTCCGTCTCGGCAGGCACGCTGATGTTGAAGCTGAGGGTCACGGCCTCGCCGTCGCGATAGCCGGAGGTCTGTATCAGTTCTTCGTCGGTGCACGAGGCGGTGAGGAGGAAGAAGAGGAGAAAGAGGCTTATATTGAATATTTTCTTCATATGGGCTGCTATACTTTAGTTAATGACATAATAGTAATAATTAGAACCCTGTACACGTTTCCAATCGGAAACTTGGATTGTTCTGTCGATTCGGCTACCGGTATCGCCGTTGTTGGTACATGCGCATTGTATGGTGCCAGGTGTCCAACTGGGTCGGCTGCTGCTATTTACTACCATTTCATAGTAATAATAATATGGATTATCACCATCCTTTCCCATTGTTCCCACATAATATTCTCCCGGCCAGGCACCGGTGGAATAATTGCCTCCACCATCAATCCATAACCAAAAGTGTGTTCTACGGGAATATATGCGATAGATGCCATCTGGAAGAGTATTCCCATTTAAGTATTCTATTTCGGGTACACTCGGTTTATCATCCACAAACTCGTTCTGGTCGCTTTCATTCCAGTCATATAAGAACCAGCCTTCTTTGTCAGCATAGTCGTAGAGGGGTACGCCGGGCACCATGTGGGCAGGATAACGTTCTTGCGGATCGTTGTTGCCGTCGTGTCCTTCGGCAAACATGATGAGCGTTTTGTCTGGCTCGGCCAGGGCAGGCAGGTCGAAGTAGAACCAACCTGGGTTCTCAGTGTCTACTTTCATCTTCACGCCCGGCCATTTAGGATTTACATCGCTGGCGCAGCAGTCGGTGCGGAAGTCGGGACTGTAGTCGATGTTGTCGTAATAAACGTATAGTTCGGTACGGATAGGATCCCAGCCATAGTCGACTAACCAATAATTGCCTTTATCTTCTTTCTGCTGGGTGCTCCATGAGATTGTTCCTCCCTGTTCTGTCCATCCTTTGAAAGTTCGTTTGCCGGTAAAGCTGTATTGTAAAGCATGTTCGCCTTCATCATCTCCGTTTGCGTTTTGGATACGTATTTCTCTGCCGTCCATGCCATACAGCGGCTCGTACACATAGATATGCGGATTCGTCCAACTGTCGTCCACGGGGCGGAAGTGCAGGCGGTAGGTCTGCGCGTTGGGGATGATGGTGACAGTGGTTTGGTCTGTCAATGTTATCGTTTCTTCTGTGGTACTGGCGTCCGGTTTATGGGTGCCCGTAGCCTCATAGTCCAACACCACGGTTTGCAAAGTGGGGTAGGCTGCAGGATCATAAGGCGTGTTGAGTGTGACGGACACGGTGCCCTTGCCGTCCTGCAGGCCGCTGTCGGTGATGGTGACGTTTGAGTTTTCACTCCATGAGATGCCGGTGGTGGTGATGGTTGTATTGCCGCACGTTACGTTTACTTCTGTCAGGTTTGTTTCGTAGCTGAAGATGACCGTATGTTCCGGCAGGTTGCCGATGTCACTGATGCGGATGATGTATTGTTCCGGTGTGACGGTCAGGTATGGTTCGAGGTCGAGCGGTTCTATCTTGATTTCTTTCTTTAGGATGGCGTCACCGTCATGATTTTGCATCACGATGTAGAATTTTTTCGCGTCGTCCGGGACGGTGGAGCCGGGAACCAATTCGGGGTTGACTTCTATGGACACGGAGGTGTATGCACCCGTCTCGCTGTCTTTGTTCAGGGTCAGGATGTAAGGGTCTATCTCCTTGCCGCCGATGGTGACTTGGGCTTGTTCGGTTGTGAGGGTGGGGGAGTCGGTGCGCAGGGCGATGCTTATGCTGTCGCCTGCTTTTAGCGGCGTGCTGGTCTTCTCCACCCAGAGGTGATATGGCGACTCCAGTTCAGCGCTCACAGTCTCTACCGTCCAGTCCATGATAGCGACATTCGACTCTATCTCGCCGCCCAGGTTGACTATCTTTCCCACGATGTCGTAATACTTGCCGCGGGGCAGTTGGCGCAGGGGTTGGCTATCGGTGGGTTCGTCGCCCAGGGGGAGGGTGTATGCCACGTTTGCCTTCTTCACGCCCGTTGCGTCGTGCAGGGCGGCGGTGATGTCGAGGTACGATTGGTCGTCGTTCTGCTTCACGTAGTGCTCGGGCAGGTAGAAGGTGGTGCTGCGGTAGGCCCACTTACCCGTATTGCTCGTGGTTGTTTGGGTGAAAGTAAGGTCTTCGTGTGCGTCTTCGCTGTATTCGTCGTCGGCGTAGTGACCGTTGAGGGCACCTTCTGCTGTGCAGAGCAGTTCCATCCCCTCAATGGCCTTTCCCGTGGGCAGCAGGGGGGCTTGCGTGGCGATGTTACGGCCTGTGATGTCTTGCATCAGCAGGTAGTTTTTGCCGAAGACGTTGTGCGAGTGTCCGCCGTCGGTGTTGTCGAACCAGAGGGTGCAGCGCACCTTGACGCAGGTGAAGACCAAGTCGGCTTGTATCTTCTGCGACTGGGCGGCGGTGATGGTGACGGTGTCCGTGCTCTCGTAGACCATGGGCAGGCCGTTGCCTGTGGTCGAGGGGAGGACGAGGGATTCGCCGTTGCGATAGTCGAGGACGATTTGTCGCAATTCTTCTTCGGTGGTCTGCGGGCCAATCTCGGGCATGTTGGCCACGACATATATCTTGTATGTGCCCGCCTTGATGCGGATGGGGAAGGTCTGGTAGTCGTGCGTCAGTTCGTTGTTGCTGGGGCGGAGGAGTTGCACGAGGGTTTCGCCGCCGCCGTCCGTGGTGGGGTAGGCCATGAACCAGAGCGAGGTGATCCGTCGTTCTTCCTGAGTGGCGTCGGCCTCGTCGTCGTCTGTCTGGGTGCGGGTGGCGGTAGGGTCGGCGTTGTCGTAGACGATGCCGGGCAGGCTGAGGCTGATGAGGCCTTCGCCGGGGCCGGGCTGCGGGGTGTCTGTCCGGGCCAGGTCATCGGTGCAGGCGGCCAGGCCGAGCAGCAGGGTGAGGAGGAAGAGGTATGTCCGGGTCATGGTTCGTGGGGTATTAAAGTTCGGTTTCGTTGAATACCATTATCCATTGGTTGATTTGTATGGAGATGACGTGCTCGTCCTGTCCCAGCAGGAGGATGATTTGGTAGCTGTCCTCGCGGTCGAGGTATTCTTGCAGGGGCATGTCGGCATATTGTTCGAGGCGCATCAGTTCGAGGTAGCGCAGGAGGTCGATGTCGAACAGGGTGCGTCCTTCGCGTTCGTTGCGCACCAGGAATCGTGTTTCGCTGCCTTCGGTGAGGCGCAGGGTGTTCATCTCGGCCACGAGGGCGTGCAGCGGGGTCTGGCGGTCGGCGTCCGTGTCGTTGTCCAGCACGGCTTCTTCCGTGTAGTGCGGGGTGTAGTGCAGGGGTTCGCTGTCCATCGGCGAGTTGTCGTAGTCCAGGTGGCTGTTGGTGGCGCTGATGCTCAGCGAGTAGTCTGCAGCGGCCAGGCGGGTTCCGTCGCCGTTTTGCAGCAGGATGCGGAATCGTTTGACGTCTTGTGTGAGGCTGATGGTGGCCAGTGCCGGTTGGTTGGGCTCGATGGTGAAGTCCTTCACCCATCCGTGCCACAGGTTGGGCAGGTAGAGGGCGCAGGGGTCGGCGTCGGTGTCGAGGTGCAGGTGCATGTCGTCCAGTTGCGAGCCTCTGGCGGGCGACTGGTCGAAGGCGTAGGTCGACTGGGCGGCGGGTGCGTCGTCGGTGGCCCATGCCACGAGGGTGTAGGTGCCGGGGTCGAGGCCCTGCAGGTTCATGCGGTAGTTGTCGCCGAAGGCGTCGGATGTGGTGGCCTGGCGGGTGTCGAGCAGTTGTCCGTCTTGTCCGAAGATGTAGAGGCGGACGTCTTTCACACGGTGGGGGAAGGCGTCGGCAAACTGCATGTTGTAGTCGTAGACAAAGCGCACTTCCACGGGGCACGGCTCCATGTCTTCGTAGATGCACGAGGCGGCGTTGAGGCTCAGCGCGGCGCCCAGCATCAGGGCAGGTATCTGTCGGAGGTAACGGTTCATTGTTTCGTTGGTGTGTTAAAAAAGAAATGTTATATCTGAAAAACCTATTGAAAACTGTGTCATTATAACCTTTGAGCTATCTGGGGTTACATGAAAAATGGGGCGGGAGGGTGATGCCGCGGGGGCTCGTGCCCTCCCGCCGGATGAACTTCATTTAAATTATTTGTTGGTAATTAGGGTCTTTCGTTTAAAAATCGTTCTCTACAGGAGTGGCACACAGATGACGCAGATGTGACAGATGACCACTGATTATATCTTGTAGATTCTCTGCTGAATGAATCGGCGAAAATCTGTTTAATCTGTGTTATCTGTGTGCCCATACCTCATTCTCAGCTCATGTCGTTCTCGTAGGGAGATGTTTCGACTTCGCCCTTCGGGCTTCGCTCAACATGACAGAGAGAGAATGATTTTTAAACAGGCATTTGGGGTATTATGTAATCTTGGGGTTAGAGTTCGACATCTTGCTTAACAACCGTCCACTTCTTAATCTTGGCTGCTACCTGGATGTTGGCCACGTCGGGATCGTCCGGGTCGTCCGGGTTTTCGAACGTCGGCTTGTCGTTACCCAGGTTGCTGATGCTGGTTACGGTCAGTTCGTACCAGTGGTTGCGGACTACGCCGAACTTGTCTTGCTGCATGTTGCTGCCGTCGGGGTTGTGCTTAATCCATACGGGGTAGTAGTTTACGCCGCCGGTGTATTCTGCAATGTCGTCGGGCAATGCGGCGCTCTTGGCAGTAGTAAAGGCTGTGTTGGCTGCCGTAGCTTTGGCACTGTTGTCAGCACCCGTAGCCGTAGCGATGCAACGGTAGAGGATGGCTGCGTTCTTGTTTTTGAAAATCAAGTCGTTGTAGGCATAGAATGTGCCTTCCGTTGTACCTTGTGCAAGGCCTGCGGTGAAGATGTTTTCGTCGATGTCCGAGTCCTTGGTAGCACCCAAGTTCAGGATAGCAGCGAAAATCTGGCTGTAAGTGTCCGTGCCGGCTTTATCCAACTCGGTGTAAGGATTGTTGCCGCTTGCAGTGTTGAGTGCCCACGTTATTTTGTAAACCACGCCCGTGGTCTGGCCGTTCAGTTGGGCTTCGGCTGTCATGGTGTTCTCGGGGCAGTAGAAGGTGGCTTCACTGGGAGTGGGGAATGAGCTTGCAGTGGTGTTGCTGAAGTTGGCAGTCAGCTCATCAGCGCTTGTCAACTTGTTGTAGTTCGGGTCTACGGGATAGAACCAATCGCCAGTAACGCCGTTGGGGCTGTGGGTGGCCTTTTTGGCTTCGCGGATGAGGTACATCTTCTTGTTGAGATTGATGAGGCTTACGCCGTTCACCGTGGCTGTGGCAAGTTTAGTGTTATTGGCATCGTTTACATCGAATGATGTTTTAGTTTGGTTGAAGGTTACTTTGCTGACCACGCGCTCGATGTTAACTGCTACTTTGTAGAGGGTTACGCCGCCATCTTTGTCGGCCAAGTCACCGTCTACTTCCTTGGAGGTTGTGCCTGTCTCGGTGCAGTCGAATACTTCTCCATAACCGTCGCCACCGTCTTCAACTTTGCCCGAAACGCCGCCGTTGGCCATCAGGAAGCTGCTGGCGGTCGACAGGCTGGAGGCTGTGGTGATGTCGATTTCTTGTTTCATGTCGAAACCGGGATTAATGCTGCTAATCTCCAAGCCATTGTTGCCGAAATTGGCCAGTACGTACACATGGTATTTGCCGGCGGGTACTTCAAACGGCTTGGTAGCGAAGTCGCTTTTGTCTGTCCCTATTAACACATTCTCACCTTCGAAGTTGTAGACGTATTGGGCGATGTCGTTGTTGGGGTCTGCCAATACGACTGTGACTTTGGATACTGCGTTTTCTTCCGCCGTGCCGTCTTGTGTACTTCCGGTGTCTCCGCTAATGGCTCTTGTCGTTGCGCTGTTAGCCACGTTGATGGCAATCTGGGCGTAGGCTTTGCCATCCGGGTTCTGTCCGTTGTCGACGCCTTCCAGTTCGTCGTTCGAGCACGATGCCATCATGCCGAGGCCGAGGAGGGCTGTTACGAATAATGTTCTTGTTTTCATTTCTCTTTTGTTTTTGTTGGTGAATAAATATTGGTTGTTTGTTTCTTTTTTGTTCTTGTTTCTTCTTTTTCTTTGTTATCTCGGGCGTTCTGTCATCCCGAGCGTAAGTCGAGGGATCTCACTAAGTGTGTGTCGTGCTCGTAGTGAGATGTTTCGACTCCGCTTCGCTCCGCTCAACATGACAGGAATGGCACACAGATGACTCAGATGCAACAGATGACCACTGATTATATCTTGCTGATTTCCTGCTGAATGAATCAGCGAAAATCTGCTTAATCTGTGTTATCTGCGTGCCAATATCTCATTTTCAACTTCGCTCAACAGGACAGGGCAATCGATTCCGAGGCTAATGGGGTGTCGATTCCGAGGCTAATGGGGTGTCGATTCCGGGGCTAATGGGGTGTCGATTCCGAGGCTAATGGGGTGTCAATTCCGAGGCTAATCGATTCTCTTGCTTATCCGAAGGTTCCCTGCCCGCTGTCGTCGTCGCCGCCTTCATTGCCACCGGGGGTGGTGGAGGACGTGGCGCCGATGGTGATGGGCTGTTCCATCTGGAAGGTGCGCGGGGTCTTGGTGAGGCCGCCGGAGGTATACTGCGTCGTAATCTTCACCGTCCATTTGCCGTCGGTCACGCCTGCGGGCAGGATGAACTGCAGCTTGCTGGGCGTGTTGGGCGAGATGTCGTTCGGGCCGATGAAGAACGAGGTGTCGGGGTCGCTGACCGAGGTGAGGGTGATGCCCACCGAGGGGTCGGTGCCGACGATCTTGCCGTTGCGCACGTTGAGGACGGCCATGCGTCCGGCCTGCATGGGGGCGCGGGTCTGCGTGACGGGGTCGACGGGCGAGGCGCTGACCATGCCGGCGATGTAGGGGCCGGTGACGGCGGGCTGGAGGAAGAGCTTGAGGTTGGCCTTGTCGAAGGCTTCGCGCAGGGTGTCGCCCTGGGTGAAGCTGCCATAGACCTTCACCTTCTCGCGGTCGACGGCATCGCTCAGCTCCTCTTCGTTCAGTACGCCGCTGGCCATGGGGCGCAGGCGGAACAGGGGGGTGCTGACGCAGTAGCCTGAGGCAACGTAGGCGGCTGTCTCTTCGCAGGCGGCCTGGAGGTGGCCCAGCACGGTGCTGTACTCGTCGCCGAAGCGGTTGGCCACGCGCAGGGCGATGTGTTCCAGCGTGAGCGGTGTCTCCTGGGTGTTGACGCGGACGATGTAGTCGCTGTCGACATCGGGCGTCAGTTCGTTGGGGTATGCCTTCAGCGGAAGGTCATAACTGGGTTCTTGGATTTTGCTCATGATATTTAAGTTTTTAAGTTTTTAAGTTGACGAGTTGACAAGTTGACGAGGCTACAAGGTCTTGTTGTAGTTGGCAAGGGATAATCCCTGTCCTTGTGGTCTTGTTAACTTGTTTCCTTGTCCACTTAAGTAAGTTCTGTCCTCGTGGTCTTGTTAACTTGTTTCCTTGTCCACTAAATTCATATTCCTCGTTTCTCAATCTCTTTCAGGTTCTCCTGTGCCTGCGTGTTGCCTGCGTCGGCAGCCTTTCGGAACCAGTAGAGGGCTTCCCGTTGGTTGCCTTGCTGCCAGAGCAGTAGGCCGCGGTTGTTCCAGGCTGCGGGTTCGTCGGCCGTGTGCTGCAGGTATCGGGCGGCGCGCTCGGTGTCACCGCGGAGCAGGCAGACGCGGGCGGCGTTCAGGTTGGCCGTGGTGTTGTCCGGATAGGTGTCGGCCGCCCGCAGCAACAGGTTGCCGTATGCTTGGGGGGCGTCGGCATGGTAGGTGCGTGCCACGGTGTAGAACTCGTAGGCGTTCAGTTCGGCCGGGGCTTCATCGGAGAGGCGGCGTGCTTCTTCCGGGGTGCGCTCGCGGCTGATGTACTGGATGCGGAACGTGTTCTTTCGCAGCGAGGGGTAGACGGTGCGCAGCAGCACGGCGTAGGGCTGTCCGCCGCCCACGGCACGCAGGCGTGCTTCGCGCTGGTCGGGGTCGACGTCGGTCGCGGCGATGATGTCCAGCAGTTCGCTCTTGTAGGGCAGCTCCATGTGGCTGACGGCAGTTTGCAGGTCGTGCCAGTTTTCCTCGCCGGCGGTGACGTCCAGCAACGTGTCGGCCACGTCGTAGTGCCGGGTCACGTACTGCCGCAGGGCTTCGGCGCGTCCTTCGGCCAGGCGGCGGTTGTGCTCCAGTCGTCCTTCGGGCGAGGCATAGCCGCTGATGTAGATGCGTTGTATCACATAGTCGGGGTTCTGCCGGACGAAGCGCAGGGCCGAGTCAATCTTGGCCAGTTCGTCGGCGTTGCCGTAGCGGGTGGGGTAGAGGCGTGTCTGGTCGACGGGGTAGATGAGGAAGGCGTTGCACTGACGGCTGCGCGGGGTGAAGGTGCGCGGACACTCGGCCTCGGCCGACGGCTGGAGCAGCGGCTGGTAGAGGGCTTGCTCTTCCAACGTCTGTTCGGCCTGCAGCACGTCGCCGCAGTTGCATCCCGTCACCTCTTCGCGCAGGCTGAGCCGGGCGTTGTCCATCCACGGCTCGTAGGCGATGGCGGCCCGGTAGCTGACGTGCCGGTTCTCCTCCTTGTTGCCCCGCAGGGTCACATAAGCCTCTTTATCGTTGTTTTGTGGTTCTTTCAGTAGCTTGATGGCACGGTTGCGTCCGTTGGCCACCACGGCGGGCAGTTCGGCCTGCCGCGTGCCGTCTGCCGACGTCAGCACGGGCGTGACCCTGCGCTGGTGGTTGGTGTAGACGATGCGTTCGCCCAGGTCGAGCATGAACGACACTTCTACTTGTCCTTTGCTGAGGCGGACGCTGCGGTCCGTGGCGGTGGCGATGTATTCCGGCGTGTGGCCTTCGGCCTTTGCCGGTTGCAGGACGGCCACTGTCAGCATTTGCATGAGTATCAAAAAGAAATGGTATTTCTGTATCATGGTTCCGATGGTTTTAGAAGTTGTATATCAGGTTGACGGCTGCCTTCGTGGGTCCCAGGTAGTTGCGGTGTCCCTTCTTCAGCGGGTCGCCGCAGTGCAGGCAGCGGTATTTCTTGTAGTCTACGTAGAGGTAGCCCACGGCCAGGCCGAACTCCATGCTCCAACGGCGGTTGAGCAGCAAGTGGTATCCGTAGGACAGGCCTGCGCCTACTGCCCAACCCTGGTAGCGGTTGTCTTTCAGCGTGGGCAGGATGCCCAGGGGCAGGTCGATGCCCCCTGCGTTGAATTGCCCGCCCAAGGCCTGTATGCCTATCACGTGCCCCATGAACACTTCGCACGGCCAGAAGCGGAACTCGGGCTGTACAAGCCAGTGCTTCAACTTTTTGGTGTCCGAATATTGCCACGGCTGTACGCCGGCGTGGAGCGAGAAGGAGGTCTTGCGCCCTGTGGCCACTTCCAGGCCCAGGTTGGGTGTGCCTGTCCCCCAGTATAGCAGATTGGTCTTTGCTATCACTCTTTGGGCAGCAACCGGCGTGCTTGCCAGTAAGATTACTGTCAGCAGCCCGCAGGCCGACAAGGTTTTCAGAATACGTTTCATGTCTTTATGGTTCATTTCAATGTTTTTCGGTCATCGTTTGGCTATTGTTGGTTTGCTTTTCAGCATCCATCCCCCGTTGTTCGGAGGACGCCGCAAAGTTAGGGCGTACTTTCCCTTCCTTCTTTGAGGTTTGATGCGATTGGTAAATGGGTTGTGTGCGTAAGTGGTTGTTATACAGTTGCGTTTGTCGTTGCGATGGGGGGATATTGGTAAGTGAACTTTTCTTTTTTTTCGTATAGTTTTGTTGGATATTTGTTAGTTTTGATATATTTGCAGCCGTTTTAGGGACAAAACAGACACGGGGTTTACCCCGGATATTACGGACTTGAATGAATATACCGATGAAAAAGACTCTTACTTTTCTTTTATTATGGATGGGGGGCATGTGCCTCCCTTCGGGTGCGGCTGCCATGACGGCGGTCGATAGTTTGAGAAATGTGTTGGCCGCCGTAGACTATCTGGTGATGCAACGGGCGTATGTCCACACTTGCCACGAACGACGCTTGGACAGTATAAAGGTCGAGATGCGCCAAAGCACGGATGTGTGGAAGAAGTACAATTTGTGCGGCACGCTCTTTTATGAATACTTGCATTACCAGGCCGATTCTTCCTTACATTATGTGGAAAAGAAAAAAGAACTGCTCCCCCTTCTGAACCGTCCTGACATGGAAGCCGAGATACACATCAACCGGGCGGAAGTGTATGGAGTGATGGGATTGTATGACAAAGCGTTGGAGGAACTGCAGTCTGTATCGCCCGCCGATATGGAGGACGGGATGCGCAAGTATTATTACGGTGTGTTCTGTGGCTATTATGGCTGGAAAGCAGATTATACCTCCGAGGCGGCTCTGCATGAAACTTACTTGCAGCAAGCTGCCCAATACCGGGATTCTATCCTGATGCTGATGCCGCCGGGAGTCAATCACGACATTGTGTTCGGCGAACAGTTGCTGCGTTCGCAAACACCCGATGAGGTGATTGCCCGCCTGAAGGCAAACTTGGACAAGGAAACGGACAAGAAGGCGCAAAGCTATCTGCACTATACCCTGTCTGAAGCCTACGCTGCCTCCGGAGATACTTTGCGGCAGATGTATCACTTGGCACGGACGGCCATGCTGGATTTGGAGACGTCTGTGCGTGAGTATGCTGCCTTGCAAGAGCTGGCTTGGCTGCTTTACCTGAGGAATGATGCGGAACGTGCCTACCGCTACGTGGCCTGTTCGCTGGAAGATGCCATGGCTTGCAACGCCCGGCTTCGTTTGCTGGAGAGCGGGAAGGTGTATCCCGTCATCGAAAAGACTCTTGCCATGATGAAGGAGGCAGAACACCGGCGTACTACGATCATGCTGGCGGTGGTGGGATTTTTGTTCCTCCTGCTGGTCTTGGCCACGTTCTATTTGGTCCGTTGGATGAAACAACTGGAGGCGACACGCCGGAAACTGTCTGAAGCGAATGATGCCTTGCAGGAAGAGGGACGGGTGAAGAATGCTTATATCGTTTGCTACCTGAACCGTTGTGTGGAGTATCTGGAGAAGCAGGAACAATACCGACGGTCGTTGGAGAAGCTGGCTATGGCTTCGAAGCTGAGTGAATTGTTCAAACTGATACGTGAAGACAGCTATTTGCGCGAAGAACGTAAAAACTTTTACACCGAGTTTGACCGTACGTTTCTGAGCCTGTTCCCTAATTTTGTGCAAGACCTTAATGCTTTGCTGGAAGATGACGCCCGGCTCAGCCTTCGCCAAGATGGTATGCTGAGCACCGAATTGCGTATCTTTGCTCTGATGCGCCTTGGAGTGGATGACACTGGCAGCATTTCGCATTTCTTGGGTTGTTCACTTACCACGGTATATAACTATCGCAGCAAGATGCGCAATCGCGCCAAGGGCGATAAAGATTCGTTTGAAGAAAGGGTGATGAAGATTTAAGCTACGAGCTACAAGTGACAAGCTACGAGTGACGAGTGTGTCAGAGTTGCTTAAGGAATTTAAGTTACTACTGTACTCGTAACTCGTAGCTTGTCACTTGTAGCTCGTAGCTATATTACTTACTTACCGCAGTTGTCCTGCTCCGTACCCAGGCAGTGCTGCACAGGGGTGAGCGTGAAGGTGAACGAGTAGTCTTGATAGGGCAAGCGGTATTCTGGCAACGGCAGCGCTCCCCAACTGTCAATGCATCCCAGACCCATTTGTGCTTTGTCGATGAGGACGTTGGTCAAGTCGGCCTGCTCTACTTCATTGGAGTGTCGCTGTATCTTGCGCGGGCCTTCGTCCAGTGACTCGATGGTATAGTGCAAGGCTGAAGCAGAGAAAGGTGCTTCGGCTACTATCTCCAGGCCGTTGCCGCCGATGTTCAGCACGCGCCACCAGCGCAGGTCGGTCTTGTTGCCGTTTTCTTGCGGGCGGACATAGGGGTAGAACTGATCGGAGACTTGTTGGCGATAGCGTCCGATGAAGGTGTTGTGGTTGCGGTCGGCATAGTTCTCTACGGGGCCACGGCCATAGTATTCGATGGTTTCAAACGAGCGGGGCATCTGGAGTTGCATGCCGAAGCGGAAGAGGTCGGATACCTTGACGCCTTTGTCGGTTGTCATTTGTTGGGTCACTTTGATGGCTCCCCGGTTGTTGATGACATAGGTCAGTGCCAGCTTGCCACTGACGGCGGGGATGTCATAGGAGGCTTCGATGACGGCCATGCCGTTGTCCATGCGTTGGTTGAGTGAGGTCAATTTCAGCTCGGGGTTGAGCCATACGCGGTAACGGTTCTGGAGGTTGGCTCCGAAGTCGTTGTCGGTAGGTGCTCGCCAGAAGTTGGGCTTCAGCACGCTGCCTTCTTTCAGGTAGGAGAGGCCGTCTGCTTCGTAGAGGCTGAGGAAGCCTGTCTCTTTGTTGAACTCGATGCGGAAGGCTTCGCCTGTGACGATGAGGTAGTGCGTGTCGTTGTCGCGGATGGCGGGCTGGATGATGGTTTCGTTGCTTCCGGCTTGGTTCTCAAGGGTGAGGGCGGGCTGTTTGTAGGGGTTCAGCACCAGTTGGTCGCGGGCCACGGTGTAGCCGGCGGGCAGTAGTCCTTCGTTGGCCTTCAGCTTGTAGGATACATTGAGCAGCACTTCGGAGCGGCGGCAGATATGCCCCAGGTCGAGTTGCAGGGTGGTGGTCTGCTGGGGAGCCACGTCGATGTTGTCTACGCGGCCCGTGCGCACCACGCGACCGTTTTTCAGGACTTCCCATTCCATGTAGTAGGCCGAGAGGTCGCGGAAGAAGTTTTCGTTATAGATGTTCACTTTGCCTTGCTTCAGGTCGGCGGGGGTGGTCCAGATGTTCTGGTAGAAGTAGCGCACTTCGTAGGCGTGTGGATTGGGTATGCGGTCTGGGCCGATAAGTCCGTTGTTGCAGAAGTTGATGTCGCTGGCGTCGAATCGGTTGAAGTCGCCGCCGTAGGCATAGATGAGGCGTCCGTTCTTGCCCACTTTGTGGATGCCTTGGTCGACGAAGTCCCAGATGAATCCGCCTTGGTATTTGGGGTATTTGCGTATCATGTCCCAGTATTCTTTGAAGCCGCCCATCGAGTTGCCCATGGCGTGTGCGTATTCGCACTGGATGAGGGGTTTGGTCTTCGAGTTGTCTTCGCAATAGGTGCGGCAGTTGTCGTAGTTGTAGTACATGGGGCAGAAGATGTCTGTCTTTCCGTTGTATCCGGCGCGTTCGTATTGTACGGGTCGGCTGGGGTCTTCGGCTTTTACCCATTCGTAGGCGGTGTCGAAGTTGGGGCCGTAGCCGGCTTCGTTGCCCAGTGACCAGAAGATGATGCTGGTGTGGTTGAAGCTGCGTTGTACGTTGCGTTGGTTGCGTTCCATGTGTGCCAGGCGGTAGTCGTCGCGGCGTGCCAGGGTGGCGTCGTCGTAGCCCATGCCGTGTGATTCGAGGTTGGCTTCGGCCACCATGTAGAGTCCGTAGCGGTCGCACAGCTCATACCAGTAGGGGTCGTCGGGGTAGTGGCAGGTGCGCACGGCGTTGATGTTGAATTGTTTCATGAGGCGTATGTCTTGCTCCATGCGTTGGCGGGAGACAACGTAGCCGCCGTCGGGGTCCATTTCGTGGCGGTTGGCTCCTTTGAAGAGGACGGGTTGGCCGTTGACCAGGACTTGTGAGTCTTTCAGTTCGACTTTGCGGAAGCCTACGCGGACGGGGATGATTTCCGTGGGTGCCAGTTCGCCTATCTGTGCGTAGAGTGTATATAGATAAGGTGTCTCGGCTGTCCACTTGTGGGGGTTGCTGACGTTGAGGGTGACGGGTTCGCCTGCGGTGGTGGCGGAGGTGACGGGTTGTCCCTTGGCGTCTTTCAGTGTGAGTGTGGCGCGGGCTTTGCCTTTCAGCTTGACGGAGACGGCGAGGGTGCCATCTTTGTAGTCAGTATCCAGGTCGGGGGTGACGCGGATGTCTTCGATGCGGCGCTTATCGCGGGCGTAGAGGTAGCAGTCGCGGCCGATGCCGGAGAAGCGGAAGAAGTCTTGGTCTTCGAGGTAGGTGCCGTCGCACCAGCGGAAGACTTGGAAGGCGATGAGGTTTTCCTGGCCGGGGCGGAGGTAGCGTGTGAGGTCAAATTCGGCCTCCAGCTTGCTGTCTTCGCTGTAGCCCACGAAGCGGCCGTTGACCCAGAGGTAGATGTTGGACGTGACGGAGCCGAAGTGGGCGATGATGTCTTTGCCGCTCCACGAGGCGGGCACGGTGATGGTGCGGCGGTAGGTGCCTACGTGGTTTTCTTCGACGGGCACTTGGGGTGGGTTGTTCTTGTATTGTTCGCGCCAGGCGTAGCCGATGTTGACGTAGACGGGGTCGCCGTAGCCGTTCAGTTCCCACACGCCGGGCACGGGCATCTGTCCCCAGGCGCGGTCGTTGTAGTCGGCTTGCCAGAAGTCGGTGGGGCGGGCGTCGGCGTCTTTCACCCAGTGGAATTTCCACATGCCATTGAGCGACAGGTAGTACTTGGACTGGGTGCGGTCGCCCTCGGCGGCCAGGTCGGCCGATTCGTAGGCGAAGTAGTCGGTGTGCATTGGGGCACGGTTGATGGCGTTGACGCCGGGGTCTTGCCACTCGGTGAACGTCTGTGCGTGCACCGTGCAGCCGAGCATGGCCAGGAGGCCGATGGTAAGGTACTGTTTCATGGTTCTCTGTAATTAAATGTTTATAATAAGTATGTTGGTTGTTGTCGCGATGAGTTCCTTTTGACACAGGGGTATGTGTACACATTGACTATGGGTGCATAGTAGGCATTGACTATGGGTATGTAGTCAACGTTAACTATGGGTACGTAGTCAACGCTAACTATGGGTACGTACCAGTCTCGTGTTATGGGTATGTAGCGGGAATCCTTCATCATCCGTCAGTGTTTCTTGTCTGCCTCCAGCTTCTCCCGCAGGAATTGCCCCGTGTAGCTGGCGGCACAGGCGGCCACCTCCTCCGGCGTGCCTGCCACCACGAGGTTGCCCCCGCCGTCGCCCCCCTCGGGTCCGAGGTCGATGACGTAGTCGGCACATTTGATGACGTCCAGGTTGTGTTCGATGATGACGATGCTGTGGCCGCGGCGCAAAAGGGCGTCGAAGGCCTCGAGCAGCCGGCGTATGTCGTGGAAGTGCAATCCCGTGGTCGGTTCGTCGAAGATGAACATTGTCGGGTCCGTCTTCTCCTGCGCCAGATAGTAGGCCAGCTTGACGCGCTGGTTCTCGCCTCCGGACAGGGTGGACGACGATTGCCCCAGTTTGATGTACCCCAGGCCCACGTCCCGCAGGGGTTGGAGCTTGCGGGCTATCTTCCGCTGCTTGTGGGCGTTGAAGAACTCGATGGCTTGGTCGACCGTCATCTCCAGCACGTCGTAGATGTTGGCGTCGTGGAACCTGACTTCCAGCACATCCTGTTTGAACCGCCGTCCGTGGCACGACTCGCACTCCAGCACCAGGTCTGCCATAAACTGCATCTCCACCGTGATGGTGCCCTCGCCCTTGCACTCTTCGCACCGTCCGCCCTCGCTGTTGAAGCTGAACGTGCCTGGCGTGTAGCCCATCTGCTTCGACAGGGGCTGGTCGGCATAGAGCTTGCGGATGTCGTCATACACCTTCAGGTACGTCACCGGGTTACTTCTGGATGACTTGCCGATGGGGTTCTGGTCGATGAACTCCACGTTGCGCAGGTTCTGCAGGTCGCCGCCGATAGAGACGAACTCGCCCGGTCGTTCGCTACATTCGTCCAGCTCCCTTTTCAGCGCTCGGTAGAATATGTTGCGCACCAAGGTCGACTTGCCCGAGCCGCTGACGCCCGTCACCACCGTCATCACGTTCAGCGGGAAGCGGACGTCGACACCCTTCAGGTTGTTCTCCCTGGCGCCCCGTATCTCGATGTAGTTGTTCCACGGGCGCCGCTGGGCTGGCACGGGGATGGTCTCCTCGCCACGCAGGTAGCGCACGGTGTAGCTGGTTTTAGTGGACGAGTTGACGAGTTGACGAGTTGACAAGGGGGCGAGTTGAGGAGTTGACGAGGCATCAGTGGACGAGGACGCAAGAGGCTTGTCTTCTCCTTCCTTATTCCTTGTCCCCTCGTCAACTCGTCCCCTTGTCAACTTGTCCACTTGTCCCCTCGTTCCCTCGTCAACTCGTCCCCTTGTCAACTCCTCAACAGACCCCTGATACACCACCTCGCCCCCCAAGCGTCCAGCCTTGGGCCCGATGTCGATGATGTAGTCCGCCGCCCGTATGATTTCCTCATCATGCTCCACCACCACCACTGTATTGCCCAACTGCTGGAGCTGGCGCAATACCCGTATCAGCTTGTCCGTGTCGCGGCTATGCAGTCCGATGCTCGGCTCGTCCAATATATAAAGGCTACCCACCAGGCTGCTTCCGAGGGATGTGGCCAGGTTGATACGCTGGCTCTCACCACCCGACAACGAGTTGCTCAACCGGTTCAACGTCAGGTAGCCCAACCCTACGTCTATCAGGAAGCGGATGCGGCTGTTTATCTCAGACAATATGCGTGTAGCCACCCGAGCGTCGTGGACGTTCAACTTTAGATGGTCGAAGAATACTTTCAGTTCAGTGATAGGCAAATCCACTAATTGAGAGATGCTCTTTCCCCCCACGCGGACATAGTTGGCTTCGGGCTTCAGACGTGTTCCGTGGCAGGCCGGACAGAGGGTCTTGCCCCGATACCGGGCCAACATCACGCGGTATTGTATCTTATATTGGTTCTCTTGCAGCATCTTGAAGAAGGCATTGATGCCCTCAAAGTAGCGCGTCCCTTCCCACAGCATCCGGCGTTGCTCGTCGGTCAGCTCATAATAAGGCGTGAAGATAGGAAACCCCGCCTTCTCTGCTCCCCGTATGACCATGTCGCGCCATTCGCCCATCTTCTCGCCCCGCCAGCACACCACAGCCCCGTCATAGACAGACAACGCCCGGTTGGGCACTACCAAATGCTCGTCGATGCCGATGACCCGCCCAAAACCTTCGCACACGGGGCAGGCCCCGATGGGTGAGTTGAACGAGAACATCTGGTCTGTGGGCTCTTCGAACGCGATGCCATCAGCTTCGAATTTGGTGCTGAAGCGGAAAAGGCTCGTGCTCCCGTCTGCCTGGTAAAAGCGTAGCAAGCACGCCCCGTCTCCCTCATACATGGCAGTTTCGGCAGAATCAGTCAGGCGGCTCATCGTGTCCTTGTCGTGTCCGGCTGTCATACGGTCTATCATTAGGAAAACCGTGTCACCTTCTTGCGGCTGGTATTCGTCAATACGGACAGTTTGGCCATTCACCTCCAAACGGGTGAATCCTTCCTTCTGATAAGTGTCCAACTGCTGAGAAAGTGTACGTCCTTCGCGTGACACAATCGGAGTCAACACGGTAAAACGAGTGCCGTCAGGATACTCCAACATACAATTCACAATATCTTCTGGAGAGTGTTTTTTTACTTCTTGCCCACTCACAGGACTGAATGTATGGCCTATTCGCGCATAAAGCAGGCGCAAGTATTCGTATATTTCAGTAGAGGTGCCTACCGTGGAACGCGGGTTGCGACTATTTACCTTTTGTTCGATGGCAATGGCAGGAGGGATTCCTTTGATATAGTCACATTCTGGTTTGCTCATACGTCCTAAAAATTGGCGGGCATAACTGCTTAGACTTTCTACATAACGGCGTTGTCCTTCGGCATAAAGGGTGTCAAAAGCCAAAGAAGACTTGCCAGAGCCACTAAGGCCGGTGATGACTACAAACTGATTACGAGGGATTGCTACGTCAATGTTCTTCAGGTTGTTGACGCGGGCACCCTTTATGA
>DXCK01000037.1 GCA_019116045.1 Candidatus Bacteroides merdipullorum | reverse complement strand
ATGTAGTGAGATTCTTCGACTACGCTTCAACCCCCTCTTTGCTCCCCCGTTTGTCGGGGGAGAACAACGCTCAGAATGACAGATACTGAAACGACCCTTATAGTATAAACTAAATATCAATGGCTACTTATCTACTTGCCTACTTAATCAGAAGTGTTCATCCGGATTCTGAAAAGTTTTTTCCTGCCGTTTTTCGGGTGTATAAAAAGACTCTGTTTCCCTTATTCTGAAAGAGAGGGATAAGAGAGGGATAAGAGAGGGATAAGGGAGGGATAAGGGAGGGATAAGGGAGGGATGACGGACATTGGAAGGAAATGAAAGGGGAAACGCCAGCGGGACTAAGTGATGCCAATCCGTGGCCGGATACAGTCATTCATATTAAATTTTCTTTTTTCAGTCACTCATTTGTCTTTTTTTGTTATTTTTGCAGTCGTTTAGAGTCTATTTAAGAATCGCTTTCCCAGCCATCTCTATGTACCCTCTCCGGCGTATAGGCATGACGGTGGAAATGAGGTTTCAAACCGGCTCGCAGAGATTTCATGGTTTGGGAAATTTCATATTTTAAACCTAACATACATGGCAAATGTAATCAAATTACGCAAAGGCCTCGACATTAGCCTGAAAGGCAAACCCTCGCAAGAGTGGCTGAAGGTGAAAGACCCCGCCTTCTATTCGCTGGTGCCTGATGATTTCACCGGCGTCACCCCTAAAGTGGTGGTGAAGGAACAGGAATATGTGATGGCCGGGGGACCCTTGTTCATCGACAAGAACCATCCCGAATTGAAATTCGTTTCGCCGGTCAGCGGCGTGGTCACCAGTGTAGAGCGCGGTGCACGACGTAAGGTCTTGAACATCGTGGTGGAAGCCGCCGCCGAACAGGACTATGAAGAGTTCGGCACCATGAATCCGGTACAAATGACAGGCGAGGAAGTCAAGCAGGCTCTGCTCAACGCAGGCTTGTTCGCCTTCGTCCGGCAACGCCCCTACGACGTCATCGCCGACCCCACGGCGCAGCCCAAGGCCATCTTCGTGTCTGCTTTTGACAGCAGTCCCCTGGCGCCCGATTTCGAATTTGTACTGAAAGGCGAGGAAAAGAATTTCCAGACGGGCCTCACGGCCTTGTCGAAGATGGCAAAGACCTACCTGAACATCCGCGCCGGACAGACTAGCAAGGCCTTGACGGATGCGAAGGACGTGGTTGTTACGGCTTTCGACGGTCCCCATCCCGCAGGTAACGTGGGTGTACAAATCAACCACCTCTCCCCCATCGTGAAAGGTGAAACCGTCTGGACAATCGGTGCGGAAGCGGTCATCTTTATCGGCCGTCTGATGAATACCGGGCGCATAGACATGACCCGGACAGTGGCCTTGACGGGCAGCGAAGTCCTGAAACCGGCTTATTGCAAGCTGAAAGTGGGCGCCTTGCTGACCAATGTGTTCAAGGACAATGTAACGACTGGTAAGGATTTACGTTATATCAGCGGCAATGTGCTGACCGGCAAGCAGGTGTCTCCCAACGGCTTCTTGGGCGCTTTCCACACGCAACTGACCGTCATACCGGAAGGCGACGAAATCCACGAGATGCTGGGATGGATCAAGCCGCGGTTCAATCAGTTCAGCACCAGCCACTCTTACTTCTCCTGGCTGCTGGGCAAAAAGGAGTATGTCATCGATGCCCGCGTGAAAGGCGGAGAACGGCATCTGATTATGTCGAACGAATATGACCGCGTATTCCCCATGGACATATTCCCCGAATATTTGGTCAAAGCCATTATCGCCGGCGATATCGACCGTATGGAGGCATTGGGCATCTACGAAGTGGCACCCGAAGATTTTGCTTTATGCGAATTCGTATGTTCGTCGAAGGTGGAAGTGCAACGCATCGTAAGGGCCGGACTGGATATGCTCCGTGCAGAAATGTCCTGATGCACATAATGTTAATCAATTACTATTATCATTCTATTTGAATCAATGAAAGCGTTAAGAAATTATCTCGACAAGATAAAGCCGAACTTTGAAGAGGGAGGCAAATATCACGCATTCCGATCTGTATTCGAGGGGTTTGAAACGTTCCTGTTCGTGCCTAATACCACTTCGAAATCGGGGACGCATATTCATGACTCCATCGACAGCAAACGCATCATGTCGATAGTGGTCATCGCATTGATACCGGCTTTGTTGTTCGGCATGTATAATGTAGGCTACCAACATTTCCAGGCTACCCATACTCCGGGAGGATTCTGGGAACTGTTCGGTTATGGATTTCTGGCAGTACTGCCCAAGATTATCGTGTCCTATGTCGTAGGCCTGGGCATTGAGTTCGTCGTGGCCCAATGGAAAAAAGAAGAAATCCAGGAAGGTTTCCTCGTATCGGGTATCCTGATTCCCATGATTGTGCCCGTGGATTGTCCTTTGTGGATGTTGGCCATCGCGACAGCCTTCTCGGTCATATTTGCCAAGGAAGTGTTTGGCGGTACAGGCATGAATGTATTCAATGTGGCTCTTGTGACACGTGCTTTCCTGTTCTTTGCCTATCCTACAAAGATGTCGGGCGACGCCGTGTGGGTGTCTTCGGACAGCATCTTCGGTTTGGGGCAAACCGTAGACGGGTTGACCGTAGCCACTCCGCTGGGCATAGCCAAGACTTCCGCCACTGCTCCGGATTTTTCGTGGGATATGGTGACGGGATTCATCCCGGGCTCCATTGGTGAGACCAGTGTCATCGCCATTGCCATCGGGGCTGTGATTTTGCTCTGGACGGGCATTGCCAGTTGGAAGACGATGTTTTCCGTATTTGCAGGCGGCGCATTGTTAGCTTGGTTGTTCAATGTGGCAGGCCCCGACACTGCAGTGGCCCAGATGCCTTGGTACGAACATCTGGTGCTGGGCGGCTTTTGTTTCGGAGCGGTATTCATGGCCACCGACCCTGTGACCTCGGCCCGGACAGAGACAGGTAAATACATTTATGGTTTCCTGATAGGCGCCATGGCCATTGTTATCCGCGTGCTCAATCCGGGGTATCCGGAAGGAATGATGCTGGCCATTCTGCTGATGAACATCTTCGCTCCGCTCATCGATTACTGTGTGGTGCAGCACAATATCAGCCGGCGTGAGAAAAGAGCTGCATTAAAGTCGAACGATTAAAATGATGAATTGAAGATTATGAACACTAACAGCAACACTTATACCATCATTTACGCCTCGGTCATGGTCATCATCGTGGCCTTCTTGCTGGCTTTCGTCAGTTCGTCTTTAAGAGACAGGCAAGGCAAAAATGTGGAAATGGATACCAAGAAGCAGATTCTGGCGGCTCTGAATATCCGGAACGTTGAAGATGCCGAAGCAGAATATAATAAGTATATAACAGGCGACATGCTGATGCAGCCCGACGGCTCGTTGGCAAAAAACACAGGCGACTTTGCCACCTCGTATGAGAAAGAAGTCAAAGAAAATAATCGCCTGCACATCTTTGTGGCCAACGTGGACGGACAGACTAAATATGTATTTCCGGTCTATGGCGTAGGTTTGTGGGGAGCCATCTGGGGCTATGTCGCTCTTAACGAAGACAAAAACACGGTGTATGGAGTCTATTTCTCTCATGCCAGTGAGACGCCGGGATTGGGCGCTGAAATTGCCAGCGAAGCTTTCCAAGGAGAGTTTCCCGGACGTAAAACCCTGGAAAACGGAGAAATAGCACTGAATGTCGTCAAAAACGGGAAAGTGTCCAATTCGGAATACGAGGTAGACGGCATATCGGGAGGCACTATCACATCTGTGGCCGTTGGCAACATGCTCAAAACATGTTTGGGCAATTATAAAGTATTTCTAACCCTTAAAGATACGGAGGAATAAAAGGTATGGGACAATTATTCTCTAAGAAAAATAAAGAGGTTTTCTCAACCCCTATCAGCATGAACAACCCTGTCACGGTGCAGGTGCTGGGCATCTGCTCGGCATTGGCCGTTACGGCAAAGCTCGAGCCGGCCATCGTGATGGGATTGTCGGTAACAGTCATCACGGCGTTTTCCAACGTAGTCATCTCGCTGTTGCGTAAGACCATCCCCAATCGTATTCGTATCATTGTGCAGCTTGTGGTAGTGGCCGCATTGGTAACAGTAGTTAGCGAAGTCCTCAAAGCATTCGCCTATGATGTGAGTGTGCAGCTTTCGGTTTATGTGGGGCTTATCATAACCAACTGTATCCTGATGGGGCGATTAGAAGCCTTTGCCATGCAGAATGCTCCTTGGGAATCGTTTCTTGACGGTTTGGGAAATGGATTAGGATATGCCAAGATTTTGGTTATCGTAGCTTTCATCCGCGAGCTATTGGGTTCGGGCACCTTGTTGGGATTCAATATCCTGAACTATGACCCTATCCAGAAGGCTGGTTATGTGAACAACGGACTGATGCTGATGCCTCCTATGGCACTTATCATATTGGCTTGTTTGATATGGTATCAGCGCTCTCGTCATAAAGAGCTGCAAGAAAAGTAATCATTTACTGCTATACATTAATATATAACATCTATGGAAGATTTCTTTAGTTTATTAGTCCGCTCTATTTTTGTGGACAATATGATATTTGCCTTCTTCCTTGGCATGTGTTCATATTTGGCGGTGTCAAAGAATGTGAAGACAGCCGTAGGGTTAGGCATTGCCGTAACATTTGTGCTGGTAGTTACTCTACCTGTCAATTACTTGTTGCAAACCAAAGTGCTTGGCCCCAATGCACTGATTGAAGGGGTAGATCTCAGTTTCCTCAGTTTCATCTTGTTTATTGCCATTATTGCTGGTATCACCCAGTTGGTGGAAATGGTGGTAGAGCGTTTCAGTCCCTCTCTCTATGCGTCATTGGGCATATTCCTTCCGCTGATAGCCGTGAATTGTGCCATTATGGGCGCATCGCTTTTCATGCAGCAACGTATCAACCTGAATATGAGTGACCCCAAATATATTGGCGGAATAGCAGATGCTATCTCTTATGCTTTGGGTTCAGGCATCGGTTGGATGTTGGCTATTGTTGGACTGGCGGCTATTAGAGAAAAGATGGCTTATAGCAATGTGCCAGCCCCTCTGCGTGGATTGGGCATCACCTTCATCACGGTAGGATTGATGGCCATGGCTTTCATGTGTTTCTCTGGGTTGAACATCTAAAAAAGAAAGGAGTGAGTAAAACTTATGGATACAAAACTGATTTTGGCCAGCATGGCTGTATTCCTCATTGTAACGCTCTTGCTCGTAATTATCTTGCTGGTAGCTAAGAAATTTTTAGTGCCAAGTGGTAATGTTAAATTGACTATTAATGGTGATCGTGTGCTGAACGTGGCATCAGGAGGAACCTTGTTGAATACATTGGCTATTAATGGTATTTACTTGTCTTCAGC
>DXCK01000036.1 GCA_019116045.1 Candidatus Bacteroides merdipullorum | reverse complement strand
GACCAGGTCGGCGCCGACGTCGGCGGCTTTCGTATAGATGCCGCCGCCCACACGGGCGAAGAGTGCTTGTGTCGAGGCGCCCATGCCGAAGGTCAGCATGGTGGTGGTGATGACGCAGAGTTTCTGCGTGGGTGTGATGGCGTCGGCAGGGATGACGGCGTTCAGCAGGAGGTACCAGAAGGAGATGTCGAGCAGGCCAAGCCCTACGACGACGAGTCCCATGACTGCCCCGCTGCGGAAGGCTATGCGGAGTCCGGAGTTGAGCGACTTACGGGCGGCGTGCGCGGTGCGTGCCGAGGCGTAGGTGGCTGTCTTCATGCCCAGGTAGCCGGACAGTCCGGAGAAGAAGCCGCCCGTGAGGAAGGCGACGGGCACCCAGGCGTTTTGTACGTGGAAGCCGTAGGCCATGATGGCGAACATGACAGCCAGGCAGACGAAGACGATGCCGACGATTTTGTACTGTTGTTTCAGGTAGGACATGGCGCCTTTGCGTACGGCGGCGGCGATTTTCATCATTTGCGGGGTTCCCTCGCTTTCTTGCATCATTTGCCGGTGGAAGTACCAGGCGAAGACCAGTGCCAGGATGGAGGAGGCTGGCACCAGCCAGAAGAGAGTCTGTTCCATGGAAGAAATCAGGTTTTAAAAGTTTGGTATTAATGGTTAAATTTCACTTCGAATATAGTGAGTTTGCATGAGATGTGCAAGTGTTGTCAAGCATCTTTAAGGCTTTATTACGTTTATTGCATTTCGGTGGCGGATGGGCGGGAGGGGTGAAAAAGAAGGCCGGCAAGAGGCGGTGGGGTTCCGCTCTTGCCGGCCTTGCATGTCAGGGTAGTTTTGCTTACTTGACGATGCTCATGAAGTCGGAGTTCGTGAAGTATTTTGCAAACTCGAGATCGGATGCTGCTTTCTTGCCCAGTGCGGAGTTGGCGGCAACGGCTTTCTTCAGGTTAGCCATGACGCCCGAGGGGTTGTTGGTACGGGCTGCGAGCACTGCCTTGAGGTAGTCGGTGTAGGCATCGGCATTTTGTACGCCGTCCAGCGTAGTGCGGGCCTTGTTGTAGTTCTTGGCCAGGATTTGTGCCAGGGCAGCGCTGTTGGTCTTGGCGTCGCCGAAGGAGGCTACGGCCTTTTCGTACTGTCCTTGTTCAATGTAGAGGTTGCCCAGCGCTTCGTTCAGGCCTTCGGCTCCGGCGGCTTTGCCCAGGTAGGATTCAGCAGCGGCTGTGTCGCCTTTCTTCAGGGCGATGAGTCCCAGGTTCATGTTGATTTCGGGCGCGTCTTTCAGCGAGGCTGCTTTCTTCAGGTAGCTTTCGGCGGCTGCGTAGTCACCCTTCTGGTAGGCCAGTTTGCCCAGGTTGTTGTAAGCACGGTAGTCGTTGGGGAACTGCTTGGTGGCTGTCTTGTAGATGGCTTCCTGCTGGGCGGGGTCGTTGGTCAGTGTAGCGGCGTAGAGCAGCTCTTCGATGTTCAGCTTCGAGGGGTCGTTCTTGGCCAGGTTGCTCAGTTCGTCGTCGGACTTGCCGATGATTTCGTAGTTCAACGTCAGGCGAGAGCGACGCAACTGCGGAAGGATTTCGTCGGCCAGTGTCTTATAGACGCTGGAGATGTTCTTAATCTCTTGTTCGCGTTGTTCGGGGTCGGAGTACATGGAGAGTACGCGCAGGATGAGTTCCTTGTCCTGAATGTTGGATTTGGAGACGAGTTCCTGGAATCCTTCCCAGTCTTCGGCGGTGTAGTCGGCGTGTACTTGGGCGTCTACTTCGGCTTTCTTCAGTTGTTTGCCCAGTGCTTTTTCGGTGTTGTCGCGACGTTTTTCGGCCAGGTTGGTGTTGAGGTCGAGGCCGCCGTCGGGCGATGCGTAGGAGGAGATTTCAATGTCTGTAATCTTCTTGTTGACGGATTCGTTGACGTTCTTGGCTTCGTCGGCGAAGGCTTGGGCGTTCTTCAGCTCGCTGGCGCGTACGTTGGCTTGCTGGATGAGGAACATGATGTTGGCGTCGTGCTTCTCCTTGATGATGCGCTGGAAGGCGTCATTGCCCAGTGCCGGGGTTGCGGTCTCGAGGGTCTGCTCTACCATTTCGGAGGTAGAAATGACGCCATCGGCCACCTTCACGGCGGGGATTTCTACGGTCTTCTTTCCGATGGTTGCTTTGAACTCCAGGTAGAGCTCGGACTTCGCCATCTCGGGGACGTAATCGAACGACGTTTTCATTGTGTAGCTGCCGCCCATCTTGTAGGAGATGGTCTGGTCGTTGCCCTCTACCTTTTCGCCTTGGAAGGTAGCGGACTGGCCTTTGGCTTCACCGCCTTCCCAGCGCAGGACGGGGGTGACTTCTACGATGGCTTTCTTGTTGAAGTACTTTTCGGGGAACTTGCCGTTGATGGTGGCGGGCACTTTCCCTGCCTGAGCCTCGAGGACTTGAGGCGTTACGGTGAAGTAATCGGACGAGAGTTCGCCCATCTTGCTGCTACATGCGCTCATCAGCGTCAGAAGCAGCGCCCCCAGTACGGGGAGATACAGTTTGCTTTTCATTGCTGTTAGGGATTAAAAATGGTTTATAATTGTTTGTTTATTTCCGTATCACACGTTTCTCTATCATACAAATATACCGACTTTCGTGTCAGTTGTTCGGTTGGTGCCTGTTTTTTTACCATATTTTAATAGTTCGGTCGGGAAGTGCCTCGGTTGTTGAATTTTTTCTTATTGCCGGGCTGTGGGCGGTTTTTCTTGTAAACTGTTGATAATCAACATAAGCGGAGCGGGGCTCCTGCTTGTGCTGTCCGGCAGTGGCTCAGCCGCGTGGTAGCCGCGCTTCCGGCGGGTGGGAGGCACGGCTTGTGTGCGTGGCGGGCGAGGCTGCCATTCAGTCCTGCCTTTTTGGCAATATTTTTCTTAGCTGCCGTGCTCGCGGTTGTACTTGATGTTGCGCGGGTGGTGGAGGATGATTTCGCTCCGCAGCATCTGGCGGTCGATGTGTGTGTAGATTTCGGTGGTCGCGATGCTCTCGTGGCCCAACATCGCCTGGATGGCGCGCAGGTTGGCTCCGCCTTCCAGCAAGTGTGTGGCGAAGGAGTGGCGGAAGGTGTGCGGGCTGATGCTTTTGGTGATGCCGGCGCGTTCGGCCAGTTCTTTGACCAGGTGGAAGACCATAATGCGCGAGATGTGTTTGCCCCAGCGGGCCAGGAAAACGTAGTCTTCCTCGCCAGGCTTGATGCGCCCCTGGGCGCGGTCCAGCAGCCAGTATTTGATTTCCTTGACGGCGCGGGGCGAGATGGGCACCAGGCGTTGCTTGTCGCCCTTGCCCAGCACGCGGATGAAGCCTTCGTCGAAGTAGAGGTCGCTCAGCCGCAGGTTGCACAGTTCGCTGACGCGCAGGCCGCAACTGTACAACGTCTCCACGATGGCGCGGTTGCGCTGCCCCTCGGGCTTTTCCAAGTCTACGGCGTCTATGATTCGGTCTATCTCGTCCACCGTCAGCACCTCCGGCAGCCGGAATCCTGTCTTGGGCCCCTCTATCAGCTCCGAAGGGTCGGCCTGCAAGTAGTCCGTCATCACCAGGAAGTGGTAGAACGACTTGATGCCCGACAGTATGCGCGCCTGCGAGCGGGCGTGGATGCCGATGTCGTGCAGCCCGGCGTTGAACCGCTCCAGGTCATCGGTCGCCACCTCCAGGAAGTCCAGTCCCTCGTTGTCCAGGAAGTGCAGGAGCTTCTGCAAATCCTGCTGGTAAGCCTCGACTGTATTGGGCGACAACGATTTCTCCAGTTTGAGCCATTGCACGTATTCCTGCACCACGCCGGCGCGTTTCGTCTTATTCGGCGATTTTTCTTCTGTATTCATATCTTTTTTCATACCTTTGCACGGCAAAGACGATGCAAACGAGCACGATGCGCCTCTGGCCGCCCGTCGCCGCTTGCTCTTTGTCCGATGCAAAGATAGGCAAAAACAGGATAATATGAAGAAAGTACAAATCATCAACGGCCCTAACCTCAACCTGCTGGGCCGCAGGGAGCCGGGCGTCTATGGCTCCGAACCCTTCGAAGGCTTCCTCGCCGACTTGCGCCGCCGCTATCCGGACGTGCAGATAGACTACTTCCAGTCGAACATCGAGGGCGAACTCATCAACAAAATCCACGAAACGGGCTTCGACTACGACGGCATTATCCTCAACGCAGGCGCCTATACCCACACGTCCATCGCCCTGCAAGACGCCATACGCGCCGTCACCGCACCCGTGGTCGAGGTACACATCAGCAACGTGCACGCCCGCGAGCCTTTCCGCCACGTCTCCCTCATTGCCGCCGCCTGCCGCGGAGTCGTCTGCGGCTTCGGCCTCGACTCTTACCGCCTGGCGCTGGAAGGACTGCTGGCACGCTGACAACGCGGACTCCCGCACGGCCGGACTCGACGGAGCAACGGCCCCATACATATATATAAATAGGTATTAAAGAAGGTAGAAACATTATGTTACTGAAACAGACAAAGATCGTAGCCACCATTTCCGACAAGCGTTGCGAAGTGGACTTCATACGACAACTATTCGAAGCAGGCATGAACGTCGTCCGGCTGAACACCGCTCACCTGGACGCCGAAGGCCTGGATAAAATCATTGCCAACGTGCGCACCGTCTCCAACCGCATCGCCATCCTGATGGACACCAAAGGCCCCGAAGTGCGCACCACCGTGCTCGACGAGCCCATCGACTTCCACACGGGCGACAGCGTCCGCGTGGTGGGCGACCCCGCTCGGAAGACCACCCGCCAGTGCATCGCCGTCAGCTACCCCGGCTTCGTGCACGACGTCTGCCCGGGCGTGCACATCCTCATCGACGACGGCGACCTCGAGCTGCTCGTGGTCGGCAAGGACGAAGACGCACTCCTCTGCGAAGTCCAGAACGAGGCCACCCTTGGGAGCCGCAAGAGCGTCAACGTCCCTGGCGTGCGCATCAACCTCCCCTCGCTCACCGAACGCGACCGCCGCAACATCGACTACGCCATCGACCGCGACATCGACTTCATTGCCCACTCCTTCGTGCGCAACAAGCAAGACGTGCTCGACATCCGCGAACTGCTCGACGCCCGCGGCAGCGACATACGCATCATCGCCAAGATTGAGAACCAGGAGGGAGTCGATAACATCGACGAGATACTCCAGGTGGCAGACGGCGTCATGATTGCCCGCGGCGACCTGGGCATCGAAGTGCCGCAGGAGCGCATCCCCGGCATACAGCGCATCCTCATCCGCAAGTGCATCCTCGCGAAGAAACCCGTCATCGTCGCCACACAGATGCTGCACACGATGATTAGCAACCCGCGCCCCACCCGTGCCGAAGTGACCGACATCGCCAACGCCATCTACTACCGCACCGACGCCCTGATGCTGAGCGGCGAGACAGCCTACGGCAAATACCCCCTCGAGGCCGTCAAGACCATGACCAAGGTAGCCGCCCAGGCCGAGCAAGACAAGTTGCCGGACAACGACATCAGAATACCCCTGGACGAAAACAGCAACGACGTCACCGCTTTCCTGGCCAAGCAAGCCGTCAAAGCCACCACGAAGCTGAAAATCCGGGCAATCATCACCGACAGTTACAGCGGGCGGACGGCACGCAACCTCGCCGCCTTCCGCGGCCGTTACCCCGTCCTGGCCATCTGTTACAAGGAGAAGACCATGCGCCACCTCGCCCTGTCCTACGGCGTCGAGGCCATCTACATGCCCGAGCTGGCCAACGGACAGCAGTATTACTTCGCCGCCCTGCGCCGCCTGGTGAACGACGGCAAGCTCCAGCCTACGGACATGGTGGGCTATCTGAGCAGCGGAAAGGCCGGCACGCAGACGTCTTTCCTCGAAATCAACGTGGTGGAAGACGTGCTGAAGTACGCCGACGACTTCGTGCTGCCCAACAGCAACCGATACCTCTGAGAAATTGAGAATTGAGAATTAAGAATTAAAAAATAGAGCGAAGAGAAAACCAACACTTTCTCAGTACCTTGCTTTTAATTCCTAATTCTCAATTCTCAATTTCCTGATTCTCAATTCTCAATTTTTAATTCTTAATTTCTTCTTCCCGTGTCCCTCGACGAATACATCCTTTCGCACATAGACGCGGAGAGCGACTACCTGCACGCCCTCTACCGCGACACCCACCTGCGCCTGCTCTATCCGCGCATGGCCTCCGGCCACCTGCAAGGCCGGCTGCTGAAGATGCTCGTGCAGATGATTCGTCCCCGCCTGGTGCTCGAGCTTGGCACTTACAGCGGCTATTCCGCCCTGTGCCTGGCCGAAGGCCTTCCGGCGGACGGCAAGCTCTACACCTTCGAAGTGAACGACGAGCAAGAAGACTTCACGCGCCCCTGGCTGGAGAACTCGCCCTGGGGCTCGCGCATTGACTTCCGCATCGGCGATGCCCTGACGGAAGTGCCCCGCCTGGGGTTGACCTTCGACCTGGCTTATATCGACGCGGACAAACGCAAGTATGTGGAATATTACGAGATGGTGATGCAGCACCTGGCTCCCGGCGGCTACATCATTGCCGACAACACGCTGTGGGACGGCCATGTGCTGGAGGAACATCCCCGCCCTTCAGACCTACAGACGCTCGGCATCCAGCGGTTCAACGACCGGGTGGCGCAGGACGAGCGTGTGGAAAAGGTCATACTGCCCCTGCGCGACGGACTGACGCTGATTCGGAAGAAAGAGGCTCACAGCAACCGCCTGCCCAGGTAGCGCACGGCATACCACACGGCCAGTCCTCCTACGCACAACACTGTAAAGAACACCGCGACCACGTCGCCCCCCTGCACGCTGACGGGGAAGGCGTCGGTGACGAATTGCCCCGTCTGTCCCAAGGTGATGAGGCCGTATGTCTGCTGCAGGTGGCACAGCAGCAGCCCGATGCCGATGCCTGCCACGCCGCCGCACAGCAGGATGAGTCCCCCTTCGCACAGGAAGATGCGGTGCACCAGCCGCCTGTCGGCTCCCAGGTTGCGCAGCGTCTGCACGTCGTCGCGCTTCTCCAGCATGAGCATGGACAGTGACCCTATCAGGTTGAAGCAGGCCAGTATGAGGATGAAGGTCAGGAAGAGGTAGGAGATGAGCTTTTCGCTCTCCATGATGCGGAACACGTCGGCCTGCTGCTCGTAGCGGTCTTGCACGACGAAGCGCGGCCCGGCCATTCGGGCGATGCGTTGCTTGACCCGGTCGGTGTCGGTGCCCGGCGCCAGGCGCAGTTCGATGGCCGAGACGTCGCGCGGCTGTCCGAACAGGTGGCGGGCGAAGTCCAGTGAGGCCAGCAGGTAGTGTGAGTCATACTTGTCTTGGTTGACGATAAAGGTGAGGCCGCTGGCGTGCAAGTATCCTTTGTTCAGTCCTGCCGAGGGGTTGGCGACGTTGATGCGTATGCCGGGGCGGGGCGCATAGACTTGCAGCGGGTCGACGAAAGCCAGTCCGCAGCCCAGTTGCGAGAGGAGGTCGACGCCCGGCACGGCGTAGAAGGCTACGGAGTCTTGCAACACGAAGGTGCCTGTGCCGAACAGCAGGCTGTCGATGGCGGCCAGCCGGCTGAACTGCTGGTCCACGCCTTTGATGGTGGCCACGGTCTGCCGTCCTTTGTAGCGCACCAGGGCGCTTTCTTCCAGTGTCTCGCTCCACACGGCTATTTCCGGCAGGCGGCGCACGGCTGCCAGGCACGAGTCGGCCGGGTCGAACGTCTTGCCCTGCCGCGTGGTGATTTTCAGCTCGGGGTCGAAGGCGGTGAAGAATCCGCTGACCATCTCGCGAAAGCCGTTGAATACGGACAAGGTGCACACCAAAGCCACCGTGGCCAACGTCACTCCACAGGCAGATAGGGCGGATATGACGTTGACGGCGCGGTGTTTTTTCGGTGCGAAGAGATACCGGCGGGCGATGTAGAGCGAGAGTTTCACTTCTTCAGCAGCTCGTCGATGTGCTCTACGTAGTCCAGTGAGTCGTCGATGAAGAACTTCAGCTCGGGGATGATGCGCAACTGGTGGCGGACACGCGTGCCCAGCTCGTAGCGCACGGACTTGACGTTGGCGTTAATGTTCTTCACGATTTCCTCGGCTCGTTCCGAGGGGAAGACGCTGAGGTAGCCGCGTGCCACGCTCAGGTCGGGGCTGATGCGGACGGCGCTGACGGATACCAATACGCCGTGTGTGCCCTGTGTCTGCCGCTGGAAGATGTCGCTCAACTCTTTTTGCAGCAGGCGCGCTATCTTGTTCTGTCTGGTCGTTTCCATAAGTCGTTGTTTTACGTTCGTTCCGCAAAGGTACGAAAAATCTGCGTAAGCCGTTTCTTTTTGCCGGGGCTAATGTGTGTTTGCCGGGTGTTTCGCGTGCGGCGCATCCTGCGGCGGCTGCGGGCTGGCGGGCGTTTGCCCGGCTTCCGATGCACTGTTTGGTGCTTTTCGCGACCTATTCTGTCTTATTCGTCGATAAAATTCAGAAAAACGTCGGTAGTTATTTGGAGAAAAGAAAACTATTACATACCTTTGTCTCGGATTTGAGAATCCAACAAAGAACTCTCTCTAAATAGCGTTTTTTCATGTATTATTGACTTGTGTACCGTTCTTGCCCGTGAGGGTGGGAACGGTTTCTTTTTTTCCTTCCTTTCCGGCCGCCGGCCGGCGCCTTGGGGAGAGGCGTTCCGCCGTTGCGGACACGGGCCGCGCCTCGTGCGGATGCTGGCCGCCGCTGTTGCGGGCAACGGGCGGGGCTGTCTGTCCGGAGGCGTTTCCGGACTCTTCTGCCGGAGAGGCGCGGGACAGGAGAAAAAAGATTGTTTGAAAAAATATCCGCGATAATGTTTGTTTCTGACAAAAAATCCTTTACTTTGCAGGAGAATGTCTTATGCGGAAGACTTCGCGTCCTGACGGTTAAAACGGAAGGACGGCCGGAAACGAAGCAATGGGAAATTTTCTTACGTGTGAAGAAATTTCGTGAAAGATGAGAAGAAAGTCATTCCTGATAAGGCAGACCGGAAAACCTTGTTTCAATCTTTATTTTGTAACGTAATAAATACCTGAAAAATGAAAAAACAAATCTGTTGGGCAGCCTTCGCGGCTACAGCCTTATGCGCCTGCGGCCCCGGCACACCGCAACTGGGCCAGGCTCCGGTGGAAGACGTGGTGGATGCCATGAGTCTGGAAGAAAAAGTACATCTGGTCATCGGCACCGGCATGGCCGAAGCCTCGGGCGAGCAACCCGTCATCGGCCGCACGGACAAGTCGCTGCCCGGTGCCGCCGGCACTTCCTATCCCGTCAAACGCTTGGGTATCCCCGCCGTGGTCTTTGCCGACGGCCCTGCCGGCCTGCGCATTGACTCGACACGCCCCGACGACACCGCCACCTATTACTGCACGCACTTCCCCATCGCCACCCTGCTGGCATCGACCTGGAACCAGGACTTGGTGGAGAACGTGGGGCAGGCCATCGGCAACGAGGCGCTGGAATACGGGGCAGACGTCCTGCTGGCGCCGGGCATGAACATACAGCGCAACCCGCTGTGTGGGCGCAACTTCGAGTATTTCTCCGAAGACCCCGTGCTGAGCGGCCGGATGGCAGCCGCCTACGTGCGCGGCGTGCAGGAGAACGGCGTGGGCACCAGCATCAAGCACTTCGCCGTGAACAATCAGGAGACCAACCGTGGCACAGTGGACGCGCACGTCTCGCAGCGTGCCCTGCGTGAGATTTACCTGCGAGGATTCGAGATTGCCGTCAAAGAGGGGCGCCCCTGGACAGTGATGTCTTCCTATAATTACCTGAACGGGTTGTACACGTCCGAGAACCCCGAGCTGCTCACGACACTGTTGCGCGACGAATGGGGCTTCGAAGGCATGGTCGTTACGGACTGGTTCGGTGGCAAGGATGCGGTGGCACAGATGAAAGCCGGAAACGACATGATTCAGCCCGGCCTGGACAAGCAATACGAGACCCTGTTGGCAGCCGTGAAGGAAGGAAAGCTGGACGAGCAGGTGCTGGACACGAATGTGCGCCGCATCCTGCAGATGATTCTCCGTTCGCCCCGTTTCAAGGGCTATAAATTCAGCAACAAGCCCGACCTGGAGGCACATGCCGCCGTCACCCGCCAGTCGGCCGCCGAGGGCATGGTGCTGCTGGAGAACCGCGACCATGCGCTGCCGCTCGACTCCACCGTCAGCCGCATCGCCCTCTTTGGCTGCACGTCTTACGACTTCGTGCCTGGCGGCACAGGTTCGGGCAACGTGAACCGCGCCTACACCGTCTCGCTGCTGGACGGCCTGAAGGAAGCCGGCTATACCCCCGACGAGAGTCTGAAGCGAGCTTACGAGGCACACCTGGCTGTCGAGAAAGAACGCATCTCCAAGCTGGAACACGCCCCCCTCATGCCCGAAGAGCGTCCCGTCGAAATGCCGCTGCCAGCCGACCGCATCCGCAGCCTGGCTTCAGCGAACGACCTGGCGCTGGTGACCCTGGGGCGGACTTCGGGCGAGTTCCTCGACCGCTGGCTGTCCGACTTCTACCTGAGTAAAGACGAAAAACAACTGCTGGAAGACGTCACCTCCGCCTTCCACGCCGCAGGCAAGCGGGTAGTGGTGGTGCTCAACATCGGCGGCGTCATCGAGACCGCCTCGTGGAAGCAGTTGCCCGACGCCGTACTCTGCGTCTGGCAGCCCGGGCAAGAAGGGGGCAACAGCGTGGCCGACGTGCTGAGCGGCAAAGTGTCGCCCAGCGGCCGCCTGCCCATGACCTTCCCCGTGCGCTTCGAAGACGTGCCTTCGTCGGCCAACTTCCCCGTCAACCAGACCGCCCAAGTAGACCTGGTGAACAAACAAGAGAAGAAAGCCGCCGTCCGCAACGTCGATTACACCGACTACGAAGAAGACATCTACGTGGGCTACCGCTATTTCGACAGCTTTGGCGTCCCCGTTTCCTATCCCTTCGGTTATGGGTTGAGCTACACCACCTTCGAGTTTGCCAATCCCGTCGTCGAAGCTTCGGCGGGCGCTTATACCGTGCGGGTCGACGTGACCAACACCGGCACCGTGCCCGGCAAGGAAGTGGTGCAACTCTACGTTTCTGCCCCCGATGCCGCTGTCCGCAACAAGCCCGACAAAGAACTGAAAGCCTTCGCCAAAACCGGCCTGTTGCAGCCGGGCGAGACTCAAAACATAGCCCTGACCGTCCGCACGGCCGACCTGGCTTCGTTCGACGAGGCATCGTCGTCGTGGGTCGTAGACGGGGGGATGTATTCCCTGCTGGTTGCCACCTCGTCATGCGACGTCAAGGCCACGCTCCAGGCCGATGTGCCTGCCTCTTCCGAAAAGGCGGCCAACATCCTGAAGCCCCGGCAGGCATTGAAATTGCTGCGCAGGTAAGTCTCCCTACTGCCGGGGCTTCAGGCCCTGTGCACTCCGGGGCTTGCCGCTGAGAAAGACACACTACTTACACTTTTATACGAAACGAGATGAAAAAGCTTTTATTGACTTGCCTGGCGGCAGGCACTGTCCTGACCGCTGCCGCGCAGAGCGTGACTCCCGCCATTCCGCGCGATGAGAAAATCGAACAGAAAGTCGAAACGTTGTTGAAGAAAATGACGCTCGACGAGAAAATCGGACAAATGTGCGAACTGACCATCGACGTGCTGAAAGACTGGAAGGCCGACCCCGCCTTGGGCTGGCAGATGGACGAAGCCAAACTGGACACCGTCATCCGCATCTACAAGGTCGGCTCCATCCTGAACGTGCCCGACGGCCTGGCCGTATCCCCGCAGAAGTGGCACGAAATCATCAAGCGCATCCAAGAGGTGTCGATGGAAGAGCTGGGCATACCAAACATCTACGGCGTTGACCAGATACACGGCACTACCTACACGCTGGGCGGAACGCTCTTCCCGCAGGGAGTCAACATGGGCGCCACGTTCAACCGCGAGCTGACCCGCACCGGTGCCGCCATCTCGGCCTACGAGACCCGCGCCGGCAGCATCCCCTGGACCTACGCGCCGGTGGTCGACCTGGGGCGCGACCCGCGCTGGCCCCGCATGTGGGAAAACTACGGTGAAGACGCCTACCTGAACGCCGAGATGGGCCGCGAAGCCGTCCTCGGTTTCCAGGGCGACGACCCCAACCACGTCGGCCCGTACAACGTCGCCGCTTGCATGAAGCACTTCATGGGCTACGGCGTCCCCGTCTCTGGCAAAGACCGCACGCCCTCGTCCATCACCGAACAAGACATGCGCGAGAAGCACTTCGCCCCCTACGTCGAGATGGCACGCGCCGGAGCCTTGTCTCTGATGGTCAACTCGGCCATGAACAACGGGCTGCCCTTCCACGCCAACTACGAGCTGCTGACCGGCTGGCTGAAGGAAGGCCTGAACTGGGACGGCATGATTGTCACCGACTGGGCGGACATCGTCAACCTTTATAGCCGCGACCACATCGCCGCCTCGAAGAAGGAAGCCATCAAGCTGGCCATCAACGCCGGCATCGACATGAGCATGGACCCCTATAACTGGGATTTCTGCCCGCTGCTGAAGGAGCTGGTCGAAGAAGGCGAAGTGCCCATGAGCCGCATCGACGACGCCGTGCGCCGTATTCTTCGGATGAAGTATCGCCTCGGCCTGTTCGAACAACCCTGGACTGACTTCAAAGACTATCCCAAATTCGGGTCGAAAGAGTTTGCCGACGCAGCCCTGCAAGCCGCCGAAGAGTCCATCGTCTTGCTGAAGAACGACAACAACCTGCTGCCCCTCGCACCCGGCAAGAAGCTCTTGGTCACCGGGCCCAATGCTAACTCGATGCGCACGCTCAACGGCGGTTGGTCCTACTCCTGGCAAGGAGACAAGGCAGACCAGTGTGCCGGCCAGTATAACACCATCCTCGAAGCACTGACCGCCAAGTACGGCGCCGCCAACGTCACCTACGAACCGGGCGTCACCTACAAGGAAGGCGGACTGTGGTGGGAGGAAAATGCCCCCGAAATCGACCGGGCTGTGAACGCCGCCCAAGGCGCGGACGTAATCGTGGCCTGCATCGGCGAGAACTCGTACTGCGAAACGCCGGGCAACCTGACCGACCTCTTCCTGTCGGACAACCAGATAAACCTCGTGAAAGCGCTGGCCAAGACGGGCAAACCCATCATCCTGGTGCTGAACGAAGGACGTCCGCGCATCCTGGCCGAGATTGAACCGCTGGCCAAAGCTGTTGTCCACACCATGCTGCCGGGCAACTACGGCGGCGATGCGCTGGCTCGCCTCTTGAGCGGCGAGGCCAACTTCAGCGGCAAGATGCCCTACACCTATCCCAAAGAAATCAACTCGCTCATTACCTACGACTACAAGCCTTGCGAACACATCGGCAAGCCCATGGAGGGAGCCTACAACTACGATGCCCAGGTGGCCATGCAGTGGGCCTTTGGTTACGGACTGTCGTACACCTCTTATAAATATAGTAACCTGCGCGTGGACCGCTCCCGCTTCACAGCCGACGACGTGCTGACCTTCACCGTCGACGTCACCAACACGGGCCGCGTGGCCGGCAAGGAAAGCGTGCTGCTGTTCAGCAGCGACTTGGTAGCCTCGCTCACGCCAGACAACCGCCGTCTGCGCGCCTTCGAAAAAGTAGAGCTGCAACCCGGCGAGACCAAGACTGTCACCCTGAAGGTGAAAGCCTCCGACCTGGCCTTTGTGGGTTACGACGGGCATTGGGTGCTCGAGCAAGGGGACTTCCGCATCCAGGCCGGCGACCAGACACTGAACATCGCCTGCACCACCACCAAGCGTTGGGAGGCTGCCAACCGATAAACCGGTGGGGCGAAATGACTCAGACTGAGGAAAGGAGCGCGATTTGCGCTCCTTTTTTTCTTCCGTCCGGTAAAAATACGTATCTTTGGCCGCAGAAACACAGTTGCGTGATGCCATGAAGAAAACCCTGTTCAGTCTTTGCTCCTTCCTGCTATGTGCTGCGGCTCTCAGTGCCGGAACCCTGAAGATGGATTCCCTGCTGGAGAAGCTCGACGACGTTATCCGCGAACGCGCCCGGTACATAGACCAAAAAGAAGACCGCTTGCACAAGTTGAAGCAGGGCTTTTATGCCGGCATGCCGGGCGAAGAACGCTTCGAACGCTTGGATGCCTTGCTGGAAGAATACCGCTCGTACAATGCCGACTCGTCTATGGCTGTCACGCAAGAGCGCCTTCGCCTGGCCGAACATCTCAACAACCGCGACTACCTGAACAATGCCCGCATGAACCTGGCCGAGCTGATGGGCATCGCAGGCATGTACAAAGAAGCCTTGGAGCAGATGGAGGCCGTTGCCTACGATTCCCTGCCCGAACATTTGCGCGGCTATTACTTCCACAACCTGCGCACCCTGTACAGTTGGATGGCCGACTACGTTGTCCTGCCGGAATTGCGCGACCGCTACCGTGCCTTGCGCGAGACGTACAACGACTCGCTGCTGCACTACCGCCTGGCCGATGGCGATACCCTGTCCTACGCGTTGAACCGCAGCCAGCAGTGCAACGCTAACAACCGTCCTGACGAGGCCATCGGCCTCATGACACGCTACCTCACCCGTGGAAACACGCACTACCGCGCCATCGCTGCCTATACCCTGGCCGAATCCTACCACCAGAAAGGCGATACGAAGCACGAGAAATATTACCTGGCTGTGGCCGCCATTGCCGACCTCCAGACGCCCGTGCTGGAATACGCTGCCCTGCCTGCCTTGGCCGTACTGCTGTTTCACGAGGGAGACGTGGAACGCGCCTACGTCTATCTGAAGCGCTGTATGGAAGACGCTGTGGCTTGCAACGCCCGTCTCCGCATACTCGAGATTCTGAAGATATTCCCCGTCGTCAACGACGTGTATCAGCTACAAATCAAAAAGCGGCAAAGGCAGATGGCTTGGGCATTGGCTCTCATCTCTCTGCTGTCACTCTTCCTCGTCGTCTCCGTCGTCTATGTGCGCCGCCAGATGAAGCGCGTCGTGCAGGCCCGGCGCGAAGTGATGGAAGCCAACGCTCGGCTGAAGGAACTGAACGACGAGCTGCACCACTCTAATGAACAACTGAAAGAGGCCAACCGGAGCATCGCCGAAAACTCCTACCTGAAGGAAGAATATATCGGCAGGTACATGGACCAGTGCTCTGCCTACATCGAGAAACTCGATGCCTACCGCCGCGAACTGGGCAAACTGGCCGCCGCAGGCAAAGTGCAGGAACTGTACAAGAGCCTGAAGTCATCGCGCCTGGTCGAGCAAGAACTGAAGGACTTCTACGCACACTTCGACGACACCTTCCTGCAGTTGTTCCCCACTTTTGTGGAAGACTTCAACTCGCTTCTCCTTCCCGGTGAACACATCCAGCCCAAGCCGGGCGAACGCCTGAACACCGAGTTGCGCATTTATGCACTCGTCCGTCTGGGCATCACCGACAGCGTGAAGATAGCCCGCTTCCTCCGCTATTCAGTCACCACCATCTACAACTACCGCGTCCGCGTGCGGAACAAGGCCGCCGGCAATCGCGAGGAGCTGGAAGGCCTCGTTGCCCGTATCGGACGGCTGAATATGTAGTTTCAGGCTGTCTTTTCTTACTACTTTATCGGACTTTCTTCTGACTCTTATTTCGCTGTAAAGCAATAGATTAATGTCTTTTGCGCACTACTTTTTCACTGTGCGTTCTTATGGCTTCTTGTTTTTCCTAATATTTTTGCTGTACGCTTTCTCAATCGGGAGAGGAAGCCAAGAACCGTTTGTTTAATCATAAAGTTTAATGTCATGCAAAAAGACAAGAATCCATTCCGATTCCGGCTGCTCGCATTGTTGGCCGGGATTCTGTGCGCAACCCATCTCTTCGCGCAACAAAACATTACAGTGCAAGGTATAATAAAAGATGAAGCGGGCGAGACTGTCATTGGCGCCAGCGTGGTAGAAAAAGGCACTACCAACGGAGTCATCTCGGGTCTGAACGGCGATTTCACGCTGAAAGTATCTCCACAGGCCACCTTAGTCTTCTCGTTCGTGGGCTACAAGACACTGGAGGTGCCTGTCGACGGACGGACAAACCTGCAAGTAGTCATGGGCGAGGACACCGAGATGCTGGACGAAGTCGTGGTCGTGGGCTACGGCACCATGAAGAAAAGCGACCTGACCGGTGCTGTCTCTTCTTTGGGCAACAAAGAATTGCGGAACACGCCCGTCTCCAACCTCGGTCAAGCCATCCAAGGTAAGATTTCGGGTGTTCAGGTGGTCGATGCCGGACGGCCTGGCGATAACGTCTCCATCAAGATTCGTGGCCTGGGTTCTATCAACAACTGCGACCCGTTGGTCGTGATAGACGGCGTGCCGACCGACTTGGGACTGGCTTCGTTGAACATGTCCGACGTGGAACGGCTGGATGTCCTCAAGGATGCGTCGGCCACTGCCATTTATGGTTCGCGGGGTGCCAACGGCGTGGTGATGATTACTACCAAGCGCGGCAGCGAAGGCAAGGGCAGACTCTCCGTGTCGGCCAATTACTCTTTCCAGAATGCTACCAGCGTGCCCGAACTGCTCAACGCCTCGCAGTATGCCGAGCTGAACAACGACATGATGACCAACAGCGGGCGCAACCCCAATCCTGAATGGGCTGACCCCTCGGCCTTGGGGGCCGGCACGGACTGGCTGGATCTGCTGTTGCAGACCGGGCACATGCAGAACTATACCGTCAGCTATTCCGGTGGAAACGAGTCGTCGCACTACTACGTCTCCGGTGGCTTCTTGGATCAGGAAGGCATCGTCAAGAGCGTGGGTTACCGCCGCTTTACTTTCCAGAGCAACAGCGACGCGCAAGTCTTCAAGTGGCTCAAGTTCTCGAACAACATCACCTTCAGTGCCGACGTGAAAGATTCCGGTACCTTCAGCATCGGCGATGCCTTGAAGGCCCTGCCCGTGCTGCCCGTCAAGAACGAGGACGGTTCGTGGGCCGGTCCCGAGGGCAACTCCGACTGGTATGGCAGCACGCGCAACCCCATCGGCCCTACCGAAGTGAACAGCAGCGAGACCAAGGGCTACAACCTCCTGGCCAATCTGACTGCCGAACTGACCTTTACCAAATGGCTGAAGTTCAAAAGTACTTTCGGTTACGACGCCAAGTTCTGGTTCATCGACAACTGGACGCCAGCCTATGACTGGGCACCCACTCCGACCGAGGAAAGCTCTCGCTACAAGAGCGACAACAAGTCTTTTACGTATCTCTGGGATAACTACTTTCTGTTCGACCACACCTTTGCAGAGAAACACCATGTGGGATTGATGGCTGGTATGTCCGCACAATGGAACGAGACAGATTACTTGAACGCGCAGAAAAATGTCTTTATGTTCGACAACGTGCACGAGATGGACAACGGTGAGAAAATGTACGCGATAGGCGGCAATGAGACAGCGTGGGCCTTGCTGTCGTACATGGCCCGTCTGAATTATTCGTACGAAGACCGCTACCTGTTGACTGCCACTGTGCGCCGCGACGGTTCCAGCCGTTTCGGCAAGAAGAATCGTTGGGGTACGTTCCCTTCGGTGTCGGCCGCTTGGCGGGTGTCCGAGGAAAAGTGGTTCCCAAGAAACAAGTACCTGACTGACTTCAAGCTACGTGTGGGCTACGGTGTCACCGGCAGCCAGGCCGGGGTAAGCAACTACGGCTATCTGGCTACGTATAACACCAGTGTTTATCCGCTGGGAACGGCCGGCAATAACCAGACGGCGCTCGTGTCGCTGACGCTGGCCAATCCCTACCTGCATTGGGAGGAGGTGGCCCAGACGAACGTGGGCTTCGATGCCTCGTTGTTCGACTCTCGGGTGATGTTTTCGTTTGACGCTTATGTGAAGGAGACGCGCGACATGTTGGTGAAAGCTTCCATTCCCATTACTTCCGGCTTCGAGGACACCAGTACGACATATACCAACGCAGGCCGCGTGAGCAACAAGGGTGTGGAGATGAGCCTGCACTCTGTCAACCTGAAAGGTGAAGTGGGGTGGGAGACGACCGTGACGGCCACGTATAATAAGAATAAGATTAAAGACCTGAACAGCGACGTGCCGTACTATATCAACCAGATTAACAACTCGTACGTGACGATGTTGGACAAGGGCTATCCTATCAACGTGTTCTACGGCTACGTGACCGACGGCCTGTTCCAGACGCCCGAAGAGGTGAGCCAGCACGCCGTGCAGCCCGGTGCCGAGGCAGGCGATATCCGTTTTAAGGATTTGAACAACGATGGTGTCATCAACGACGATGACCGCACGGTCATCGGCAATCCGAACCCTTCGTGGCTTTTCTCCATGAACAATACGCTGACGTATAAAGGTTTCGAACTGTCCATCTACCTGCAAGGCGTGGCCGGCAACAAAATCTACAATGCCAACAACATCGACATCACCGGCATGGCCGCGGCCTACAACCAGACGACGGACGTGCTGGGCCGCTGGCGCGGCGAGGGGACGAGCAACTCCATGCCCCGTGCCGTCTATGGCGACCCTAACCAGAACTGCCGCGTGTCCGACCGTTTCGTCGAGAACGGCTCGTACTTGCGCCTGAAGAACATCACGTTGTCCTACAACTTCCCCAAGCGTTGGTTGCAGAAGCTGATGATAGAAAACGCCCGCCTGTCCGTGTCGTGCGAGAACGTGGCCACCATCACCGGCTATTCGGGCTTCGACCCCGAGGTTGACATCAACGGCATCGACCAGTCGCGCTATCCCATTTCGCGCACCTTCAACGTGGGACTTAACTTCAATTTCTAACCCTTTCACCTTTTTATCATACGGATATGAACAAACTACATCATTTCATACTGGGACTGGCTGCCACGTGCATGCTGGCCTCGTGCAGCGACTTTCTGGACAAGTCGCCCCTCAATTCGGTAGACCCTGAAACGAACGTGACCGACGACGTGGCCGTGGCGCTGACCACTGCCTGTTACCGCACGCTCCAGTCTTCGAACATGTACAACCAGCGCCTCTGGACGCTGGACATCGTGGCCGGCAACAGTGAGGTGGGCGCCGGCGGGGGCACCGACGGCCTGGAGACCATACAGGCGGCCGACTTCATCACGCAGAGCGACAACGCCATGGCCCTGTACATGTGGCGTTCGCCTTGGGTGGGCATCGGACAGTGTAACATCGTGCTCAACAGCCTGCCGGGTGCGGCCGACGTCAGCGACGCCGTACGCAACCGCTGCATGGGCGAGGCGTATTTCCTTCGTGCGCACTACTACTTCATCTTGGTGCGCCTGTACGGCGGTGTGCCCTTGCGCCTGACGCCCTACAATCCCGGAGAGTCGACGGCCATCGCCCGCAACACGAAGGAGGAGACCTACCAGCAAATCTTGTCCGACTGCCAGAACGCCATCGACCTGCTGCCCGCGAAGGCCGAGTATGATGCCGAGAACGTGGGCCGTGCTTGCCGTGAAGCTGCTATGGCGATGATGGCCGACATCAAGCTGACACTGGCTCCGCAGCACAGCGAGTATTACCAAGACGTGGTCGACCTGTGCGACGACATCGCCGCCCTGGGCTACGACCTGACTGCCTGCAACTTTGCCGACAACTTCGACGCTACCCTCAACAACAGCTCCGAGTCGCTGTTCGAGGTACAATATTCCGGCAGCACGGAGTATGACTTCTGGGGAAACAACCCGCAATCGTCGTGGCTTTCCACCTTTATGGGTCCGCGCAACTCAGACTTCGTGGCCGGCAGCTACGGCTGGAATCTGCCTACGCAGGAGTTTATGGACGAATGGGAGGAAGGCGACCTGCGAAAAGACCTGACCGTCTTCTACGAAGGTTGCCCCGACTTCGACGGCAAGCAGTATAAGGCTTCGTACAGCAACACGGGCTACAACGTCCGCAAATTCCTGGTGACGAAAGCCGTCTCGCCGGAGTACAACACCAATCCGGCCAACTTCGTGGTCTACCGCTATGCCGACGTGCTGCTGATGAAGGCCGAAGCCCTGAACGAGATGGGGCAGACGGAGCAGGCCGAGACGCCGCTGAACATCGTGCGCCGCCGTGCCGGGCTGGGCGACGTGTCGGGACTGTCGCAAGACGCGATGCGCGAGCGCATCATACACGAGCGCCGCATGGAGCTGGCTTTCGAGGGACACCGCTGGTTCGACCTCATCCGCATCGGTGGGGACGGGCAGTATGCCATCGACTTCCTGCACTCCATCGGCAAGACCAACGTCACACGCGACCGTCTGCTGTTCCCCATCCCGCAGACCGAGATGGACGCCAACCCGCTGATGACGCAGAACCCGGGATATTAATTTTAGTTGACCAGGGGACAAGGCTTCAGGCCACAAGGCGCGGGCGTCTGGTAGCCTCGTTAACTTGTCAACCCGTCCCCAGACCGGACACCTGGTAGCCTTGTTAACTTGTCAACTTGTCCCCAGACCGGACACCTTGTAGCCTCGTTAACTTGTCAACTTGTCCCCTAAACAAATTATTTATTTTTATTCACTTAACAAACAGTACAATCATGAAACAACATATCATACACTACGCCGCGTCGTTCCTTCTGGCGGCAGCCGCTCTGACGGCCTGCGTGGACGACGATTACCTGGAGACTGACAAAGGACATGACACGCTGGCCCTCAGTGCCAGCCAGACGGAAGTGGTGCTGGACGAACAGTATCACGCCGACAATGCCCTGGAACTGACCTGGAGCACGGGCACCAACTACGGCACGGGCAACCGTATCACCTATACCCTGGAACTGGCCGAAGCCGGCACGGGCTTTGCCGCCCCCTATGCGGTGGTGGAAGACGCCGTGCAGCAATATACGTGGACGGCCACGGTGGAAGACCTGAACAACCTGTTGCGCGACCAGTTTGGTGCGACGGGCGGACAGACCGTCAACCTCGAGGCACGCGTCACAGCCTCGGTGGCCGGACTGGATGCCGGACGGGCGCAGACGGCACAGACCGCCCTGAGCGTCACTGCCTACCAGCCTGTCACCACCGAGCTTTATCTGCTGGGCGATGCCACGCCCGGGGGATGGGACGCCAATGCCGTCACCGAGATGACCCGCTCCGACAACGGCATCTTCACCTGGAGCGGCACGCTGAAAGTCGGTGAGTTCAAGTTCGTCCTCTCGCCCGGCACCTTCTCGCCTTGCTATAATAACGGGCGCGAAGACGGCACGCTGTACTACACCGAAGACGGCACGCCGGACGTCAACTTCACCGTCAGCGAAGAACACTTCTACCAGGTAGACGTCAACCTCTTCACCTCGACCCTGACCCTGCGCCAGACCGACGGCACGCAGCCTCCCTACGACCAAATCTACTTCATCGACGGCACGGACGGATACAGCTTCACCGCCATGACGCGCGACGCGCTCGACCCCTACCTCTTCCGCTACGGCCACTACTTTGCCGCTTCGGGCGACTTCAAGTTTGCCACGGCGGACGGCAGTTGGGAGAACAACTACAAGGCCACGCAGCCCAATGCCCCCATCACGGACACGACGGTGGAATTTGTCAGCGGCTTCGACCCCGACAACAAGTGGATGCTCCAGGCTTCGGAGGCGGGCAAGAACTATAAGATTTGCCTCGACATACGCCCCGGGCAAGAGCGCATGCTCATGAGCGAGTTCACGCCCTACCCGATGGTCTACATGATTGGCGACGCCACGTCGGCAGGCTGGACCTTGGCAGACGCCGTGCCCATGCAGGCCACGGACGACCCTTGCGTATTCACCTGGACGGGCAGCCTCAATGCCGGCGAACTGAAATTCAGTTGTGACCGCCAGGACGATTGGAACGGGGCCTGGTTCATGTCCGCCACCAACGGCACCGCGCCCACCGGCACGACGGAACAGATGCTCTTCATCGACAAGTCGAGCGACGCCTGCAAGAACCAGTACCTCGACACGTCCATCAGCGGCATCGACAACAAGTGGAAGCTGGACGAGGCGGGCACCTATACCATCACCCTCAACCAGTTGGAAGAAACGGTGTCCATCGTGAAGCAATAAGCCCGGGCAGGCGGGCGGGATGGCTCGGCCCTTCCGGCCGTAGCCTTTTCCCCCGCCGCCCCTTCCGCACAAGAGCCGTGCTTCGTCCGCACTGCAAGCGTGCTTCCTTCGGACAAGAAGCAGCCTCTGTCCGGAACCCCCTCTATCAATCACTTAAAAACAAATTCTGACATGAAGAAATTTTATCTCCCTCTGATGCTTCTGGCCGCCTCGCTCTGTGCCTGCGGCGACGACAGCCCTTCCGACAATCCCGGCGGAGGTGGCGAACCCGGCGGAGGCCCTTCGGGCGGCGTGACCGACGTGGTCAACGTCATCTCCGACCTCACCCTCGAACTCTCCACCGACAAAGCCTGCTACCGCCCCGGCGACGTCGTTTCCTTCACGGCCGACGGCACCCTGCCGGCCGATGCCCGCGTGCGCTACCGGCGCGGCACCGAGGTGGTGGAAGAAGGCAACCTGGGCGGCAACGCCTGGACGTGGACACCGCCCTCGACCGATTTCACCGGCTATCTGGCCGACGTCTACCGCACCCGCGACGACGGCACGCAGGTCATCCTGGGCACCATCGGCGTGGACGTCTCCAGCGACTGGACCCGCTTCCCGCGCTACGGCTTCGTCGCCACGTTCGACGACTCCAAGCTTCAGCCGGGCGTCATCGACGAAGAGATGCAGTTCCTCAGCCGCTGCCACATCAACGGCGTGCAGTTTCAGGACTGGCACAACAAGCACCACTGGCCCCTGGGCGGCACCCGCGAAGCCCCGGCCGAAACGTACACCGACATCGCCAACCGCTCCGTCAGCGCCGAGGTCATCCGCCGCTACATCGACACGCAGCATGCGCTGGGCATGAAGTCGATGTTCTACAACCTCTGCTTCGGCGCCCTGGACGATGCCGCCGCCGACGGGGTGAAGGAAGACTGGTACATCTTCAAGGGTGCGGGCCGCACGGACAAAGACGTGCACGACCTGCCCGACTCGTGGAAGAGCGACATCTTCCTGCTCGACCCCTCCAACCCCGAGTGGCAGGACTACATCGGGCAGCGCAACGACGACGTCTACGCCACGTTCGACTTCGATGGCTACCAGATAGACCAGCTCGGCGACCGGGGCACGCGCTACGACTACCAGAGCAACACGGTGAACCTGCCCCGGGGCTACGCCTCGTTCATCGAAGCCATGAAGACGCGCCACCCCGCCAAGCGCCTGGTGATGAACGCCGTCTCCGGCTACGGCGCCTCGCAGATTGCCTCGACCGGGCAGGTGGACTTCCTCTACAACGAGATGTGGGGCGGTGAAGGCGACTTCGAAGACCTGCGCACGGCCGTCATGGCCAACGACCAATACAGCAACCACACGCTCCAGACCGTCTTCGCAGCCTACATGAACTACAACGTGGCCGACCGCGAAGGGCAGTTCAACACCCCCGGCGTACTGATGGCCGACGCCGCGATGTTCGCTCTCGGCGCCTCTCACCTGGAGCTGGGCGACCACATGCTCTGCAAGGAATACTTCCCCAACAGCAACCTGCAGATGGACGACGCGCTGCGCACGGCCATTGTGCGTTACTACGACTTCCTCACCGCTTACCAGAACCTCTTGCGCGGTGCGGACACCGCTGCCGAGACCGACGTGTCGCTCACGGCATCCACTGCCTCGTCCGCCTTCAGCGTCAACGCCTGGCCGCCTCGCCTGGGCGGACTGACCACGTATGCGAAGACCGTAGACGGGAAGACCGTCATCCACTTGCTCAACTTCCGCGATGCGGACAGCCTGAGCTGGCGCGACGCCGACGGCACCATGCCCGAACCACGGCAGCTCAACCTCGTGGGCATTTCGCTGGACTGCAACCGGGCCGTAAGCAAGGTCTGGGTGGCTTCGCCCGACCGCCACGCCGGAGCCCCCGAAGAACTGGCCTTCACGCAGGCCGACGGTCGTGTGGACTTCACCCTGCCCGCCCTGAAATACTGGACGATGATTGTATTGGAATAAAACTTTACGCAACTTAAACACAGCATTGACAATGAAACATACCGCTTATCTCTGTGCCCTGTTGCTGGCCTTCGCCGGCCTCACCCTCCGCGCCGCCGACCGGGTGGGCGACTGCCTGTCCTACCGGCAGGAGGGTCGTGCCGTCACCTTCTTGCTCAACGATTCGTCGGCCGTGCAACTGCGCCTGTGCAGCCCCTCGGTGGTGCGCGTGTGGTTTGCGCCCGACGGCCGTTTCGAGCGCAGCAACCCCTCGTTCGCTGTGGTCGAAGAAGACCTGGAGGACGTGGGCGACATCCGTGTGGACGAGCAGAACGCCTGCTACGAAATCTTCACCGCCCGGCTGCGCATCCGCGTGGGCAAAGCGCCCTTCCGCCTGCAAGTGTTCGACAAATACCAGAAACTCCTGTTCAGCGACTACGCCGACCGCGGACACCTGAGCGACGGACAGCGCAAGATGGAATACAAGACCCTGCGCCGCGACGAACATTTCTTCGGGTTGGGCGAGAAGACCGGCCCCCTGGACCGACGGGGCGAAGCCTATAAGATGTGGAACAGCGACCAACCGTGTTACAGCACTGTCGAAGACCCGCTCTACAAGTCCATCCCGTTCTTCCTGAGCAGCTACAGATACGGCATTTTCGTGGACAATACGTACAAGAGCGAGTTCAAGTTCGGAACCGAGAGCCGCGACTACTTCAGTTTCGAGGTGCCCGGCGGGCAGATGGTCTATTACTTCATCTTTGGACGGGACTACAAAGACATCATCCGGCAGTACGTCGCCCTGACCGGCAAGCCCATCATGCCCCCGCGCTGGGCACTCGGCTTTGCCCAGTCGCGCGGATTGCTCACGAACGAGAAGCTGACCCGCGAAATAGCCCAGGGGTATCGCCAGCGCGGTATTCCCTGCGACATCATCTACCAGGACATCGGCTGGACGGAATACCTGCAAAACTTCGAGTGGCGTCCGGGCAATTACGACAACCCCCGGAAGATGTTGGCTGACCTGAAGGAAATGGGCTTCAAGGTCGTCGTGTCGCAAGACCCCGTGGTGTCGCAGGCCAACCGCGCCCAGTGGCAGGAGGCCGACAGCCTCGGCTACTTCGTGACGGACACCCTGACCGGCAAGTCCTACGACATGCCCTGGCCCTGGGGCGGCAACTGCGGCGTGGTGGACTTCACCCGTCCCGGCGTGGCCGACTGGTGGGGAGAGCTGCAGCAGAAGCCCTTGGACGACGGCGTCGCCGGCTTTTGGACAGACATGGGCGAGCCGGCCTGGAGCAACGAAGACCAGACGGAACGCCTCACGATGAAGCACTACCTGGGCATGCACGACGAGATGCACAACGTCTACGGCCTCACCTGGGACAAGGTGGTGAAGGAGCAGTTCGAGAAGCGTAACCCCGACCGGCGCATCTTCCAGATGACACGCGCCGCCTTCGCCGGCCTGCAACGCTACACCTTCGGTTGGACGGGAGACTGCGGCAATGCCGACGACGTGAACCAGGGATGGGGGCAGATGGCCAACCAGATACCGGTGTTGCTGTCGGCCGGCTTGGGCATCATCCCCTTCACCACGTGCGACATCTCGGGCTATTGCGGAGACATCACCGACTATCCCGGCACGGCGGAGCTCTACACGCGCTGGATGCAGATGGGTGCTTTCACGCCGTTGAGCCGCATCCACCACGAGGGAAACGTGGCCGTCGAGCCGTGGCTGTTCGGCCCGGAGGCGGAACGCGCTGCCACCGCTGCCATCCGGCTGAAGTATTCGCTCCTACCTTATATATATACCTACGCGCGCCAGGCGCACGACACAGGCTTGCCCATCATGCGCCCTCTGTTTCTGGAGTATCCGCAAGACGCGGAGACGTTCCGCACCGATGCCCAGTTCATGTTCGGCGCCGAGCTGTTGGTGGCTCCCGTGGTCAAGAAAGGGGCACGCACGAAGAACGTCTACCTGCCCGAAGGCACGTGGATTGACTACCACGACAAAAGGACGGAGTATGCCGGCGAACAGTGGACGACGGTCGACGCCCCGCTCAGCGTCATCCCCCTGTTCGTGCGCCGGGGCAGCATCATCCCCCGTATGCCCGTGCCCGACTATACCGACCAGCATCCGGCTTGTCCGCTGACGTTCGAGGTCTTTCCCGCCGCAGCCGGGGGCGAAGCGCGTTTCAGCCTCTATGAAGACGAAGGGACAGACCTGGGTTATCTGCGCGGCGAGTATGTCCGCACGCCGGTGTCGTGCCGCACGGAGTCCGAGGGCTACGTGATTGAGGTGGGACGCCGCGAGGGCAGCGGTTTCCAGGCACCCGGGCCGCGCAACTTCTTCTTCTCGGTCTACGTGGACAAGGAACAGGCACCCCGCCAAGTGTGGCTGGACGGCCGCAGGCTGAAGAAGGTGAAAGAGGCGAAGCTTGACGCGGAGGCCGACACGGACTTCCAGACTGCAGTCTGGTGTGTGACAGACGATGGTTGTCGCGTGCGCCTGCCCGACGACGGCCTGCCGCACGTCCTCGAGTTGCGCTGAAGGGTTGAAAAGATTCTGTGCGGCAGTCCTGGGACTACGGACGGGAAACCTTATCTTTGAATGAAAACAGACTCTTTACTTTACATTAAAACATACTGCAATGAAACGAATGATTTTCTGTGCCCTGTGCTTGCTGATGGCGTGGACGGGGCGAGCCGAGGGAGTGACGTCTCCGTCGGGCACTGTGAAAGTAGACTTTACCCTGTCCGAAGGCGGGGTACCCACCTATGCCGTGAGCTACAAAGAGCGTCCGGTCATTAAGCCCAGCCGCCTGGGACTCGAACTGGCCGGGCAGACAAGCCTGCTGGATGGCTTTGAAGTGGTGAAGACTTCTACTTCGACTTTTGACGAGACATGGCAACCCGTCTGGGGAGAGGTGAAGGACATCCGCAACCACTACAACGAGCTGCTGGTCGAGCTGCGCCAACCCTCCACCGACCGCTACATGAACCTCCGTTTCCGCGTCTACGACGAAGGCATGGGGCTGCGCTACGAGTTCCCCCGCCAGAAGAACCTGGTGTACTTCGTCGTCAAGGAAGAAAGGACGCAGTTCGCCCTGACCGGCGACCACACCGCGTGGTGGATACCGGGCGACTACGACACGCAGGAATACGACTATACCGAGAGCCGCCTGTCGGAGATACGCGGCCTGCTGCCGGGCGCGGTCTCTTACAATGCGTCGCAGACTGTCTTTTCCCCCACGGGCGTGCAGACGGCCCTTCAGATGAAGACCGACGACGGGCTGTACATCAACCTGCACGAAGCGGCGCTGGTGGACTATGCGTGCATGCACCTCAACCTGGACGACAAGAATCTGGTGTTCGAATCCTGGCTGACGCCCGACGCTCAGGGCAACAAGGGACATCTGCAAGCGCCCTGCCACTCGCCCTGGCGCACGGTGACGGTGAGCGATGACGCGCGGGACATCCTGGCATCGAAGCTCATCCTCAACCTGAACGAACCCTGCAAGATAGAAGACACCTCGTGGATAAAGCCCGTGAAGTACGTGGGCGTCTGGTGGGAAATGATTACGGGAAAGAGCTCGTGGTCGTACACCGACGACCTGCCCTCGGTGAAGCTGGACGACCTCGACTACGCGAAGACCACCCCCAACGGGCGGCACGGCGCCAACACGGAGAACGTGAAACGCTACATCGACTTTGCCGCGCAGCACGGCTTCGACCAGGTGCTGATTGAAGGCTGGAACGTGGGTTGGGAAGACTGGTTCGGCAACAGCAAGGACTACGTGTTCGACTTCGTCACGCCCTATCCCGACTTCGACCTGCCCGGCCTGAACGACTATGCCCGCAGCAAGGGCGTGCGCCTGATGATGCACCACGAGACTTCCTCGTCCGTCATCAACTACGAACGCCACCTCAAGGAAGCCTACGACCTGATGGACAAGTACGGCTACAACGCCGTGAAGAGCGGATACGTGGGCAACATCATTCCCCGGGGCGAGCACCATTACGGCCAGTTCATGGTCAAACACTATCTCTACGCCTTGCAGGAAGCGGCCAAACATCATATTATGGTCAACGCCCACGAGGCCGTGCGCCCCACCGGCCTGTGCCGCACCTGGCCCAACCTCATCGGGAACGAGTCGGCCCGTGGCACCGAATACGAAGCAACCGGCGGCAGTAAGCCTTTCCACACAACCATCCTGCCGTTCACTCGCCTGCAAGGCGGGCCGATGGACTACACGCCGGGCATCTTCGAGATGGACATGTCGAAGATTAATCCCTCCAACCACTCGCACGTCAACTCCACCCTGGCACGCCAACTGGCCTTGTACGTGACAATGTACAGCCCCTTGCAGATGGCGGCCGACCTGCCCGAGAACTACGAGCGCTTCATGGACGCTTTCCAGTTCATCAAAGACGTGGCCGTGGATTGGGACGACTCGCGCTACCTCGAGGCCGAGCCGGGACAGTACGTCACCGCCGCCCGCCGCGCGAAGGGCACGGGCAACTGGTTCGTGGGTTGCACCGCCGGCGAGCAGGGACACGAGTCTGAGCTGACGCTCGACTTCCTCGAGCCGGGCAAGCAATACGTCGCCACGGTCTATGCCGACGCGCCAGACGCTGACTACAAGACCAACACGCAGGCCTACATCATCCGCAAAGGGGTGGTCACCTCGAAGACTACCCTCAAGCTGAAGGCAGCCCCGGGCGGAGGCTACGCCATCAGCCTCTTCGAAGCGGCAGATAAGGCCGACACGAAGGGCCTGAAACGCCTCGCCGGGCGCATCCGCTGAACAGGGCGGGCCGGGGACGTGCCCTGAAGGCATCTGCCCCTTGTCCGACAGAAGCGCGGCTCGTGTGCGCAACAGCCTCTCTTCTTGTCCGCACGAAGGAAACAAACGGTGTGCGGGCGGGAAGGGAGGCGTTTTTTTCGGCCGATTTCTTTCAGAAACGTTGTGTATTTAAAACTTTGTTTCTAACTTTGTGCAAGTTAAGGCGGGATGTGGTTTCAATTTGGAATCACTCTTCGGACTCTGTTTCCGCCGCCCGCCCCGGATTGGGCGGATGGAAACCCGTGTGAAACAAAAACAAGCTGTATGGAAAACAAGAAGACTGAAAAGAGCCAAGCGTTCAGCGTGGCCGACATCGTGAAACGCGCCAAGCTGGTGATGGGATTCAAGAAGGACGTCGAACTGGCCCGTTACCTGGGTATCTCGCGCTCGACGCTGAGCAACTGGGTGGCCCGGGGCAGCATCGACTTTCCGCTGTTGCTGGGTCGGATGTCGCAGGTGGATTACAACTGGTTGCTGACCGGCAAGGGTTCGCCCGTGCTGCAAGAGAACTTCTGCGACAGCGAGCTGGCCAGCGGGCCGGTGGAACGCTTGCACCAACCGAAGAGCCCGGAGGCGTTGGACGAGCGCAGCGTGACACTGTACGACATCTCCGCCGCCGCCAACCTGAAGACGTTGCTGGAAGACCGTCCGCAATACGCCCTGGGGAAGATTCAGATTCCGAACATCCCGCTGTGCGACGGCGCGGTCTACGTCAACGGCGACAGCATGTACCCCATCCTGAAGGCGGGTGACATTGTGGGCTTCCGCTTCATCCACGACTTCAGCGCGGTCATCTACGGCGAGATGTATCTCGTCTCCTTCCTGCGCGGGGGCGACGAGTACCTGACGGTGAAATACGTCAACCGTTCGGACCAAGAGGGCTGTGTCAGGCTGGTGAGCTACAACACGCACCACGAGCCTATGGACTTGCCGCTGGAGCAAATCAACGCCATGGCGATAGTGAAGTTCTCGATTCGGAAGAATCTGATGATGTAAGAAGAGGGTGGCCGGGCTACAAGTTGTTCAGCCACTTTTTCCCAGCTTTGCTGTTTAGCCAAATAGCTATGCCGGCACCGATGATGCTGGTAGTGATGAATAGTAAGAGTAGTGCGTTCATCTGGGCGTTTGGCTTACGGATTGTCTAAAGAGTGCTATCTGTCATGTTGAGCGGAGCGCAGCACATTCGAAGAATCTTCCTAATACATTCCTTTCGCGTAGGGAGATGTTTCGACTGCGCTGCGCTCCGCTCAACATGACAGTGCTGACGAGGATTTGAATGGGTTCTTAGTCTTTTTCTTTCTTTAGTATATTTTTCTCTTCCTCTGCACTTTTCTTCCTTCTCCGCACAGCCCACAGCCCGGCTCCCGCAGCCGCTCCCAGCACCAGCAGCGACAGTCCGGCATAAGCAATGCCTTCGGTCACGTGCAGGCTCTTCGGGTCGAAGCGCATCTCTATCACGTGTTTGCCGGCCGGCACGCGCAGGGCTCGCAACACGTAGTTCACCCGCGCCAGCGGGGCCGGTTCGCCGTCGATGGTCACCTGCCATCCGTCGGGATAATAGATTTCCGAGAACACGGCCACACCTTCGCCCCCGTTCTCCGACTCGTAGGTCAGGCAGTTAGGCTCGTAGGCAGTCAGGCGGAGCGTGCTCAGGCTGTCTTTGTACGCCTGCTCCATGCCTCCCAGCGCCTCGCTGAAGCGGCGGTCTGCCACTGCCTCGTGTGCGGGACGGAGGTGGTCCAGGGCCGCGATTTCCTCGTTCGCATTTTCCACGTACGTCACCCGGTCCACGAACCAGGCGTTGCCCAATGCAAAGGGGTTGCGCAGCGGTGCGGTCGCGCCCTGTTGCCCGGCAGGCAAGATGAAGTAGCGCGTGTTCAGCATGTTCAGCACCGGAAACTTCGAGGCGTCCAGACTGTCCGCCTGTCCGCCCGCGCGGGCTGCCTCGGCATAGACGGCCTGCATCTCCGGCAGGATGCGTCGGTCAATAAGTTCCTGATAGCGGCGCAGCTTGGCGGCGTGGTATCCGCCGATGCTCTTGTGCCAGTACGACGTTTTGTTTTCGTTGAACGTGTTCGACGCCAGGTTCAGCACGCGGTAGTCCGGGTCCGTGTCTTGCAGGATGAGCTTGTCGGCCTCGGTCGGCGTGAAGCTGGTGGTGGTGACGGAGGCCGGCACGAACTGTTCGTCATAGAGGTAACGCTTGTTCACGCTCCACATGTCCACCAGGCACAGCAGTGCGATGCCGCCCACGGTGAACGAACGGCGCAACCGCCCCCCGGCATACAGCAGCAGGAACAACAGTCCGATGGCCACAATGAAGAAGCTGCGCAGGGCGTCCGACTGCACCAGCGCCGCGCGCACTTCCGACAGGTTCTGCAGTATGGCAGGCAGTTCCTGGCTCGGCAGATAGCCCTGGTCGGCCGCCTGCTGGAACATTTGCATCTCTTGGGCAGGGACGTAGTCCGAAGGCGAGGGGCTGCCCGGCACGGCCCACCACAGCGACACGCCCGCCGTCAGCAGTAGGCAGACCAGCAGCGGCTTGAGGTTCTTCCGAAGCAACTCAGGCTCGCGCATCAGTTTGACCAATGTCAGCACGGCCAGCAGCGGGATGGTGAACTCGGCGATGACGAGGATGGACGACACCGCGCGGAACTTGTTGTACATCGGCACATAGTCGATGAACAGGTCGGTCAGCCACATCATGTTCTTCCCCCACGACAGCAGGATGGACAGCACCGTGGCGCCCACCAGCGCCCACTTCAGCGGTCCTTTCACCACGAAGCAGCCCAGCAGGAACAGAAACAGCACGAACGCCCCCACGTAGACCGGACCCGCCGTCATCGGCTGCGTGCCGAAGTACTGCGTCAGTTGGCGGTACAGCCCGGCGTATCGCGGGTCGGCCTTCTTCATGGCCTGCTCGTTGTCGGCCAGCGGAACAGAGGCGCCTCCCTTGAAGTTGGGGATGAGCAGCGTCCAGGTCTCGCCGATGCCGTAGCTCCACTGAGTGATATAGTCTCGTTCTAATCCACCATCCGTTTGTTGCGTGGCGGCGTCGCCCGTCTGTACCAGTTCGCTCGGCCCGCGCATGGTCTGCTTGCTGTACGTATAGGTATGGTAGAGGTTCGACAAGTTGATGGCCACGCCCACCAGTCCGGCCACGACCAGCACCGCCGTCGCCCGGAAAAACCGGGGCAGGGTGTGCGACCGCCATGCCTCCACGCCGTAGGCCACGGCCAGAAAGAGCATGACGAACAGGAAGTAGTAGGACATCTGCACGTGGTTCGAAACAATCTGAAGGGCCACAAACAGTGCGGTCACCAGTCCGCCGGCCAGCAGCCGCCCGCGGTAGGCCAGCACCATGCCCGCGATGGTCGGCGGGATGTAGGCCAGGGTGATGAATTTCCAGATGTGTCCCGCGGAGATAAGGATGAAAAAGTACGACGAAAAGCCCCACAATACGCCCCCCAGGCCCGCATACCACGCGGGGATGCCGAACGCCCGCAGCAGGATGTAGAAGCCCAGCATCATGATGAACGTCAGGTAGACATAGTTCGGAAGGAACAAGTGGTAGACTGTCTGCACCCACGTCAAGGGTCGTGTCGAGTCGTACGACGGGGAAATCTGATACGTGGGCATCCCGCCGAACAAGGCGTTTGTCCAGCGCGTGCGTTCGCCCGTCTTTTGGTAGTATTCCATGGCTTCCTGGCCGGCTCCGGCTCCGGCCTCTGTGTCGTGTTGAAAGAGTATGCGCCCCTCCGTGTCGGCAGGGTAGAAATAGACGAATGACAGCAGCACGAAGGCCACCAGGACCAGGAGGTCGGGAAGGTATTTCTTCATTGTAGTCGTTTTTGGATAGCTATTTGCGGGCAAAGATAGCGCAAAGCGGCCGCAAACGGAAATAAATTTGGCTTTATTACAGATTAATTGCCGCAGTTTGTCGTACCTTTGCCGGCGGAACTTAAAATACGGAAACATGATTGTCGGAGTGATTAACGCAATGGAGAACGAACATGCGCAACTGGCTTCGCGCCTCGAGGGGGCCACGGAGCGGACGCATGGCATCTATAACTATGTGGAAGGGCAACTGGGCGCCAACCGCCTGGTGCTGGCCCGCTGCGGGATAGGCAAGGTGAACGCCGCCCTGGGCGCGGCCGAGCTGATACGCCGCTTCGCGCCGGACTGTGTGGTGAGCACGGGCGTGGCCGGAGGGATAGACGCTTCGCTGGCCGTCACCGACGTGGTGGCCGGGGCGCAGGTGGGCTACCACGACGTCTGGTGCGGCGAGGGCAACGAGTACGGACAGGTGCAGGGACTTCCCCCGCGGTTCGACGCCCATCCCGTGCTGCTGGACTGTGCCCGCCGCCTGAACGACGAGGCCGCGCTGGAGAGCCGCGTGCACTGCGGCCTGATTTGCACGGGCGACCAGTTCATCACCTCCCGCGCCGAACTGAACAACATCAAGGGCCGTTTCCCGGAGGCACTGGCTGTCGACATGGAGTCGGGCGCCATCGCGCAGACGTGTCATCTCTACTCCGTGCCCTTCATCAGCTTCCGCATCATTAGCGACACGCCCGGCGCCGACGGACACTGGGACCAGTACCTCAACTTCTGGGACACGGTGGCCGACCGCTCGTTCCGCACCACCTGCGCGTTCCTCTCCCGCCTGCCGCAAACTCTTTAAATGACTATATAAGATATGAAGAAGATTCCCAGTTTTACCATCGACCACATCCGCCTCTTGCGGGGCATCTATGTGTCGCGCCGCGACGAGGTGGGCGGCGAAGTCATCACCACCTTCGACATCCGCATGAAGGAACCCAACCGGGAACCCGCCCTGCATCCGGGCGCACTGCACACCATCGAGCACTTGGCTGCCACCTACCTGCGCAACGACCCCGACTGGCAGGACCGCGTGGTCTACTGGGGCCCCATGGGCTGCCTGACGGGCAACTACCTGCTGATGCGCGGCGACCTGGAGCCGAGAGACATTTTGCCGCTCATGCAACGGACGTTCCGCTTTGTGGCCGACTACGAGGGCGAGGTGCCCGGAGCAGCTCCGCAAGACTGCGGCAACTATCTGCTGCACGACCTGCCCATGGCGCGCCTCGAAGCGGCCAAGTATCTGCACGAAGTCTTGGAGCGGATGACCGACGAGAACATGAACTATCCTGCCCGTCCGACGGAATGACCTATTCTTCGCCCAGCGAGTTAATAGTTATTAAAGAATGGCCGATAGTTGCCTGCGTGAGAGGTTTTGCTTATCTTTGGCTGACAAATTACTATAACCTTATTTGCATTTACCTTTAAACTGTTATTATCATGGATTCACAGACTATCGGACAAAACGCCGGTTTGATATGGCGTCTCTTAGACCACAACAGAAAGTGGGAGTACAACGAACTGAAGGATGCGACAGGTTTGTCCGACCGCGACCTCAATGCCGCCATCGGTTGGCTGGCGCGGGAGGACAAGATTCAGTTTGAAACGAGCCAGGTGGACGGACATGACTATCTGTACCTGGAATTGAACCTGTATATAGGATAAGGAAAAAGGGAGGATTCACCGCCTCCTCCCTTTTCCTGACGGCGCGGACGGGAAACTGTCCGCGCCTTTTTTGTATTCAGACGATTTCGATGCCCTGCTTGCGGCACAGCTCCAGCCCCAGGTCCTTCAGCTTGAACTTCTGAATCTTGCCGCTTCCGGTCATGGGGAACTGCGGCACGAAGAAGATGTACTTCGGTATCTTGTACCGCGCGATTTTGCCCGTGCAGAAGTCGCGCACGTCGCTCTCTTCCATCTCGACGCCTTCCTTCAGGATGATGAAGGCGCCCACCGCCTCGCCGTACTTGGGCGAGGGTATGCCGGCCACCTGCACGTCCCGTACGCCGGGCATCTGGTAGAGGAACTCTTCGATTTCCCGCGGGTAAATGTTCTCTCCGCCGCGGATAATCATGTCTTTGATGCGTCCGGTGATGCGGTAGTAGCCCTGTTCGTCCTTCACGCCCAGGTCGCCCGAGTGCAGGAAGCCTTCGGCGTCGATGACCTCGGCCGTGGCTTCGGGGCGTTTGTAGTAACCCTTCATCACGTTGTAGCCCCGGCAGCACATTTCGCCCTGCACGCCCGGAGGACACTCGCGGCCGGTGTCCGGGTCGATGACCCGCACTTCGGTATGTTCAAAGTCGCGGCCTACCGTCGTGTATCTGGCTTCGGCGGGGTCGTCGATGCGGCTGTGCGTCATGCCGGGCGACGTCTCGGTCAGTCCGTAGACGCTCGTCACGCGCATGAACATCTTCTCCTCCACCTGCTTCATCAGCTCCACCGGGCAGAGCGACCCGGCCATGATGCCCGTGCGCAGGCTCGACAGGTCGAACAGGTCGAACATCGGGTGGTGCAGCTCGGCGATGAACATGGTGGGCACGCCGTAGAGTGCCGTGCAGCGCTCTTTGTGCACCGAGGCCAGGACCACCAGCGGGTCGAACCGCTCGACCATCACCTCCGTGCAGCCGTGCGTCAGGCAGTTCATCGTGGCCAGCACCACGCCGAAGCAGTGGAACAGCGGGACGCAGACGCAGAGTTTGTCGTCTTGCGTGAACTTCATGTGTTCGCCGGTCAGAAAGCCGTTGTTCGCTATGTTGTAGTGCGTCAGCATCACCCCTTTGGGGAAGCCCGTGGTGCCGCTGGTGTATTGCATGTTCACCACGTCGTGGCACGTCACCTGCGCCTTGAGCCGCTCCAGCTCGCCGTCGGGTGTGTTTTCGCCCAAGAGCAGGAGTTCGTGCGTGGTGTACATGCCGCGGTGTTTCTCCTGTCCCACGTAGACCACGTTCCTCATGCGGGGGAAGCGCTCGCTCTGCAGATGTCCGCGCTGGCAGGTGCGCAGTTCGGGCAGCATCTCGTAGGTCATCTGTACGAAGTCGCTGTCCTTCTCGCCGTTGACGATGCACAGCGTGTGCATGTCCGAGTCGCGGCAGAGGTACTCCAGCTCTGCTTGTTTGTAACTGGTGTTGACGGTGACATAGACCGCCCCTATCTTGGCACAGGCATACAGCAGTGTAAGCCAGTCTGGCACGTTAGCGGCCCAGATGCCCACATGCGTGCCGCGGGTGACGCCGATGCCGATGAGGCCGCGCGCCATGTCGTCCACCCGCTGGTTGAATTGGCTCCAGGTGAAGCGCAGGTTGCGGTCGGAGTAGACGATGTATTCTTTGTCGGGAGTCGTTTCGGCCCAATGTTCCAGCCATTGGCCGAGGGTGCGTTCGAATAACATTTCTGATGCAGAATGATGAATGGTGAATGAAGATTTTTCTGTGGCGCACGGGGGCGCTGCTTCGTGCGCACACGAAGCGTGTCTCTGTTTCGCACGGGCTTCGGCTCTTGCGGGCAAGAGCCGAAGCGGGTTCGCGAGGGGTCAGACGGGTGTGTAGACCACGGCCAGGATTTTGGCGGCCTGTCCCTCGTAGCCGTGCACGTGGTGGGGCACGATGGAGTCGTAGTAGATGCTGTCGCCCGGCTCCAGCAGGTAGGTGTGTTTGCCGTAACAGATTTCCATTTGTCCCTCGAGGACGTAGATGAACTCCTCGCCCTCGTGCGACGACAGTACGAAGTCTGTGTCTTCCGTGGCCGCCACGTCGATGATGAAAGGCTCCATGTGCCGGTCGGCTTTCGCACGCGAGAGCGAGTGGTACTCCATGTGCTTGCGGCTTTGTATGGCGTTGTTCGAGAAGCTGATGGTATCGCCCGCTTCGTTGTGGCGGCATACGCTGGGTCCCGTCTCGTCTTGGTCGTCCAGGAACGTGCCCAGGCGGACGCCCAGCACACGGGCAATCTTGATGAGTGGCGCCAGGGAAGGGAGGTCGATGTTGTTCTCGATGCGTTCTACTTGCTCGACGGCCAGCCCCGAGCGTTGTGCGAGTTCCTCCAGGCTGATGCGGCGGCTTTCGCGGAGCGTCCTTATCTTTGCGCCCACAATCTTACTTGTATCCATAGTTGTGTTGTTCTGATGTGTTTTCGGTATCTAACTGTTTCACTGTGGTGCAAAAGTAAGACAAAGTTTCTCGTATTCCAACAATATCTTTCTTTTTTTCCGTATCTTTACCCGTGGACGTTTTATAAAGACCTGTAGAAGCACTGCTCGATGAATGGTAACTCAGGGGATGTCCTTGGCTTCAAGTGCAGATAAATATCGCTTCCTGTCATGTCGAGCGAAGCGCAGCGTAGTCGAGACATCTCCCTAACGTCTTTCGCTTATTTCCCTCGTGTCTTTTCTGCGCATAGTGAGATTTCTCGATTCCGCTGCGCTCCACTCGAAATGACAGAGCAAACCTTTCTTTTACAACCTTCTCAAGTCGTCTGCCGCCGCCGGTTTTCCCCGATAAGCCTTGCCTTCGGCGCGGAAGCGGTAGCTCACCGTCAGCAGGAAGCGCCGCGAGTCGGGCCGAGTCTGCCGTTCGTAGGTCAGGCGCGAACCGAACAGTTGCGTATTGACGCGCCGCGTATTCCACAGGTCCTGCCCCTGCAGCGAGAGCGTCAGCCGTCCATCCAGCCACGAGCGGCGCACGGCCGCGTCCATGGCCCAGAATCTGTCGATGCGCGCCGTTCCCTGGTCGCCCCGGGTCTGCGCCGAAGCATCCAGCGAGAGCATCCATCCGCCCGGCAGCGTCCAGTTGTTGCGCCACACGACGTAGACCGATGCCCGGTTCAGCCGCCGGCGTACGCCCTCGTTCATCACACTGAAAAACGGCTGCATGAAGAGCGCTCCCCACGTCGGCTCCCAGCACCCTATCTTCGGCGAGGCGAACAAGGAAACGTCCAGCGTTTCCAGCCTCGGATAGTTGGCCGACGAGAACAGCACCACGTCCGCATCGCCCTCGTAGTCCCGCGACTGAAACTCTATCGCGTTCCGCCGCCGCGTGTAGCTCACGCTGCCTTGGAGCCACTGCCACAGCAGAAGCAACTGCACGTTGTGCACCGTCTCCGGTTGGAGCAGGGGATTACCACCCTCGTATATATACCGGTTGTTGTAGTTCATCGAACTGCGGAGTTGCATGAAGTTCGGCCGGGTGGTCTTGGCCGTGTAGCTCAGGCTGGCCTGCACCTTGCCCAAGGGGAAGTCCGCGGAGAGTGTGGGCAGCCAGTCGTCGTAGGTGCGGCTCTGTTCGGGCACGAGGATGCCTTGCTCGTAGTAGCGCGAACGGGCGTGTTCGTAGCGCAGGCCGGCAGACGCGCTCACCTTTCCCACGTTCAGCACATACTGCGCGAAGGCGGCCGTCTTCCGCTCGTCGATGCGGCTGTCCGTGGTGGGCAGCAGGTCTTGCGGGTTCAGGAAGCGGTCGCGTCGGCGGATGAAGGTGTGGTCCGCGCCGAATTTCAGCGTTCCCCGTCCCAGCGGATGGCTCACGATGAGCTTGGCGGCGAAGAGCCGGTTGCGCGAACGGTTGCGGCTGTCAATCTCCTGCTCCGTGCCGTCGTCGTGCATCTCGTGTGCCTGCTGCGTGTCCAGGCTGCTGCCGATGAGGGCGTCGGCGGTCAGGTCGATGTGCCAGTCCTTCGCGTCGCCCTGGTAGTAGGCATTGAGCTGGTGCGACGTGTTCTGCATCAGGTTGTGCGACGTCTTGTCCGTCCGTTCCTCCGGCGTGCCGTCGGGCTGCATGGTGGCATACCACGAGTCGAACGCCATCCGCAGGTCGGGCGTGCGGAAGAATTGGTACGACGCCCCCACGCTGTGCCGCGGGTTGAACGCATAGTCCACGCTGGCCGAGGTGCCCAGCGAGTGGCCCTTCAGCCGGCGGTCGAACGTGTCGCGCACGTCGCGTGTCTGTCCGCTGCCGTCGGCCGGGGCGATGAGGTAGCGCGCGTCCCTCCCCATCCGTTCCTGGCTCAAGTATCCATAGGCCGAAGCCTGCACCGACAGGCCGCCGCGCTGGTAGTTCACGCCTGCTTGCTCGGCGTGCCCCGGGCGTCGGCCCTGCGTCATGGCCAGGCGCACGTTGCCGCCCCAGCCATCGTCCCGTCCCCGGATGGTGTGGATGCGGATGACGGCTTTCACCTCGGCGTCGTATTCCGGCCCGGGGTTGGTCAGCAACTCCACGCGGTCGATGTCGGCAGCGTTCAGCCGGAGCAGCTCCGTCACGTCTTGCAGCCGTCTGTTGTCTATATAGATAAGTGGCGTTCCCTTGCTGAAGACCGTGAAGCCTTCTTCGGCCGAACCGCGTATGCCGGGCAGGCGCGCCAGTACGTCGGCGGCTGTCTCCAGGCGTGCCAGCAGACTGTGGCGCACGTCGGTCTCCAGCGTGCCGCCCTGTTTCAGCCGATATTGCGGGCGGCGGGCAGTAATGACGGTTTCGTCCAGCGCCGTCGAAACAGCCTGGAGCGTGCAGGTGATGCTGCTCTGTCCGTCGGTGGGTCGGAGCAGGGTCTCGTAGCCCACGCACGACACTTGGAGCAGGTAGCGTCCCGGCGAGGCGGGAGAGAGAGCGAAGCTGCCGTCTGCGCGGCTGCATGTGCCTTGCAGGAAGGTGGAGTCTGCGGCACTGAGCAGGACGACGTTGGCCAGTTCGACAGGCGTGCCTTCGGTGGTCTGCACCCGTCCGTGCAGGGCAGGTATGCTGTCGGCTGGGGTCGGAAGGGTCTGGGCTGTGAGTAGGCCTCCTGCCGTCAGCACCAGGAGGCAGCCCAAGCAAAGTTGTCTGAGCATATTTTCGCGTCTTTTGGGTTTACGGCGCGAAGGTAGGAAAGCGTTGGCCGACGGGCGGAAACAAAAGGCTGATACTTGCCTGACATTTGTCTGACAACCGGTCGGAGCCCGAGTGGAAGCCTATTCGCCGACCTCCAACACGTAGGCCCGGCCGCGGTCGCTGCTGATGCGCAGGTTGCTGTGTGCCTCGACAATGGGCTTGAGGCGGCGGATGAGGGTGTAGAGCGTCTCGTCGGCGTTGTCCTTGCCGGGCCAGAGGGCGCGGCAGATGTGCGGCTTGGTCAGGCGGTGGGCTTCGTTCAGGTAGAACATCTCCATCAGTGCATGCTGCATGGGCGTTAGGTGCAGGCGTTCGCGGTGTTCGTCGTAGAAACAGTCGTCGCGCATGGAGAGCGAGAGGTTGCCCAGCGTGATGAGGCCCTCGTCGTCGGTGGTCTCGTCCGTCGGAGGGGTGGTGGCACGTCTTCTCCGGTAGGCCAAGGTCCATCCGCCCCATAGCAGGGCAGCCAGCAGCAGGAGGCCGGCCGTGAGCTGGTCGGACTGGCTCAGGATGAACCAAGGCGTGCAGCGTGCATAACCGCGGAAGGACAGCACGACCCCGTCGGCTTCGGGCGCCAGCCACAGCACGGTGTCGCTGGCCAGGCAGCCTTCGGGCACGGGGGTCGTGCCGGCATCGGACAGTTGGACGGTCAGCACGGCGCGTCGGCGCAATCCCTCTAAGGTCAGGGCCTGGGCGAAGGCCGGGTTGGCTCCCGTCACGGTGACGGGGGCATCCATGCTCTGGCTCAACCGGATGTAGGCGCGGAGGGTGTCGGGCTGTTGGGACAAATCGCGCTGTTGCAACACGGCGCGGCGCACGGCCTGGCTCAGATCGGCGGCGATGAAGCGTTCGGTCTGTGTGTAGCTTCGGTAGCCGAAGGCCAATGCCAGTATGGCCAACAGCAGGGGGGCGAGTAATGACTTATGCGGACTCATGTTCTTCTACGGCTATGTTGTTATGCGTGGCAAAGATACGGAATATGTGGATGCCGCGTGCCTGTCAGCCGCAATTTTCTTCGTTTTTGAGGGTCAGAAGCAGATTCCCACTGCCAGCGACACGCTGTGCATCAGCTTGTGGCGTTCGATGTCCAGGCGTTGGCCTTCCACCGCGATGGAACGCACGCCCTGGTAGGGGTCAAAGCCGGAGCAGGTGTAGCCGAGCGACAGCCGCAGGTGTTCTTCTATCATTACGCAGACCGCTACCCGGGCGTGGGGAAACAGCCACCGTGCGCCGTGGTTCTTCACACGTTCGGAGCGGATGGCTGTCCACGCACCGGGTTGGTTCGGAAAGTAATCTATCTGTAAGGTTCGGTTAGGCGGAAGAGGCAGGGTAAGGCCCGGCGACAGGGCCAGGCTGAGCCCGCAGTCCCGGTCGCGTCCTACCCACCAGACAGGCGTGCTCAATCGGACAGAGGGCCGCAGGGCCAGGCAACAGATGGGCGAATCGTTGTCGCTTTGCCAGCGCCAGCGCTGGTCGGCAGTGGTGCCGCCGAAAGACCGGCTATGGATTTCACCGGCAGACCATAGGCTCAGGGTCAGTCCGGCGTGGCGGAAGGCGTGGTAGGTGGCCGATGCTTCTATCTCCCACAGGTCGTAGTTATTGAGCGCGCCGCTCACCTCGAAGTCCCACCGTTGACTTTGCTCTCCTTTTTGTTCTTCTTGTCCTTGTGCGCGTTGGGTGGTTGTCAGTAAGAAAACGGCCAGTATCAAAAAGCGGGCCTGCTTCTTCATGTTCATAGTTTGGGTTGTTTAGGTGAATGGTTAAAAAGAAGAAGGGTCAGTCGTTACAATATTTCTCGGCATCTACGTCCGGCTCCAGTTCGATGGGGATGACCGTTTCGTCCCACTTGAACATCTTCTGCGAGACGAAGTCAACCAGGAAGCCCGGCCAGAACAGCAGGTTCCAGAGGGCGGTGGTGTTGAACGCCGGCTCCAGGGCGAAGGTCGTAGGCAGGTGGCCCGGCAGTTGGGCGACCAGTATGCGTTCTTCACGCCGTTTGCGCAGGCGGGCGGTGACCGTCTGGTTGCTGGTCACTTCGGCCACTTTGACATTGTTGTTGGCGTCGTAAATCTTCGTGCCGTTCGGCGCACGGAAGGTGATGGTTTGTTTCGTGTCTGTGAAGAGCGTGCAGCACGACGACAGCAGCAGGCAGGACACGAGGGTTGTGCAAAACTTTTTCATACTTCTTTCTTCGTTTTTTGGTTAGGTTTTCGGCGGCAAAGTTACGGTGAGATTTCTGCTCACCCAAGGAAACACGATGTACAAAGGAAATGCGTAAACCGTTGGAAAATAGCATAAAAAGAAAAAAGACCGATGTACATCGGCCTTCGGAACGGAGAAAAGCAGAAGAGAACCGCCGCTTTGTCAGAACCCGGCGATGAACTCGTCAAAAGAGCCGTCGCTCACGCCCAGCTTTTCCTTCAGCCGCATCTTCCGGCGCGAGATGCTGCCTTTGGCGATGTGGTAGATGTCGGCCAGCACGGCCAGTGGCAGTTCCATCTTGACCAGGCAACAGAAGCGCACGTCTTCCTCCGTCAGCAGCGGGCAATGGGCGCGCAGCCGTTCGGTGAAGCGGTCGAAGCAGGCATCGGTGTTGCGTGTCACGGCTTCCCAGTCGTCGTCGCCCAGGTGCAGGGCGCCCTGTTCGTTTCGCCTGCCGCACAGGATGGGGATGGTAATGGCGTTGAGGCTGCGGTAGTACTCCAGCTTCCGTCGCGTGGCCTCCAGTTCTTGCTGGCGCAGCCGCCGTTCCAGGTGCGCTTCGCGCCGTTTGTTGCGGATGAACAGGGTCAGCAGCAGCCCGATGAGCGCCAGCGCGGCCGACAGCACGCGGTAGAACATCACCTGTCCGGCGTCTCGCTCGCGCTCAGCCCGCTCGGCCCGTTCGCGTTGCAAGCGGTATTCGTCCGAACTGCTTATTTTTTCTTGCAGTTCCTCGCGGTGGTCGGCGGCCAGCGAGTCGCGCAGGTCGGCGTGCCGTTTCATTTCGGCCAGTGCGCGGCCGGGGTGTCCGGTCGCTTCTTCCAGGCGTGCCAGGTCCCGGCAGGCCTGCACACGTTCGCGCAACGAAAGCTGTGCGCTGTCCTTCTCCAAGTAGTAGCGGGCCGAATCGTACCTGTCCAGCATCAGGAAAGCTTCCGCCCGCATCAGGCGGCAGGCAGGCGACGCGGTTTCCGCCGACAGCACGGCCAGGGCGCTGTCTGCCTGCCTCTCTGCCAGGAAGAGGCGTGCCAGGTCTTTGCGTGCTTCGGGTCGCTGGGGCAAGGCGCGCTGCAACAGGGCCTTGGCCGTTCCGTGCTTGCCGCGTGCGATGAGCGAGCGGGCTTTTTCGTGCCGCACCTCGGCCAGCAGCACACTGTCGTGCAAGCCGCGGGCGATGCGCAGGGCGTTGTCCAGGCACGAGTCTTCGGCCCTTCCTTGCAGTTTGAAGCGGTTGATGCGCCCCAGCTCCAGGCTGAGGCGTGCGTGGAGCATGCTGTCGCGTCCGGCCAGGCGTGCGGCCTGGTGGTAGCAGTCGGCGGCGCGCAGCAGGTAGTGTTCGCGGTGCAGGGCCTGGCCTTGGCGGAAATAGTCATCGGCCGTGAGGGGCCTGTCCGTCCCTTGCCGGCACGAGAAGAACGGCAGCAGCGGCAGCAGCAGGAGCAGGGGAAGCGTTTCCCTTATTTGCCGGCGGGCCTTGCCGTGCCATTCGCTGCGGTGTATCGTTGGTTTCTGGGTATGCATCGTTGTCGGGGTGTTCGGATGTGTATATATAAGTATGTGTGGGGGCGGACGAAGCGACTCGGGCACCGCCGTCGGGGGCAAATATAGGGAATTTGCGGTGAAAAAGGAAGCCGATGTGTGCGATTGTACGTTTTTTGTCTTACCTTTGCCTGGCCGGCCTCCTTCGGCCGGGCTTTGTGTTATGTGCATCAGACGGTTACTTATCTTTCTTATGGTTGTGTTGTCCTTGCCCGCCGTGGGTGGGGCGGCATCGCTCGACTCGTTGCTCCGCGTGCTGGACGAGACCATCGCCTCGCACCGCCGCTATGCCGAGCGTCGGGAGAAGCAGATTGAGCTGCTGGGGCGGCAACTGCGTGCGTCCGACTTGTCGGACGAGCGGCGCTACCAACTGGAGAACCAACTGTATGAACTGTATGAACCGTATATCTGCGATTCGGCCATCGCTTGCCTGAACCGCAACATCGACCTGGCCGATGCGATGGGCGTGCCCCGCCTGCGTGCGGAGAGCCGCATCCGCCTGAGCTTCCTGCTTGCTTCTACGGGGATGTACATGGAGGCGTCCGACGTGCTGCGCGAGGTAGAGCGGAGCGGGCTGGATAGCGCCCAGGCGGTCAGTTACTTTTCGGCCTATGTGCGCGTGTACGACGAGCTGTATGGCAACACCCAAGACCATCGCCTGAAGCAGCGCTACCGCGTGTTGGGCGAACAGTACCGGGACTCTGTCCGCCTGTATGACGCGTCGTGGCAAGACTCGTCGCGGCAGCCGGGCGAGGTGGAACTGCTGAATGCCGGGCGACTGGAAGAAGCTTTGAGGCAGAACGACCTGCGCTTGAAGCATGTGAAGCCCGACACGCGGGACCAGGCCGTGGCCTATCACCTGCGCTCGCTGATTTGCCACCAGATGGGGCGTGACGAGGAATACCGTTGCTGCCTGGCGCGTTCGGCCATTGCCGACATCCGGGCGGCCGTGCAGGACCACGTGTCGTTGCTGCTGCTGGCCCAGTCGCTGTTCAAGGATGGCGACCTGGAGCGGGCCTATCGTTACATGGATTTCTCGTGGAGCCAGACCTCGTCGTTCAACGCCCGCCTGCGCGTGCTCCAGAGCGTGGGCGGACTGTCGCTGATAGAAGATGCCTACCAGATGATGCTGTCGCGCCGCAACACGCTGCTGACCGACTATACGCTCTTCTCGTCGCTGCTCTTGCTGCTGCTTGTCCTGGCGCTGTTCTACATCTGGCGGCAGGTGAAGAAACTGGCCCTGGCACGCCGCCGGCTGCAGGAAGCCAACGACAGCCTGCACATGCTGAACGAACGCCTGCACGGCATGAACAGCGACTTGCAGGCGGCCAACCTGCAACTGCGCGAGGCCAATGCCGTCAAGGAAAACTACCTGGCGCGCTTCATCAAGCTCTGTTCGACCTATGTCGACCGCCTGGACACTTACCGGCGCATGGTGGCCAACAAGCTGGTGGCGGGGCAGACGGCGGAGCTGCTGAAGATGGCGCGCACGCCCTCGGCGATGGACGAAGCCTTGGACGAGCTGTATGCGAACTTTGACGCCGTCTTCCTGCACATTTTCCCGGACTTCGTCGAGCGCTTCAACGACTTGCTGCGCCCGGGCGAGCAGATACAGCCCAAGGCCGTGGGGCAACTCTGCACCGAGCTGCGCATCTTCGCCCTCATCCGGCTGGGCATCACGGACAGTTCGCAGATTGCCGAGTTCCTGCACTATTCCGTCAACACCATCTATAACTACCGCGCCAAGGTGAAAAACAAGGCGCTCCGCCGCGACTGCTTCGAGGAGGACGTCGCGCGCATTGGCTGACCGCCTGCCTGTCCGTTTCCTGTCCGTTTCCCTTCCAAGCATCCCTTGCTTCTTGTCCGTGACGGCCGCGCCCCGTGTCCGAGGGGAGCGTGCTTCGTGCGGACACGGGGCGTTTCGCGCTCTCGGAGGGGCGTTTTTTCTGTATTCCGTCCACTTTTTGCAGGTAGGTAGATGGGTTTAATCTGTTGAAATATAAAGTATTGCTGTTTTTCGCCATCCACTTTCTTTCCACACGGGCTTTTATTCCCTCTTGCCGTTGGGTAACTTTGCATACGAGCTTTTAAGGGGAAAGATAGACCCTACGGGTCGTTCAGGATAACGACCACAAACACTTCTTCATATAAACAGGACCGCCCCGACCGACGCCAATGATGCGCGGCCGGGGCGTGGCATGTGCGGGGGTTGCCCGTTTAGTATCCGAAGATGTCCTCCGTGGTCAGTTCCGTCACGGGGCCTATGCGGCGGAGGGCGTCCATGTCAAGCTCTTTCTTGTTGCCCAAGATGCCGTAGTAGTACGTGCGTCCCTTCACCCACTTTTGCTGGAAGTCTACGACGTCTTGAAGCGTCATCTGTTGCACGTCGTTGTACAGCTTGATGCGGCTGTCTTCGCTCAGGCCCCAGTCTTGTGCGTTGACGAAGCTCCACAGCACCCCGTCCTTGTTGATGCGCTCGGTGCGCAGGCGTGCCATCATGCCCTCCTTGGCCAGCCGGAAGGCGTTCTCCGACTGCGGCATCTGCTCGATGATGTCGTTGAAGGTGTGTATGGCGTCCATCAGCTTGTCGTTTTGCGAGGCAATCTGCGACAGGAAGTAGTAGGCCTCGTCGTTGTAGCTCGGTTTGTTCAGCCCGGCCCAGGCCGAGTAGGCCAGTCCGCGGCTTTCGCGCATTTCCTGGAAAACGATGCTGTTCATGCCTCCGCCGAAGTACTCGCCGTAGAGCTGTCGCGACGGTTCGGAAGCGGGGTCGAAACGCTCGCCCCGGTTGGAGTATTGTGCCAGGTAGATGTTCTTCGCGTCGTAGGGTGCCAGGAAGATGCGCGTCTCCGGCGTCTGGCGGCTGACGAAGTTGCCTCCTTCGGGGACGTCCTTCAGCGTGTCGGGCGTGCGGTGCTCGCGGTCCAGCAAGGCAATCAGTTCGTCGCTCGTGTCGGGCCCGTAGTACAGGATGCGGTGCTTGTAGCCGTTCAGCCCGTGTATGCGTTCCACCAGCGCCTGCGGGTCCATCTTCTTCAGTTCGGCTTCGCCGAGCAGGTTGGTCGACGGGTTCTCAGGGCCGTAGAACACATATTGCATCAGGCGCGCGAAGTTCTGCCCTTGGCTCAGTTTGGCGTCTTTGCGCGCCTTCAGCTTGTCGTCCACCAGGTTGCTGTAAGCCTCGCGGTCCACCTGCGCGTCGGCCAGTAGCTGTTCGAACAGCTCCAGCGCTTGGGGCAAGTTTTCGTTCAGTCCGCTCAGCGTGACATACGTGCGGCGGGCGCCCGGCCATACGGAGAAGCTGCAGGCCATCTGGTAGAACTTCTTCTTCACGTCTTCGGGTGTCAGTTCGCTCGTGCCCAGGTATTCCAGGTATTCTGCGGCCAGTCCCAGTGCCTTGTCCTGGTTGTTGCCCATGTCGAACAGGTAGGTCAGTTGGAACAGGTCGTTGGACGTGTTCTGCTTGTACAGCACGGGGATGGCTCCGCCCTTGGCCGAGAGCTGCGCCAGGTCCTTGCTGTAGTCCAGAAAGACCGGCTCTATGGGTGCTGCCTGCGAAGCGGCTGTCTGGATGTCGCGCAGGAAGGCGCTGGCCGTGTCGCGGTTCATCACGATGGGCGTTATTTGCGGCTTGTCTATCTTCTTCTCGTTCGGGTCGGTTCCCTGCCGTTTGTACACCACCGCCAGGTTGTCATCCCTCAGGTATCGGTTCGCGAAGTCCACCACCTCTTGCTTGGTCAGCTTCGAGAGCCGTTCGAGCGAGCTGACCTCGTCGGCCCAGTCCGTGCCGTTGACGAAGGACTGCACGAACCAGTCGGCCCTGCCCTCGTTGCTCTCCAACTGTTGTAGCTGGTTGAGCTTGAAGTTGTTGATGGCTGCTTCCAGCAGGCTTTCGTCGAAGTCGCCTTCGCGCAGCTTCTTCAGTTCGCCGAGCATCAGGTCTTTCACCTCTTCCAGCGATTGCCCGGCCTTGGGGCGTCCCTGCATCATCAGCACGCTGTAGTCCGCCAGGTTGTCCGGATAGCAGAAGGCCGACAACAGCTTCTGCTGCTGCGTCAGGTCGAGGTCGAACAGTCCGGCCTGCCCGTTGTAGAGCACCTGTCCCACGATGTCCAGCACCTCCGCTTCGGGGCTGGATGCGCCCGGGAATCGCCATCCCAGCACCACCTGTTCCGCTTCCGGTCCCAGCACTTCGCGCACGATGGGCGCCGTGATTTCTTCCTCCTTGGGCAGATTCAGCTTGGGCAGGTCGGGGTTGGGGCGGAGCGCTCCGAAGTTGCGTTCGATGATTTCAATCATCTGGTCCGGGTCGAAGTCGCCGCTCAGGCAGATGGCCATGTTGTTGGGCACGTACCACGTCTTGTAGTAGTTCTTGATGTTGGTGATGGACGGGTTTTTCAGGTGCTCCTGCGTGCCCAGCACCGTCTGCGAGCCATACGGATGATGGGGGAACAGGGCGGCCAGCAGCGTCTCGCCCACCTTGCGCGAGTCGCGCGTCAGCGACATGTTTTTCTCCTCGTACACGGTCTCCAGCTCCGTGTGGAATCCGCGGATGACGCAGTTCTGGAAGCGTTCGGCCTGAATCCTTGCCCACGTCTCCACCTGGTTGCTCGGGATGTCCTCGGTGTAGCACGTCACGTCGTAGCTGGTGTAAGCGTTGGTGCCGTTGGCCCCGATGGCTGCCATCAGCTTGTCGTATTCGTTGGGAATGGCCAGCTTCGAGGCTTCGAACGACAGGCTGTCGATGGTATGGTAGATGGCCTTGCGCTCGGCCTCGTCCGTCGTGTGGCGGTAGACCTCGAACTGCTGTTCGATTTGGTCGAGCAAAGGCTTCTCCGCCTCGTAGTTTTGTGTGCCGAAGTGCGTCGTCCCCTTAAACATCAGGTGCTCGAAGTAGTGGGCCAGGCCGGTCGTCTCCGCCGGGTCGTTCTTGCCGCCCACACGCACGGCGATGAAAGTCTGGATGCGCGGTTCGTCTTTGTTCACGGTCATGTAGACCTTCAGCCCGTTCTCCAACGTGTAGATGCGTGCCTGGAGCGGGTCGCCCGGCACCGTTTCGTAGTCATGCTTCGGCTGGCATCCCGCCAAAGCCAGGGCGGCCAGCGCGAGGGCCGGCACACCCATCCGTTTCAGAAATTTGTTCATAAGCGATAAGATTATATAATGTGTGATTCGTACTCCTTGGCTTACGGCCTCGTCTTCCGCAAGGGGAAGTAGATTTCGTAGCCCTCGTCGCCTATCTCGTAGAGCGGGACGAGGCGGATGTTCCGGCTCTGCCCCGTGGTGCGGTAGTGCGACTGCGTTCCCCTCCACCCGTCCGGCCAGGATGAAGGGCCTTCCCGTGACCGGCATCGTCGATGTAAATCACTTGCGCATGTCCTGCGCAACAGAGAGACAGCCCTGCCAGCAAGGCCCATCCCTGACGTTTCAATCGTTTCATGGCGGTTCAGTTGTATTTAGTTTCTTGTTGTCCTGCAAATATATGCGTTTTTTTCATACCTTTGCACTGTCGTGCAGGGATTTTGCCCGGCCCCGTCGGGAGAATCCTTCTGCGGACATGGGCCGGAGCTGGAATCTCCGTGCAGAAAGAGGATATATATAAAGAATCATAAAAATCTGAGAGAAAGGAATGATAACTACCGAGCAACTGAAGGACATCAAAGAACGCACCGATGCGTTGAACCGCTATCTGGACATCGAAGGCAAGAAGATACAAGTGGAAGAAGAGCAACTCCGCACCCAGGCGCCCGGCTTCTGGGACGACCAGAAGGCCGCCGAAGCGCAGATGAAGAAGGTGAAAGGCTTGCAGCAGTGGATCAGCGGCTACAACGAGGTGAAGACCCTGGCCGACGAGCTGGAGCTGGCCTTCGACTTCCACAAAGACGAGCTGGTGAGCGAAGAAGAAGTGGACGAAGCCTATGCCAAAGCCCTCTCCGCCGTCGAGGCGCTCGAACTGAAGAACATGCTGCGCGATGAAGCCGACCAGATGGACTGCGTACTGAAGATTAACTCCGGTGCCGGCGGCACCGAAAGCCAGGACTGGGCCAGCATGCTGATGCGCATGTATCTGCGCTACGCCGAGACGCACGGCTACAAGACAACCATCGCCAACTTGCAAGAGGGCGACGAGGCGGGCATCAAGACCTGCACCATCGAAATCAGCGGACCGTACGCCTACGGATACCTGAAGGGCGAGAACGGCGTGCACCGCCTCGTGCGCGTGTCGCCATACAATGCGCAAGGCAAGCGCATGACGTCTTTCGCCTCGGTCTTCGTCACCCCGCTGGTAGACGACACCATCGAAGTCACCATCGAACCGGCGCGCCTGTCGTGGGACACCTTCCGAAGCGGCGGAGCCGGCGGACAGAACGTCAACAAGGTGGAGTCGGGCGTGCGCCTGCGCTACCAGTACAAAGACCCGTACACGGGAGAGGAAGAAGAGATTCTAATCGAGAACACCGAGACGCGCGACCAGCCCAAGAACAGGGAGAACGCCTTGCGCTTGCTCCGCTCCATGCTCTACGACAAGGAGATGAAGCACCGTATGGCCGAACAAGCGAAAGTCGAGGCTAGTAAGAAGAAGATTGAGTGGGGTTCGCAGATACGAAGCTACGTGTTCGACGACCGCCGCGTCAAAGACCACCGCACAAACTTCCAGACTTCGGACGTCACCGGCGTGATGGACGGCAAAATCGACGGTTTCATCAAGGCTTACCTCATGGAGTTTGCGGGAGCTGAAAACCAGTGACGCTTGCCGCCTCCGCACCTTGCGGGCGGCACATGTGGACAAGAAGAAGGGGCAGATGCTTTTCCCGGTTGCCGGAAGCATCTGCCCCTTCGTTGTGCGGGTCGGGCGTTACCGCTGGTCGCTCACCCGGTAGTTGTACACCCTGAGGTTCGTCAGGCGGGCGCGGAAGTTTCCGGCCTTTTGCAAGGGGAATACCAGCGTAGGCACGCTCCGCAGGTCTGTCTTGGCTTCTGTCTGCGAGTAGTACACGGTGCGTGTGTCCAGCCTGCTCACCGTGCGGCCGTCCACCCGCAGCGTGGTGGACTTGTTGTTGCCTTCGACAGAGACGTGTGCTTTCTCGCCGGGGAAGAACTGGTAGTCGAACGTGTACAGGTAGCCGTCGCGGGCGAAGCCCAGTTTGCGGCTCACGGGGTCGGACAGGTAGAAGACGGCGTTGCCCGAGCGGAACAGCTCCGTGCCCGGTTCTTCGCCGGCGGCCTCGATGTCAAACTCCACGGTATAGTTGTAGCCCACCTCGGGGATGGGCAGTTCGTCGCCCGGGTTCACGGCAGCCTGCTCTACGATGAGGCTGTTGGGCTTGCCCCATCGTCCCAGTTCGTTGACGCCCGGTGCCTCGCTCAGTCTTTGGCTTTTTTCCACGAACTCCTCGTAGGGCAGGGTCACGTTTGCGCCGTCCCACATCTTCGCCGACAGGGTTTGCAGGGCGGGGTAGATGCGGTGGTGGATGTCTTTCACCGAGATGCCGTTGCCCACGTGGTCGTTCCACAGGGCGAACATGCCGCCCAGGATGGCCGGGTCTTTCTCGTCGAACACTACCTTGCCGACGTGCGCCGGAGTCCAGTGGCTGTACAGGGACTCGGTGTCCAGGTAGTCTTGGTAGTAACCCGCAGCAGGCACGATGTACAGCAGGGCGTCGGGCATGCTGATGAGTTTGTATCCCTGTCGTACCATCTCTTTGGGGTCGGCGTACCCGTTGTACCAGAGGTTCATGATGACGTTCTCCGACTTCACCGGCGTGTCGCCTTGGGCGTGGGTCAGTGCGCCCCACATGCATGCCTGCTTGCCGAAGCTTTCCACATAATTGATATAATGGTTCGTGAAGGCGCGGAACTGCTCTATCACTTCTTTGTCCTGGTTGGAGTATTCGTCTGTCCCGATGTTGACGCGCGGTCCGACGAAGACCGGGTCGTCTCCGGCCAGGTATTCTTCGAACAGGGCGTCGAGGAAGGTATAAATCTGGGGATTGGACAAGTCCAGATGGTCCATGCCGTACTTTCGGCTGCCCAGTTCCGGCCTATAATGGCTGAAGGCCAGCGTGTGGGCGGGAGCGTCGATTTCGGGGATGACTTCCACGAAGCGTGCCGCGGCTTCTTTCTGGAAGTCGCGGAAGGCGGCTTTGGTGTAGTGCCCGTCGCGGGCTGTCAGTCCCGGGAAGGTCTCGCACTCCAGGCGGAAGGCGGCGTAGGTCTTGTCCCAGTCGTTGTCGAAGTATTGTTTGAACCCGTTGTCGTTGAGGTGCACCTGGAAGGTGTTCATCTTGTAGTAAGACATCACCTGGGACAGCTTGCCGAGGTATTCCAGCGGGATGTATTTGCGTCCGCAGTCCAGCATGAAGCCTCGCACGGCATAGTCCGGCCAGTCGCTGATGTTGCCTTGGGGCAGACGGCGGCTTTCGTCCTGTTCGCTCATTTGCAGCAGGGTGCGGGTGGCCCAGTAGAGTCCGATGGCCTGTGGTGCTGTCACTTCCACCCGTTTGCCGATGCGGATGGTGTAGCCTTCGTTGCCCAGCCGTTTGTCGCCAGCCTTCAGGCGGAGGCAGAAGTCGCCGTCGTGGGCGCGTCCGGTGGTCACTTCGGGACGGGTGCCGAACAGGGTTTCGTAGTCGTCGGCAAACTGGCGGGCGATGGTCAGCAGTCCGTTGTCTTCGCAGACGATGCGCGTCTGGGGGGTGGGGATGAAGTCGCCTGTCCGTCCTTGCCATTCTTTCAGTTCGGGGATGACAAAGGGTTTGGTGTTTTGCGCCTGGGCGCACAGTGCGATGGCCAGCCAGATGCAGGCGGCGTACAGATACTTGCGGAGGGGGTTGGTTGGGTTCATGGCCGGTGTTTTGGGTGAGTGAATCGTAAGTGCGGCCTTAACGTGAAAGGCCGGAGACAAAAGTAACGCTTTTGCTGCGTCTTTGTGGTCTCCGGCCTTGCTTTTTAGGGTTTATTTATGTTTAAAGGTTCAGGCTGATGCCTCCCAGGAAGGTGGCTTTCGGCATCGGATAGCCCAGCATCACTTCGTAGCGCTGTGCCAGCAGGTTTTCGCCGCGCACGAACAGGCGGGCGTAGGGGCAGAGGCGGTAGGAGGCGCGGACGTTCCACAAGACGAAGTCCTCGGTCGTGGGTGCCTCGCCCACGGAGGTGTATAGTCTGCCCACGTACTGGAGGCCCGTCGAGGCGGTCCAGCGTCCCCGCCGGAAGTCGGCCCCCAGGTAGAGCTTGTGCTCGGGGGCGGAGATGACGGGGTTATCCATGTGCACCCAGCTATAATTGGCGTAGACGCTCCAGTGCGGGTTGACGCGCCAGCCGGCGTTGGCTTCCAGGCCCCAGTTGCGGATGCGTCCGCTGTTCACGTTGTGCGGGCGGCCGTCCTGCCGGACGGTCATGATGAGGTTGTCGCCGTCGATGTAGAAGAGGTTCGCGCCGTAGGTCAGTGCGCCGTCCAGGCGGGTCTGCGTGAAGCTGAGCTCGTAGTTCATCAGCCGTTCGGGGCGCAGGTCGGGATTTTGCGGGGGAAACATGTACATCTCGCGGATGGTGGGGTTGCGGAAGCCTTTGCTGACCATTGCCTTCAGCTCGGCCTGGCGGGGCAGGTGGAAGGCCAGGCCGCCCTGGGGCACGAGCTCGGTGCCCACGTGCGAGTGGTGGTCGACGCGCAGGCCGGCGTTCAGCGACAGCCAGCGTCCGAAATCTTGCCGGAAATCGGCGTAGGCCGCCACTTCGTCTTGCTTCTTCTCTACGCCGGGGATGCGCTCGCCGTCCAGCACGGCCTCGTTCCACGACTCGCCGCCGAAGTGCTGGTAGTCCACGCCCACGGTCAGGCGGTTGCCCCGGTACAGTTCGGCGCTCTGGTACCAGGAGACGCCCATCATCAGGTCTTTGCTGTGGAACAGCGATTCTTGCGGCTCTTCGCCCGGCTCGTAGCCGTCGTTAATCTTGTGCCGCCCCCAGTTGTAGAAGAAGCTCAGGGCGCCGGATGTGCGGTCGTAGTGGTTTTCGAGCATGGCCGAGGCCATGCCGCGGGTGATGCGCGAGTCGTTGTCGATGAGGGGCGCAAAGGTCTCGCCGGGGTTCGATGCGTTGAAGTGCGTCACGTTCACGTCGCCCCACAGCCGCCAGTTCTTCGTCACTTCGTACGACAGCTTGGCGTAGCCGCTGAACTGTTCAAAAGGCATGTCGGCGCGATGTCCGTCCGTGCGGTTGTACGAAAAGGAGGCCGTGCTGCTGAATCGTCCGCTGCGCACGCGGTTCACCGCCTCGGCCTGCACCGTGCCGTAGGAGCCGGCGCCCAGGTTGATGTCGGTCTGCACCCCGTCTTCGTGCATCTGGCGTGTGACGATGTTGATGACGCCGCCCATGGCGTTCGAACCGTAGAGCACCGAGGCCGGGCCGCGGAGCACCTCCACGCGCTCGGCCAGCATTGTCTGGTACGAGTCGGAGATGGGGTGACCAAAGAGTCCCATGTACTGCGGGTGCCCGTCGATGAGCACCAGCATCTGCGCGCTGCCCGACAGTCCGCGGATGCTCAGCCCGCCCGCCGCTCCGGTGGACACGCCGTAGCCCAGCACGCCGCGGCTGGTGACGAACAGGCCGGGCACCTGCTCCGTCAGCGCGGGCAGGAGCGAGGGTTGGTATCGGTCGGCCAGTTGTGTGCGTCCCACGACGCTGATGGTCATGGGCAAGTGGCGGATGTCAGTCGCGTTGCGTGTGCCGGTGACGACCACTTCGTTCAGCCGGTAATCGTGGCGCACAGAGTCAGTTTCCTGTTTGTCCGCCGCCCCGGCGACCGCCGTCGCCAGTGCGAGGGACAGGAGAGTAAGAGTGAATCGTTGTCTCATATCTTCTGTAAAGTGTATAAAATGGATAATCGTTTCAGTCGCTGCAAAGGTAAGCCATTTGTCCGTTCCGCCTTTTATCCGGATTACAGAAGTTTTTACCCGAATTACTGCGCGGCTCTTGTCCGCAACGGGCGCGCCCGCTCCGCACACCGGCCGTCCTTCCGCCGCACACGGGCGCGGCGCCTGGCGGCATAACCGAAAAAACGGTGAGAAAGGTTAAAGAATCTGTAATGTGGGTAGAACGCGGATGCTGGGGAATGGTTATCTTTGCCACCAGAAAACCATCAGTCCCCCTGCGGGAAATCGAGCCGATATGAAGAAAAAGGAAAATGTGCTGGACATAAAGACTGTGTGCGAGTGCAACCGCTGCCTGGGCAGCAAGACGTGGCACCCGCAGGCCGCCGTCATCAACCTGGAGAATCCCGGGCTGGGACAGCAGGCGGTGAAGTTTGACTTCTACGCCATCTTGCTGATAGAAGACAGCGCCGGATGCGGCGACTGCTGCGGGCGCCGTTACTACGACTTTGCCTACGCCACAATGGTGTTCCTCACCCCCGGCGAGGCGTTCCGCATGAGCAAGGAAAACACCCTGCCCCCGCGCGGACTGCTGCTGGCCTTCGACCCGATGCTGCTGCTCAGCACCGCGCTGTGCCGGCACATCGACCAATACACCTTTTTCCACTACCGCCAGGAAGAGGCCCTGCACCTGTCGCAGCGCGAGACGGAGCGCGTGCGCCACTACTTCGACGACATCGACGAGGAGCTGCACCATGCCATCGACGGCCACAGCCGCACGCTGCTCTCCCGGCTCATCGAGCTGCTGCTGGACTATTGCACGCGCTATTACGAACGCCAGTTCATCACCCGCGAGGACAAGAACAAGCGTCTGCTGGCACAACTGGAGCGCTGGGCCGACGACTACATCGGCGCCGGGCGCATGGCGGGAGGGCGGATGCCGGCCGCGGCCGACTGTGCCCGCCTGCTGGGGCTGAGCGAGGCTTACTTCGGCGACCTGCTGCACTTCGAGACGGGGCAGAACCTGGCCGAATACTTCCAACTGCGCCGCCTGGAGATGGCCAAACGACTCTTGCAGACCGGGGCGAACACGCCCGCGCAAGTGGCCCGGCAACTGGGCTTCGACAGCATCGCCCGCTTCAACCTCGTGTTCCAGAAATACACCGGGCAGGCACCCTCGGAGTACAGCCTGAACTGACTTCTCGCAAATTTCTTCCCCTTTTGCTTGGAATCTTCCGGAAATTCCCCTTACTTTGCTTTCCGTTGAACAATAAACTAAAACTAAACACCATGGGAAGAAGCAATAGAAACCGCGTGACACACACGCAACGTGAAGAAGAACAAGGAAAAAAAGTGATGCGCGCCATCACCATCGTGGCCGTCGTGCTCGTCATCCTCTCATTCGTGGCCTACACCGTCTGGGCCTGAACACCATGCCGCAGGAGATTGAACGCAAGTTCCTGGTCGACGGCGACTGGCGGTCGCTCGTGGCCTCGTCCAGCCGCATCGCCCAAGGCTACATCTGCGCCTCGGGCGGGCGAACCGTCCGCGTCCGCCTGCGCGACGGGCGGGGCTACCTCACCATCAAAGGCCCCTCGACAGACGGCGGCCTGAGCCGCTACGAGTGGGAGAAGGAGATTGACCCCGCCGACGCCTCCGACCTGATGCGCCTCTGCCTGGGCGGCGTCATCGACAAGACGCGCCACCTGGTGCCGTGGGGCGGACACACGTTCGAGGTCGACGAGTTTCACGGCGAGAACGAAGGCCTGGTGGTGGCCGAAGTCGAGCTGTCCGACCCCGCCGAACCGTTCGAACGCCCCCCCTTCCTGGGCCGCGAGGTGACCGGCGACCGGCGTTACTACAACGCCCAACTGATGCAGCATCCTTACCGCACGTGGGGAGATGGCGCACCGGGCAGGGAGTTGACAAGGTGACAAGTGGACGAGTGGACAAGGGAGAGGGGACGAGTGGACAAGGGAGAGTTGACAAGTTGACAAGGCGTCAGGCAACAAGGGCGTATTCGCCGCTTCGTTTGTCCGCCACCGTGTCAATTCGCTTTCAAAGCCTCGTCAACTCGTCTCTTTCTCCTTGTCAACTCGTTTCCAACGCCTCGTCCTCTCGTCTCCAACGCCTCGTCAACTCGTCAACTTGTTAACTTGTCCACTCTCCCTTGTCCACTCGTCCACTCGTCCCCTCGTTAACTAACTCTTTTGTCTACTCGAGAAATGGAAAGAATCTACGCATACTTGCCACAGGAGTTCGTCACTTTCGTGCTGGTGACACTCTTTTCCCTGCTCATCGGCCTTTCGCAACGGCGCATCAGCCTGAAGCGCGAAGGCGAGACCACACTGTTTGGCACCGACCGTACCTTTACGTTCATCGGCATCCTGGGCTACTTGCTCTACATCCTCGACCCGACGGACTACCGCCTCTTTCTGGGCGGCGGCGCGGTGCTGGGACTGCTGCTGGCGCTGAACTACTACGTGAAGCAGACGCGCTACCACGTGTTCGGAGTGACCACCATCATCATCGCCCTCATCACCTACTGCCTGGCGCCCATCGTCTGCACCCAGCCCTCGTGGTTCTACGTCCTCGTGGTGGTGGTCGTGCTGCTGCTGACCGAGCTGAAGCACACCTTTACCGAGCTGGCGCAACGCATGAAGAACGACGAGATGATTACGCTGGCCAAGTTTCTTGCCATCAGTGGGATTATCCTGCCCATGCTCCCAGACAAGACGCTGGTGGCGGGCATCAACCTGACGCCCTACAACGTGTGGCTGGCCACGGTGGTCGTGTCGGGCATCTCTTACCTGTCTTACCTGCTGCGCCGCTACGTCTTCCGCGAGTCGGGCATCCTGGTGTCGGGCATCGTGGGCGGGCTGTACAGCAGCACCGCCACCATATCCGTGCTGGCGCGCAAAAGCCGCACGGCGGTGGCTGCCGAGGCTCCGGAGTATGCCGCTGCCATGCTGTTAGCGGTCAGCATGATGTTTCTGAGGTTCCTTATCCTGATAGGTATCTTCAGCTTGGAGGCGCTGGAGGTCATCTATCCCTACCTGCTGGCGATGGCGCTGGTGGCGGCGGGCGTGGCGTGGTGGCTGCACCGCCGGCGGATGGCCACGCCGGGGGCGGAGCCCGCCGAGGACGACACGGGCAACCCGCTGGAGTTTAAGGTGGCGCTCATCTTCGCCCTGCTGTTCGTGGTGTTTACGCTGTTGACGCACTACACGCTGGTGTATGCCGGGCGGGGTGGGCTGACGGCGTTGTCTTTCGTCTCGGGCGTGAGCGACATCACCCCGTTCATCCTGAACTTGGTGCAGGGCACGGGCGGCATCTCTGTGAAGCTGATTGCGGCGTGCAGCCTGCAAGCCATCGTGAGCAACATCGCTGTGAACTTGTGTTATGCGCTGTTTTTCGCCGGGCGGGGCAGTGCGTTGCGCCGTCCGTTGTTGGCGGGGTTTGGCGTGGTGATTGGGGTGAACGTGTGCCTGCTGGCGGTGTTCTATTTGGTTTAGTTACGAGCTACAAGCTACGAGCTACGAGTGCAGGGAAAGCGAATGCCGGTCTTGTGCATGTTCCTTTTCTTCTACTCGTAGCTCGTAGCTTGTAGCTCGTAGCTCGCAACTTGTCACCGGATATCCGCCTTCATCACATTAGCCGGGGCGCGTCCGGCCAGCAGCTCGCGCTTCATGAAGTCCATGTAGGGGGCGACGTGGGCGAAGAACATGCGGTATCCCTCGCACAAGTAGTTCAGTCCCGGTTCGCCGTCGGCCGTGTGGCAGAAGCGGTTCTTGGGACATTCGCCGTTGCAGGCGAAGAGCCAGGGGCACTGGCGGCACTGGCGGGGCAGGCTGTCGTGCTTGGCTTGCCCGAACTTCAGTTGCCGTTCGCCGTACATCATTTCCACGAGACTGTGTGTGTAGATGTTTCCCAGGCGGTATTCGGGGAAGACGAAGTGGTCGCAGGCGTAGACGTCGCCGTTGAACTCCATCACTCCGGCGTGCCCGCACGTGGGTGCCAGGGTGCAGACGCCGGGCTGCTCGCCCACCCAGTTGGCCAGGGTCGAGTCGAAGAGCTGGACGAATATCGTGCCGACGTCTTTCTTGACCCACTCGTCGAACAGGGTGCAGAGGAACGTGCCCCACTGCTGGGGCGAGACGGAGAACGGGGCCAGGCGCGCGTCGCTCCCGTCGTCGGCAGAGGCCAGTTGCCGGCCGTCGGCATGGGGCAGGATGCGCTCGACGATGGGGGCGAATTGCAGGTAGTGGCAGCCTATCTGTCGGAAGAAGTGGTAGAACTCGCGCGGGTAGTTGGCGTTGAAGTCGTTGACGACGGCCATCGCGTTCCACTCCACGCCGTGCTTCTTCAGCAGTCCGATGCCGTGCATCACTTTGACGAACGAGGGGCGTCCCTGGCGGTTGCGGCGGTATTCGTCGTGAAACTCCTGCGGCCCGTCTATCGAGATGCCTACCAGCCAGTTGTTTTCGCGGAAGAACTGGCACCACTCGTCGGTCAGCAGCGTTCCGTTGGTCTGGATGCAGTTGTCGATGGTGCGTCCGCCGGCGTAACGCCGCTGCAGTTCGACGGCTCTCTTGTAGAAGGAGAGGGGGCGCATCAGCGCTTCGCCCCCGTGCCAGGTGAACAGGACCGACGGCAGGGTTTGGGCCTGGATGTACTCTTTGATAAACTTTTCCAGCAGTTCGTCGCTCATCACGCGTTGGGGCGATTCGGAGTAGAGTTGGTTTTTCTCCAGGTAATAGCAGTACTCGCAGGCCAGGTTGCACATCGGGCCGGCGGGCTTGGGCATGACGTAGAGCGGGTGGGCGAAGGGTGCGTAGGTAGGTGTCATACAATCTGGTATTAAGGTGTGAAGTCTCTTGTCCGCTACGGGGGCGGCTACTGTTCGCAAGGAGCGCGGCCGTTGCCCGTCGCAGGCGCGGGGCATAAACGAAACAAGCCGCTGCGGGGTGCAGTGGCTTGTCCTGTCAGCTTGGTCGGAATGAGGCGACTCGAACGCCCGACCCCTACGTCCCGAACGTAGTGCGCTACCAACTGCGCTACATTCCGATGCTTTGTCTCGTTTCGTTTTGACGGCGCAAAGGTACACAAAAAACTTCATTCCTTCCAAATAAGTGTGGCTTTATTTTTTTGTCGGCCTATTTTTTCCCTATTTCGAGGGATTTTCGTACATTTGCCTGCGGTCGCGGCATCTCAGCCGGCGGCCGTTTTTACACCGATTCCCCTGACGAAAAGATATGAGCGAAGATTCCAAAGACGACATCGAGAAGACATGGCCCCGGGCAGACGAAGAGGGCGAGCATACGGACTATAAACCGGCAGACATCGGCGACGGCGAGGTGCGCCACCGGCTGAACGGCATGTACCAGAACTGGTTCCTGGACTACGCCTCCTACGTCATCCTGGAGCGTGCGGTGCCCCACATCATGGACGGACTGAAGCCCGTGCAGCGGCGCATCCTGCACACCATGCGCCGCATGGAAGACGGGCGCTACAACAAAGTGGCCAACATCGTGGGCGAAGCCATGAAGTTCCACCCCCACGGGGACGCCTCCATCAAGGACGCCCTGGTGCAGTTGGGGCAGAAAGACTTGCTCATCGACTGCCAGGGGAACTGGGGCAACATCCTGACCGGCGACGATGCGGCGGCTGCCCGATACATCGAGGCGCGCCTGACGAAGTTCGCCCTCGACGTTGTCTTTAACCCCAAGACCACCGAGTGGAAGCAGTCGTACGACGGCCGCAACCGCGAGCCCGTCACCCTGCCCGTCAAGTTTCCCCTGCTTTTGGCACAGGGCGTCGAGGGCATTGCCGTCGGCCTCTCCTCGAAGATACTGCCGCACAACTTCAACGAGCTGTGCGACGCTGCCGTCGCCTACCTGCACGACGAACCTTTCGCCCTCTATCCCGACTTCCAGACGGGCGGCAGCATCGACGTGTCCAAGTACAACGACGGCGAGCGCGGCGGTTCCGTGCGCGTCCGCTCCAAGATAGAAAAGGTGGACAACAAGACGCTCGCCATTCGCGAAATACCCTACGGGAAGACCGTGGCCGGCGTGTGCGACTCCATCGTCAAGGCCAGCGAGAAGGGGAAAATAAAGATACGGAAGGTAGAAGACTTGACGTCCGGCAGCGTCGAGATACTCGTCCACCTCGCCCCCGGCGTGTCGTCGGACAAGACCATCGACGCCCTCTATGCCTTCACGGACTGCGAAGTGAACATCTCGCCCAACTGCTGCGTCATTGATGACCAGAAGCCGCACTTCCTGACGGTGAGCGACGTCTTGCGCAAGTCGGTGGACAACACGAAACACCTCCTGCAACGCGAGCTGGAGATTCACCGCGCCGAAGTGATGGAAGCGCTGCACTTCGCCTCGCTCGAGAAGATATTCATCGAAGAAAGGATATACAAGGACGCCGAGTTCGAGCAGGCCAAGTCGATGGATGCCGCCTGCGAGCACATCGACCTGCGGCTGACGCCCTACTACCCCTCGTTCATCCGCGAAGTGACCAAGGACGACATCCTGCGCCTGATGGAGATAAAGATGGCCCGCATCCTCAAGTTCAACAGCGACAAGGCCGAAGAGCAGATTGCCCGCATGAAGGCCGACGTGGCCGAGACCGACCGCCACCTGGCCAACCTCGTCGAATACACCGTCGACTGGTTCCGGATGCTCCGCGAGAAATACGGCAAGAACTTCCCCCGCCGCACCGAGCTGCGCAGCTTCGATGTCATTGAGGCCACCAAGGTCATCGAGGCCAACGAAAAACTCTACATCAACCGCGAGGAGGGTTTCATCGGCACGGGGCTGAAGAAAGACGAGTTCGTGGCCAACTGCTCGCCCATCGACGACATCATCATCTTCTACCGCGACGGCCGTTACCTGGTGACGCCCGTGGCCGACAAGAAGTTCGTGGGCAAGAACATCCTTTACGTCAACGTCTTCAAGAAAAACGACAAGCGCACCATCTATAACGTGGCGTACCGCGACGGCAAGGACGGCACGTGTTTCTACAAGCGATTTTTCGTCACCGGCGTCGTACGCGACCGCGAGTACGACGTCACCCAAGGCAAGCCCGATTCGCGCATTCTCTACTTCAGCGCCAATCCCAACGGCGAGGCCGAAGTCATCAAAGTCACCCTCAAACCGAACCCCAGGGTGCGCAAGATAGTGTTTGAAGAAGACTTCAGCCAACTGGCCATCAAGGGCCGGCAAGCCATCGGCAACATCCTGACCCGCCTGCCGGTGCACAAGATTGTGCTGAAGCAGCGCGGGGCTTCTACGCTCGGGGGCCGCAAGGTGTGGTTCGACCGCGACGTGCTGCGTCTGAACTACGACGGACGGGGTGAATACGTGGGCGAGTTTCAGACCGACGACCGCATCCTGGTCATCTTGGAAAGCGGCGACTTCTATACCACCAACTTCGACCTGGCCAACCATTACGAGCCGGACATCCGCCTGCTGGAGAAGTTCGACTCCGGGAAGGTGTGGACCGCCGTGCTCTACGACGCCGACCAGCAGAACTACCCCTACATCAAGCGTTTCTGCCTGGAGGCGACGGCCCGCAAGCAGAACTACCTGGGCGAGAACCGCAAGAACCGCCTCATCCTGCTGACCGACGAGCCGTATCCGCGCCTCGAGGTGGTGTTCGGCGGGCACGATGCCTTCCGCGACCCCCTGGTCATCGAGGCCGACGACTTCATCGCCGTCAAGGGCTTCAAGGCCAAGGGCAAACGTCTGACCACCTACACCCTCGACACGGTGAACGAACTGGAGCCGACGCGCCGTCCGGAGCCTGTCGACCCGGCTTCGGCAGGACCTGAAGAAGAGCCCGAAGACCTGGACCCCGACAAGGACAAAACGCCGGGCGACATCTTGGACGAGCTGACCGGACAAATGAAACTATTCTGACCCGACTACTGATGAAACGAAACCTATTATTCTTTCTGTTACTGCTCCTGCCGCTCGTGCGGGCCGCCGCCGTGCCGGGGGAGGGGACGGCCGACTCCGTGCCCGACCGCCCCATCCAGCGGGCCACGATGTACGGCTTGGGTTGGGCGAACATGTACGACACCTATCTCTCGCCCCAGGAATACCGGGGCGTGGAGTTCCGTCTGTCGCGCGAGAGCCTGCGTCAGACCAAGTGGGGCGACGGCCGATGGATGCGTCAAGCCTTCTTCCAGGGTTATGCCAACTACACGCATAACCACGTGGACAACAACAACACGCTGTCTGCCCTTGTGAACTGGAACTACGGCCTACACTACCGCCTCTACCGCGCGGGCGGCCTGCGCCTGCTGGCCGGTGGATTGGTGGATGCGGCGGGCGGCTTCGTGTGGAACCTGCGCAACGGCAACAACCCCGCCTCGGCCCGTGCCTCCGTGGCGCTGGATGCTTCGGTGGCCGCCGTGTGGGACTTCCGCGTGCGGCGCGTGCCCCTGACCTTGCGCTACCAGCTCGACGTACCCCTGCTGGGCATGGCCTTCTCGCCCCACTACGGGCAGTCGTACTACGAAATCTTTTCGCTGGGCAATGCCGGAGGCGTGGTGAAGTTTACGTCGCTGCACAATGCTCCTTCCTGGCGGCACCGCCTTTCGCTCGACTTCCCCGCCGGGCGCCTCAAGATGCGCTTCACCTACCTGTGGGATGTCCGGCAATCTAAACTCAACCACTTGGAGACGCACGCCTACGGGCACATCTTCATGGTGGGTTTTGTCAAACAATTCTCCCTCCTCCCTAACCGCTGACGCCGTATGAAACGATTGCTTTCCTATATATATATAATGTGTGCGCTGCCCCTCGTGTTGGGCGGCTGCATCCGCGAAGACGAATACGACAACAGTCCCACGGGCAATTTCGAAGCCCTCTGGAAGCTCATCGACGAACACTACTGTTTCCTGGACTACAAAGGCATCGACTGGGATGCCATCTACGAGCAATACCGCGTCCAGATTACGGACGACATGGGCGACGACGCCCTCTTCGAAGTGCTGGGCAATATGCTGGCCGAGCTGAAAGACGGACATGTCAACCTCTATTCCGCCTGGAACACGGCCCGCTACTGGGACTGGTACCTCGACTATCCGCGCAACTTCGACGAGGCGCTGGTAGAGCAGTACCTGGGCCGTGACTACCGCATCGGCGGCGGGGCGGAATATACCATCCTCCAGGACAACATCGGATACGTGTACTACGGCGATTTCTCCTCCGGCATTGGGGATGGTAACCTGGACGAGATGCTGCTCTACCTGGCCGTGTGCAACGGGCTCATCATCGACGTGCGCAACAACGGCGGCGGCAACCTGACCACCGCCTCGCAGCTCGCCGCCCGCTTCACCAACGAACGGGTGCTGACGGGCTACATCCAGCACAAAACCGGCCCCGGACACTCCGACTTTTCCGACCCCGAACCCGTCTACCTCGACCCACCCGACGGCGTGCGCTGGCAGAAACCCGTCGTCGTGCTGACCAACCGCCATGCGTACAGCGCGACCAACGACTTCGTCAACTCCATGAACTGCCTGCCGCAAGTCACCTTGCTGGGCGACAAGACCGGCGGCGGCTCCGGCCTGCCTTTCTCCTCCGAACTGCCCAACGGCTGGGGCGTGCGCTTCTCTGCCAGCCCCATGCTCGACGCCCAGCAGCAGCACATCGAGTTCGGCATCGACCCCGACATCAAGCTCGACATGACCGACGAAGACGAAGACCAGGGCCGCGACACCCTCATCGAAGCTGCCCGCGCCCTGCTGAACAGTCCTTCGGACTGACCATCGTGCACTTTCCTGCCCGGAATGTTGGTCGGAAAGAAAAAACTACGTATCTTTGCCCCGCATACGCGAGCACAAGCGGGTGTGGCGTAATTGGCAGCCGCGCCAGACTTAGGATCTGGTGCCGCGAGGCGTGCAGGTTCGAGTCCTGTCACCCGCACCAGAAGGCCTCTTTTCCGTTGAGGTTTTTTCTGTTTTTTTTATAATAAGGCATAGTAAGCCTTCGCGTCGTGATGACGCGGGGGCTTTTTTGTTGCCTCCCGTCCGTCCCGGCGCCGGCTCCCGTCCGCACGGGGCGCGGCTCTTGCGCGCGGCGGCCGCAGCGGGGTCGGGCAGGGATGTTTTTTGGGGCTTTTCGGCCGCGTCGGAAGTCAGTTTTCAAATCTTTGTCATACAGCCAGATACACGCGTTTGAGCAATAAAACAGTAGTGCCCTTTCAGTAAAAAAAACGGAAAACGTATTAAATACGTATCTGTTTTTTTGCTTTCATCGCCTTCCGTTTCCTATATTTGTACGAAGCATTGGCAGCCGGGCGTGCGCCCGCCCCCGCCGTGCCCCGTCTGCCCGGATCGGCAGGCAACCGGACGTGACACCTAATATTAATAAACCTGATAAACAAACTGAAGAAACATGAAAAGATTATCCTTGTTAGCTGTAGCTTCTGTGTCGGCCCTGCTGGCCTCGGCCTCGCCCAAGGGCGAAACCCCGGCGACCACCCCGCGCGACATGGACACGTTCATCTCTGAACTGATGAGTAAGATGACAGTAGAAGAAAAAATCGGCCAGCTCAACCTGCCCGTCACCGGCGAGATAGTCACCGGGCAGGCCAAGAGCAGCGACGTGGCCAAGCTTATCGAGCAAGGCTTGGTGGGCGGCTTGTTCAATCTGAAGGGCGTCGAACGCATACGCGACGTGCAGCGCCTGGCGGTCGAGAACTCGCGCCTGGGCATCCCCCTGCTGTTCGGCATGGATGTCATACACGGCTACGAAACGGTGTTCCCCATCCCCCTGGGCCTGTCGTGCTCGTGGGACATGGACGCCGTGGAAGAGTCGGCCCGCATCGCGGCCACCGAAGCCAGCGCCGACGGCATCTGCTGGACGTTCAGCCCGATGGTCGACATCAGCCGCGACCCGCGCTGGGGACGCGTCAGCGAGGGCAGCGGTGAAGACCCCTTCCTGGGCGCCGCCATTGCACGGGCGATGGTGCGTGGCTACCAGGGCGCCGACCGTGCGACACAGCTCCAGGCCAACAACCAAATCATGGCCTGCGTCAAGCACTTCGCCCTCTACGGCGCCTCGGAGGCCGGGCGCGACTATAACACGGTCGACATGAGCCGCAACCGCATGTACAACGAATATTTCCTGCCCTACCAGGCGGCCGTCGAGGCGGGAGCAGGCAGCGTCATGGCCTCGTTCAACGAGGTCGACGGGGTGCCCGCCACGGCCAACCGTTGGCTGATGACCGACCTGCTGCGCGACCAGTGGAAGTTCGACGGCTTTGTCGTGACCGACTACACGGGCATCTACGAGATGATTGCCCACGGCATCGGCGACTTGCAGCAGGTGTCGGCCCGCGCCCTCGAAGCGGGAGTTGACATGGACATGGTCAGCAACGGCTTCGTCGGCACGCTGAAGAAGTCGCTCGACGAAGGCAAAATCAGCATGCACTACGTCGACCAGGCCTGCCGCCGCATCCTCGAGGCGAAGTGGAAGCTCGGACTGTTTGACGACCCCTACAAGTATTGCGACCTGAAGCGCCCGGCCAAGGAAGTGTTCAACGCCGAACACCGTGCCGCCGCCCGACGCATCGCCGCCGGCAGCTTCGTGCTGCTGAAGAACGAGCCCGCCCAGGCCGGACAGGCGCCCGTACTCCCGCTGAAGAAGCAGGGCACGGTGGCCGTCATCGGCCCGATGGCCCATTCGCGCAGCAACATGCCCGGCACGTGGAGCGTGGCCGCCCGTCTGGACGACTATCCCTCGCTGTACGAAGGCCTGAAGGAAGTCGCCGGAAAGAAGGTCGAAGTCCTTTACGCCAAGGGCAGCAACCTGATGAGCGACGCCAAGCAAGAGGAGAACTCCACCATGTTCGGCCGCTCGCTGAACCGTGACAACCGCACCGACCAGGAGCTGCTGGACGAAGCGCTGGCCGTGGCTGCCCGTGCCGACGTCATCGTGGCCGCCCTGGGCGAAGCCTCCGAAATGTCGGGCGAAAGCTCCAGCCGCAGCGACATCGGCATCCCCGACACGCAGCGCCGCCTGCTCGAAGCCTTGTTGCAGACCGGCAAGCCCGTCGTGCTGACCCTCTTTGCGGGACGCCCCCTGACGCTGGATTGGGAGCAGGAGAACGTGCCGGCCATCCTCAACGTGTGGTTCGGGGGCAGCGAGGCCGCCTATGCCATTGCCGACGTGCTGTTCGGCGACGTCAACCCCAGCGGCAAGCTGAGCATGACCTTCCCCCGCAACGTGGGGCAGATTCCGCTCTACTACAACCACAAGAACACCGGGCGCCCGCTCGAACAGGGCCACTGGTTTACGAAGTTCCGCAGCAACTACCTCGACGTGCCCAACGAGCCGCTCTACGCCTTCGGCTACGGCCTGTCGTACACCACGTTCCAGTACAGTGACATCCGCCTGGACAAGACGCAGATGAACCAGAACGGCGAAATCACCGCCACCGTCACCCTGACCAACACCGGCTCGCGCGACGGAGCCGAGGTGGTCCAGCTCTACCTGCGCGACCGCGTGGGCAGCATCACCCGTCCCGTGCAAGAGCTGAAGGGCTTCCAGAAAATCTTCCTCAAGGCCGGCGAGAGCCGCGAGGTCAGCTTCAAGATTACGGCCGACCTGCTGAAGTTCTACGACTACGACCTGGATTTCGTCTGCGAGCCGGGCGACTTCGACGTGATGATTGGCGGCAGCAGCGACCGCGTGAAGACGGCGCGGATTACGCTTCTTTGATTGAGAATTGAGAATTAAAAATTAAGAAATAAAGGCGAGGGCTGTAGGCTGCGGCGAACACGGAGCGCGCTTCGTCCGAACACGGGGCGCGCTTGTCCTTCGGAGTTTGCTTCTGCGAGAGGCCTCGTTGCCTTTGTCCGAAATATCTTTAGCTTGTTTCACCGTGGAATACCCTCCGCCTTTATTTCTTGATTTTTAATTCTCAGTTCTCAATTTATGAATTTCTCATTTTCAATTCACTCGTCTTTTATTTCTTAATTTTTACTTCTCAGTTCCCAATTTACTAATTCTTTATTTCTTGATTTTTAATTCTCAATTCTCAATTTCCTAACTCTTTATTTCTTAATTTTTAATTCTCAATTCTCAATTTATGAAAACCTTCTTTCTTACCCTTGCTTCCGCCCTGCTCCTGCTGAGCAGTTGCGGGACGAAAACCTCCGACGCTCCCCAGTCTGTGAACGTCATGACCTTCAACATCCGCCTCGACACCGAGTCGGACAGCCTGAACGCCTGGCCCCACCGCCGTGCCGAAGTAGGCCGGATGCTGGGCTACTATGCCCCCGACCTGCTCGGGATGCAGGAAGTGCTGCCCCAGCAGATGACAGCCCTGAAAGAGATGCTGCCGCAGTACACCGCCCTGGGCGTGGGCCGCGAAGACGGCAAGGCCGAAGGCGAGTTCAGCCCCATCTTCTTCCGTACCGACCGCTTCGAACTGCTGCGCTCGGGCAACTTCTCGCTCAGCCCCACGCCCAATGAGTTTGGCGTCAAAGGCTGGGGGGCCGCGTGCAACCGCATCTGCACCTGGGCCTTGCTGAAGGACAAGCAGAACGGCCGCGAGGTGGCTTATTTCAATACGCACCTGGACCATGTGAGCGCCGAAGCCCGCCGCGAGGGGATGCGCCTCATCGTGGACAGCCTGAAAGCCATCGCCCCGCAGATGCCCGCCATCGTCACCGGCGACTTCAACTGCCTGCCCGACGACGAGCCCGCGCAAGTGCTCACCCAAGGCGGGTTGCAGAACGCCTGGACCTCGGCCGACGTGACCTGCGGACCCTCCTGGTCCTTCCACGACTTCGGCCGCATGCCCCGTGCCGAGCGTTACCTCATCGACTTCGTCTTTGCCACGCCCCAACTGCACGCCGCCCGCTGCCGCGTGGTGAGCGACGTACCCACCACGGGCTACTACTCCGACCATTGCCCGGTGATGGCCGAACTGACATTTACTAACCCGCAATAAACCGAACGAACACAATGAAACCGACTCACTTACTGCTGGCCCTGTGCCTGCTCTTGGCCTTCACCCAGTGCAAGACCAAGAAAGACAACGCCGGCGCAGCCCCCGAACTGACCGACGAGCAACTGATGGACACCATCGAGCGACTGACCTTCAACTACTTTTGGGACGGAGCCGAGCCTCATAGCGGCCTGGCCCGCGAACGCATCCACCTGGACGGCGACTATCCGCAGGACGACCAGAACGTCGTCACCAGCGGAGGCAGCGGCTTCGGCATCATGGCCATCCTGGCCGGCATAGACCGGGGATACGTCACCCGCCAGCAAGGCCTGGAGCGCATGGAGCGCATCGTCTCCTTCCTCGAGACCTGCGACCGCTTCCACGGCGTCTACCCCCACTGGTGGCAGGGAGACACGGGCCGCGTGAAACCCTTCGGGCAGAAGGACAACGGGGGCGACCTGGTGGAAACGGCCTTTCTGATGCAAGCCTTGCTCTGTGTGCACCAATACTACGTGCAGCAGGGAGACGAGCAGGAGAAGGCACTGGCCGCCCGCATCGACCGGCTGTGGCGCGAAGTGGAGTGGGACTGGCACCGGCGCGACGGCCAGAACGTGCTCTACTGGCATTGGAGCCCGGAGTATGCCTGGCAGATGAACTTCCCCGTCCGTGGGTATAACGAGTGTCTGATTATGTATGTGCTTGCTGCCGCGTCGCCCACCCACGGCGTACCCGCCGAGGTCTACCACCAGGGCTGGGCCGAAGGCGGCGCCATCGTCGCTCCCCACGACGTCGAGGGCCATCGCCTGCAACTGCGCTACCAGGGCACCGAGGCTGGACCGCTGTTCTGGGCACACTACTCGTGGCTGGGCCTGGACCCCCGCGGCTTGTCCGACAAGTATTGCACCAACTACTTCGACGAGATGCGCAACCTCACCCTGGTGCACCACGACTGGTGCGTGCGCAACCCCCGCGGCTGGAAGGGGTACGGCCCCGACTGCTGGGGACTGACGGCCAGCTATTCCGTCAAGGGCTATTCGGCCCATGCCCCCAACGAGCAGGCCGACCTGGGTGTCATCTCGCCCACGGCCGCCCTGTCGTCCATTGTCTACACCCCCGAAGAGTCGCTGCGCATGATGCGTCACCTCTACCAGATGGGCGACTCGGTGCTGGGCCCTTACGGTTTCTACGACGCCTTCAGCGAGACCGACGGATGGTATCCCAAGCGTTACCTGGCCATCGACCAGGGACCCATCGCCGTGATGATTGAGAATCACCGCAGCGGCCTCTTGTGGCGCTTGTTCATGAGTCACCCCGACGTGCAGGCCGGGCTGAAGAAGCTGGGCTTTGCGGTGAAGGAAGAGCAGGAGGGCTGACCGGGAGGACCGGCAGACCGATGGAAAAAAGAAGAGCGCGGTGCCTGGGCATCGCGCTCTTTCTTATTATTGCTAACTCGCAGCTCGTCACTCGTAGCTCGTAGCTCGTCACTTGTAGCTCGTCTCTCGTCTTACTCTGCCCGCATCAGCTTGATGTTGTCGATGAACCAGCGGCGGTAAACCTTGCTGCCGGTGTTGTCCTCGTTGGAGCCCCAGTCGTTGGACTTGATGCTGATAAGGCTTTCGGGCGTGATGTCTGCCCCGTCAATCACCACTTCGGCGTGCAGCCATTCCAGCTTGTCCTGCGTGTCGACGAAGCTGTGGCCGATAGGCTCCATCTCGACGGTGTTGCCGTTGGTGGTGACAGAGACTATTACTTGCACGGGGTCGAACTTGCGCGTGCCGCCCACCATCGGTGCCCAGTCGAACGTCAGCTTCAGGCTCGTGCCGACGGGTACTTCTGTGAGGGCTGGCAGTGTCAGGCCTGCCTGGTAGTCGGTCTTGCCGAACTTCAGGTAGTTCTTCTGCAGGTAGATGGCGTTGCCCGGCGTCTGTTCCAGGCCGTAGCCGCGCAGTACGAGGGCTTCGGCTGCCGTCTGTCCGTCGGCGTTCTTGGCCGAATAGATTTGGGGTGCGTCGCCTGTGCCGTCGTTTTCTACGGTCTGTCCGGCGCCGCTATTCTCTGCCCAGGGTTGCAGCCACTCAAAGTCATCGCTGAAGTATATCTGCTCGACCAGGCCCAGGTCGTCCACTTCGGCGACGATGAGGCGCAGCACGGGAGCTTCCACGCCGTCGAAGTAGCCGCGCAGGGTCACTTGGTGGCCGTTGAGGTCGTCCAGGCCGAGCGAGGTGGGTGCGTCGATGATGGAGACGGAATTGGAGGCGTCTTCCACGGTGAGGGTGCTGCCGTTGAGCACTCCGGTGACGGACAGCCATTCGCGGCTGGTGGCGTCGTAGCTGTCGAGGCTGGCGGTGATGTCCGTCGCTTCGGGGTAGTTGACGGTGTTGCCGCTGGTGAGGATGCTTACGTCATCGCAGGCCACGTAGGCCAGCGAGCGGCTGTCGGTGTCTTTCGAGCCTTGGATGTAGACGCGGTCGCCCACGTTGACAGAGGCCGTGGTCTCGAGGAAGATGTTGGTGTCGTGGGTGTCGCTGCTGACGATGCAGCCCGAGGTGGTGACGGCTGTCACGAGGGCTTCGGGCACGATGACCACGGTCTCGTCGGCCAGGTCGGGCAGTTGGTCGACGGTGTATTCCTGGCAGTCGCGGTATTTGTCTCCGTCTTGCGAGACGGTCACTTCGGCGCGGCTGGCCAGTGTGTTGCCCCGGAAGACGATGGTGGCTTCGCGGGGATTGTCGACGGTGCCTTCGCGCAGGTTGTCGGTGACGGACACGGTGACTTCCGTGGTGCCTTGTCCGGTGACGGGGGTGACGCTGATCCATTCAGGCAGTTCGTCCATCACCCATTGGGCGTCGGAATAGACAGTGATGATTTGCTGGGGGGCGTTTTCTGCCTCGAAGTTCAGGGCCGATGCGCTGGCCAGCACGGCTTTGGCCACGGTTTGCTCGTCGTCGTCGCAGCTTCCGCACAGGAAGGTGGCGAGCACGAGGGCCGAGGCTGTTATGTAATTCTTCAGTTTCATGTTGTTTTTTCGTTTTTAGGGGTTGTTTGGTTCAGGGTTTGCCTGGTTCCGTCGTCGCGGTGGGGCGGCCGCTGTCCGCAAGGGGTGCGTCCCTTGTCCGGACGGGCCGCCTCTGGTGCGGGCGGCGGGCTGGCGGGGGTCAGAAGTCCAGTCCGTCGTCCCAGCCCGGGTTCTGCGTGAGGTTCGGGTTGAGCGAACGCTCGTTGGTCGGGATGGGGTAGAGGTAGTCTCGTTCTTCGTTGAAGTCGGTGCGGGCGATGTTCTGGTGGTAGTCCACGTAGCCCTGGTCTCCGTCGCTGAGCAGGATTTCCTCGCCAATTTCGTAAATCAGCACGCCGTCCTGGTCGGCGGGGCGGGGCGTGCCGCTGTTGTAGAGGATGACGTCGGGCTGTCCGTCGCCGCTCAGGTCGTATTCTCCGGCTCCGGGGAAGTACATGCCTGTCAGTGCCTGGTCGATGCACTTGCCGGCTTTCCAGCGCACGAGGTCGTCGAAGCGGAAGCCTTCCTGGTTCAGCTCGATGGCGCGCTCGCGGCGTATCTCGAGGATGACGCCCTGGTTCGGTCCTGTCACGTTGTCATAGCCTGTCTCGGGGTCGGAGAGGTAGCGGTCGGGGTTGGCGTTGGCATAGGCCAGGTCGAGGCCGGGCATGCCGGCGCGTTGGCGGATGAGGTTGATGGACTCGTCCAGGTCGTCCTGTGTCAGTGTGCCCAGTTCGGCTTTGGCCTCGGCATAGTTCAGCAGCACTTCGGCGTAGCGGTAGACGGGCAGGTCGCAGGTGGAGCGGTCGTTGCGGTCGACGTTTCCGCCGGATGCGGTGGGTTCCTGCACGAACTTGATGGGCTGGTAGCCGGTGACGCTGACAGAGAGGTCGGGAGCCAGCACTTCGGTCTGTCCGATGCGCGTGTAGCCCGGTGTGCGGATGCTCTGCGCCAGGCGCGGGTCGCGGTTCTGTGTTTCTTCGAGGAAGGTCATCTCCTGCCATCCGGGCTGGTCGGTGAAGGCTGTGCCGTCGGCCATCAGGTAGGTGTTGACCATCTTGCGTGTCAGTCCGGGCCTGCCTTGCGTGGGCACCAGGGTGTGTGCCGTCGCGTTGTGGTAGATGCTCAGGCCGTAGTCGAACTTGATGGCCAGGATGTATTCGTCCGGATTGGCATCTTCTTCGGCAAAGAGCGTCAGGTAGTCGCTATCGGGGTTTCCGGTGTTGTAGAGTTTGTATTGTCTGTCGTCCATCAGTTGCTTGGCCGCTGCGGCTGCCTGCTCCAAGTAGTAGGTGTAGTCGTGGCCTTCGAGCGACACTCCGTGATACTTCCGGTAGGTGCCTTCGTAGAGGCAGAATTGCGCCTTCAGTGCCATGGCCGCGTAGCGGTTCACACGGAAGGGGCTGCTGGTCTCTTCGGCCTTCGAGGGGAGGTTTTCGATGGCGTAGTCGATGTCCTCTATCATGTGCGTCATGACCAGCTCGCGCGAGTCGCGTGCCTTGTACAGCGATTCGTCGGCCGAGCCCAGCTCGACGTCGTACCAGGGCACGTCGCCGAAGCGTTTCACCTTCTCGAAGTAGAAGAAGGCGCGGAAGAAGCGGGTCAGGGCGGTGTATTTGATGACGGCTGCCTCGTCGTCACACTGGTTGACGTAGGCCAGCAGGGTGTTCATCTTGCGCAGGTCTGTCCACGTCCATCCGCCGCCCGATGCGGGGGGGATGCGGTTCGTTCCGCCCAGGATTTCGTCGGACAAGGTCTGCTGCACGTACAGGTCGCTCTGGTCGTCGTAGGGCGACTTGTCCAGCAGGTTGTTGTAGAAGGAGTTGCTGAAGAGTTGCAGGTCGCTCTCCGTACGGAAGTAGTCGGTCTGCGAGATTTGGCTCTTCGGGTCCAGGTCGAGCAGGTTGTCGCACGAGGCGAGGCCCATCGTCAGGGCCACTGCTGCTATGAGTGTTCGTTTCATATCTTCGTTTCGTTAGAGTCTTGTTAGGGATTGGGATTAGAATGTCACGTCTATGCCGAACATGAATGTCTTCTGCCAGGGATAGTAGGCGTTGTTGTAAGCGTCGCTGCGGTCGATGGCGGCTTCGGGGTCGATGTAACGCGTGTGCTTCTTCAGCGGCGACCAGTAGTGCAGGTTCTCGCCCGAGAAGTAGATGCGTGCCTGCTCGACGCCGATTTTCTTCGTCAGCGCCACGGGCAGCGTGTAGCCCACGGTCAGGTTCTTCAGACGCAGGTAGCGGATGTTCTGCAGGTAGCGGTCGTTCACGTGGCTGAGCGGGCCCGACGTGGCCGAGTAAGCCATCGGTCGCGTGAAGTAGGCGTCGCGGTTGTCTTCCGACCACACTTCGTCCAGGAAGTCTTCTTGCAGGAACGACAGGTAGGGGTAGGAGTACGGGCCCCAGAACTGCATGGCCTGTCCCGTGGGATACCAGTAGTGGTTGCCCGTGCCCTGGAAGAAGACCGATGCGTCGAACCCGTACCAGCGCAGCGATGCGGTGATGCCGTACGACAGGCTGGGCAGCGAGTTGCCCAGGATGCGGCGGTCGCCCGGGTTGTCCACGGTGTTGCCGCCGATGTCCAGCTTTTCGTTGCCGTTCAGGTCGAGGAACTTCAGGTCGCCGGCCTGCCAGCCGCCGGTCACGCGGTTGTTGATGTAGCTCATGTCCACCTGCGAGACGTATTCCTGCGCCTCTTCCGTGGTCTGGAACAGTCCGTCGGTGACGAAGCCCCAGATTTCGCCCAGGCGCATCCCTTCATAGTAGTCCTTGGCGAAGGTCTTCTCCTGGTTGTCGTACTTGGTGATGTAGCTCTTGTAGTTGCTCACGTTGAAGCCGATGCTGTACTCCACGGGGCGGCTGGCCAGCTCGAACTGGTCGCGCCAGCTCACGGCGATTTCGTAACCTTTCGTCTGCAGGTCGGCCGTGTTCATGTCGGGCACGCTGGCTCCGTAGACAGCCGGCAGCTCGATGCCGTCGGTCAGCATGTTCAGTGTGTTTCTTACGTATCCGTCGATGGTGATGTTCAGACGGTTCTTCAGCATGGTTAAGTCGAAGCCGAAGTCCCACTGCTGTGCCGTCTCCCACGTCAGGTCGGACGAGACGGGCGCGCTCAGGGTGGAGTACTTCGCCATGGAGCTGCCCTCGCCGAAGGAGTAGGCGGCAAAGTCGCTCACGCTGATGAGGCGCATGTAGGTGTAGTAGGACGACACGTTCTGGTTGCCCAGGCTGCCGAACGAGGCGCGGAGCTTCAGGTTGTCCACGTAGCGCGAGAGCGGCTTGAAGAACGGTTCTTCGGAGATGCGCCAGCCCACGGAGCCGGAGGGGAAGAAGCCCCAGCGGCTGCCTGCGGCGAAGCGCGAGGAGCCGTCGTAGCGGCCGCTGACCTCGAACAGATAGCGTCCCTTGTAGTCGTAGTTGACGCGGCCGAAGAAGCCGGCCAGGGCGTATTCGTTCTGTGCGCCGTCTACGCCGGTGATGACTTCGCCGTCGTCGTTCTGTCCCACCAGGTTGAAGTCGTCGAGCGTCGACGAGGCCAGGTTTTCACCGTAGGCGCTGATGTTCTTCAAGCGCATCGTCTCGTAGTTGAAGCCGACGACGCCGGACAGGTGGTGTGCTTCGCGGAAGGTGTGGTCGTAGTTGGCGTAGACGTTGGTCGCATAGTAATTGCTGGTGTTGACCGACTCGTCCAGGCGGTTGGCTCCTGCGCCGGTGGCGTAGCTGAGCAGTTCGCCGTCAGGGTACTCGCGGTAGTAGAGGGGGTTGGAGCGGCTGGTGTTGCGCGTCTGGTGCAGCCTGTAGGTGAAGTCTGCCGTCAGGCTGAGGTCCTTGTAGGGGGTGATGACCAGGCGCGTGGTGTTGGCGAAGTCGGTGGTGCGGTCTACGTTGCGGTGCGAGCCTTCGCCGGCCAGGATGTGTCGTCCGTTGGCTACCTTGTAGTTCAGGTAAGGCGTGCTGTACAGCCACGAGCCGTCTGGGTTCTTCATCGGGAAGCAGGCCAGGGCGTGGCGGGCGCTGTAAGCGAGGGTGTTCTCCACGCTGCCGTCGCCCTGGAAGGTATAACGCGAGCCGTAGAACGAGGTGTTGTTGCTCAGCGTGGCCCACTTGTTGATGCGGAAGTCTATCTTCGAGCGGAGGTTGTACTTGCGGTAGATGTCGGGGTTCTGGCGGAGGATGCCTTTCTGGTAGTCATAGGCGCCGGAGATGAGGTACTTCACGTCTTTCGTGCCTCCGCTGAGCGAGATGCTGTGCTGTTGCGTGGGACGCTTGTCGTTGTACAGCATGTGCCACCAGTCGTAGTTGCCGTAGTAGACCCACTGGCGGCGGCCGTTGCGCGTGTCTTCTACGACCCAGGGGCGGTCGGGGTTCTCGGTCTTGTCGTTGACGCGGGCCAGGAGCTGCTGCATGTCATAGTCGGTGTAGTCGATGTACAGGTCGCCGGTATCGGCTTTCCAGAACTTGTTGACGGTGTAGACCGACCAGTAGCCGGTGTCTTCGTAGTCGGTCGAGGTGGTGGGTGCCTGCCAGCCTATGCGTCCGCTGTATCGCACGGTGGCTTTGCCTTCGGTGGCGGCTCCGGACTTGGTGGTGACGAGGATGACGCCGAAGGCGGCGCGTGCACCGTAGACGGCCGCTGCAGAGGCGTCTTTGATGACGGAGATGGACTCTACGTCGTTGGGGTTGATGAGTTCCAGGTCGCCGATGGCGCCGTCGATGAGTACGAGCGGGCCGGCGCTGTTGATGGAGGTGACGCCGCGCACGTTAATGTCGGGCGAGCTGCCGGGCACGCCGGACGAGGTGGTGATGTTCAGTCCCGGCACGGCGCCTTGCAGCATGTTGGTCAGCGAGTGTGACGAGCGGTTCTCCAACTGCTTGCTGTCGACGGTGGTGATGGCGCCCGTGAGGTTGACTTTCTTCTGTGTGCCATAGCCCACGACGACCGCTTCGTCCAGCATGATGGCGTCTTCTTGCAGGTAGACTGTCAGGTAGTTCTCGCCGGGCTTCACCTTGACTTGTTCGGTCAGGAAGCCGACGTAGGAGAGTACGAGCGTGGTTTCGCCCGTGGGGATGGAGAGGCGGAACACGCCGTCGATGTCGGTGACGGTTCCCTGGGTGGTGCCCTCCACGCGGACGGACACGCCTGGCAGCGGTTCTTGCAGGGCGTCGAGCACCTTGCCCGCTACGGTCCTGTTCTGCGCGCTCAGGGTCTGGAGACTGCCGACGATGAGCAGTGACAGGAGGAATACATACGATTGGATTGTTTTCATATTCATAAAATTATAGTTGGTCTTTTCAGGGGGCTTTGCCTGGTGCGGACGGTGGCCGTGGCCCTCGTCCGCAGGGGCGTTGCCTGTGGCGCGCCGCGGGCGTCAGGCCCGGTGGGTCAGCGCAGGTAGGCGTCGGTGCTGAAGGCTTTGGGGCGCTCCATCTGCTCGGTCCATTCGTGGCCGAACTCGTCGCGCACGGTGATGGTCAGGTCGGTGTCCGCATCGGCGGCCTTCACCTTGAAGAAGTGGGGGAAGCGCTCGGTGATGAAGTTGGGCACGGACGAGAGGCTGGACGAGTTGAACCGCTTGACGGTCAGGGCGGCCACGTGCAGGGGGTCGAAGGCCCAGACGGCTTCGGGCGTCAGGCTGCGGCCCTGTTCGTCGGTCACGCTGATGGTCCACGACGGGTTCCAGTTCCACACGTTGATGAGCACCTCGTTGTCTTGGTTGGCGGGGTAGGCGTCGACATATTCCATGTATTTGTTGCGCACGTTGGCGGGGACGCTGCTGGGCATCTGCGGGACGTCGGCCAGCGAGAAGCTGACGTTGTTCAGGTCGTAGGAGCGGAACTGATAGTCTTCGTCGCGTCCCGTGGCTTTGTAGATGTATTGCAGGTCTTTCCCGGCCACGTCCCACACGGCGTATCCGCCCGGCGTGCCGTCGGGGCAGAGGTGGATGCCGGGTGTCAGGTAGCCCGACCACCACCAGGAGCCGCAGATGGCGCCGGTGTTGTGCTCGTGCATGTCGCGTCCGCCGGTGACGGCGTCTGCCGGGGTGACGTTGAAGTTCAGGTGCGTGTGTCCCGTCACGAAGTGCACCTGGTAGCCGTCCAGCACGTTGAACAGTTGCTGCGTGTTGGTCGCGTCATGGTCCAGGCGGAATCCCTCCGTCTCGTCGGGGTAGAAGACTTGCGCGTGCAGGATGACCACGAGGGGGGTGTCTTTGTCGACGTATGCCAGGTCGCGCGACAGCCATTCGAGCTGTCCGGTGGACACGCGCTTCTCGTAGTCGCGCGAGGTGGTGCCGTCGTAGTTGTCGCAGTCGATGTCGTCCAGCACCACGTAGTGCACCTGGCCGATGTTAAATGAATAATAGGCCGGCGCGATGAGGCTCGTGTAAGGCTGTGCAGCGTCGCGGTCGCTCGTTGCCTTATAGTCGTAGTCGTGGTTGCCGAGGGTGTGGAAGATTTGCAGGTCGTCCACCAGACTGTTTATGGTGCGTAGGTAATCTTCCAGTGCGTAATCGTTGGAATACCAGTACAAATCCCAGGTCATGTCGCCGAGGGTGATGGCATACATCTTCTCGCCCGGATGGCGCTGGCGGTAGGCGTTGAGGTCGTCGGTGAAGTCCACGAACTGTTGCAGGTCGCCCGTGCGGTTGGCCAAGTGCATGTCGCCGAGCATGAACACCTTGTACTCGTCCTGCCCGTCCACCTGGGTCAGCGTGAAGTCCGCACGCTCGGCGGTGGACGCGTCGCCCTTCAGCCGCTTGCAGAACTGCGGGAGCACGCCGTCCGACGGCACCTCGTAGCCCGACGGCACGGAGAGGAAGACGTAGCCCGCCGTCTTGTCCGAGCTTAGCTGGTAGATGCCCTGGTCGTCCGTGACCGTTACTTCCGTGCCGTCCGACACTACGACCCCGGCCACCGGCCCGTCCTGGGTCGACACCACGCCGTAGACCGTCGTCCCGGCATCGGGCGTGAAGTCCAGCCCGTCGGTAATGCTCAGGTAAGTCTGTCCGATAAGCTTCCTGCGCTCCTCGCGCTTGAGGTAGAGGCGGTAGTCGCCGCTCCCGCATCCGGTGGGGATGCTCACGGTGGCGCTGCTTTCGGCCACCTCGGTGATGGCAGCCACGTACGAGACGCCCGTCCCTGCCTCGAAAATGAATGTGTCCGAGCCGAGCAGACCGTCGCCGCCCGTCACCCGGAACGTGTACTCGCCCCCTTCGCTCACCTCGATGAGCGAGGGACACTCAATCTCCACATTAAAACTCTCTGCGGCGGCAGCCGTGCCGTCATCCTTGCTGCACGAAGCCAGGGGCAGTGCGATGCACAGCAGCAGCCACAACAGGCGCTGCTTGGTCGAATCTTTCATATTGCTTCTCCTTATTAAATAGTGAACCATAGTTACTCTTTTTCCGGCTGCAAATTTCCGCTGTTCATGTTTCAAGCCTGTTACCAGCCTGTTACTTCTCTGTTTCGCCGTTATTTTTCTGTAAATTTCATCCGCATACCGAACTTAGTCCGTCAGAAATCCCTATCTTTGCGACGTTTTTCCAAAACAATACAGAAAAGAAAATGGCACAAGAAGACGTTTTTAAGAAACTCGTCTCGCACTGCAAGGAGTATGGATTCGTGTTTCCGAGCAGCGAGATATACGACGGACTGGGAGCCGTGTACGACTACGGCCAGAACGGCGTGGAACTGAAGAACAACATCAAACAATATTGGTGGCAAAGCATGGTCCTGCTGCACGAGAACATCGTCGGCATCGATTCGGCCATCTTCATGCACCCCACCATCTGGAAGGCCAGCGGCCATGTTGACGCTTTCAACGATCCCTTGATAGACAACCGCGACTCGAAGAAGCGCTACCGTGCGGACGTGCTCATCGAAGACCAGATAGCCAAGTACGACGAGAAGATTGCGAAGGAAGTGGCCAAGGCTGCCAAAAAGTATGGCGACGCCTTCAACGAGCAGGAGTTCCGCTCGACCAACGCCCGCGTGCTGGAGCACCAGCAGAAGCGCGACGCCCTGCACGAGCGCTACACCCGCGCCATGAACGCCGGACCGGACCTGAACGAGCTGCGCCAGATTATCTTGGACGAGGAAATCGTCTGCCCCATCAGCGGCACGAAGAACTGGACCGAAGTGCGCCAGTTCAACCTCATGTTCAGCACCGAGATGGGCTCGACGGCCGAAGGCTCGATGAAAGTGTACCTGCGCCCCGAGACTGCCCAGGGCATCTTCGTCAACTACCTGAACGTGCAGAAGACCGGCCGCATGAAGATACCCTTCGGCATCGCACAGATAGGCAAGGCCTTCCGCAACGAGATTGTCGCCCGCCAGTTCATCTTCCGCATGCGTGAGTTCGAACAGATGGAGATGCAGTTCTTCGTCAAGCCCGGCACCGAGCTGGAGTGGTTCAAGAAGTGGAAGGAGACCCGCCTGAAGTGGCACAAGGCCCTGGGCTTCGGCGACGACCACTACCGCTACCACGACCACGAGAAGCTGGCCCACTATGCCAACGCCGCCACCGACATCGAGTTCCTCATGCCCTTCGGCTTCAAGGAAGTGGAAGGCATACACAGCCGCACGAACTTCGACCTGTCGCAACACGAGAAATTCTCCGGAAAGAACATCAAATACTTCGACCCCGAGACGAACGAGAGCTACACGCCCTACGTCATCGAGACCAGTATCGGCGTCGACCGCATGTTCCTCAGCGTCATGTCCGCCTCTTATTGCGAAGAGAAGCTGGAGAACGGCGAGACGCGCGTCGTGCTCCGCCTGCCCGCCGCCCTGGCCCCCGTCAAGCTGGCCGTCATGCCGCTGGTGAAGAAAGACGGGCTGCCCGAAAAGGCGCGCGAGATTATCGAAGGGCTGAAGTTCCACTTCCACTGCCAGTATGACGAAAAAGACAGCATCGGCAAGCGCTACCGCCGCCAGGACGCCATCGGCACCCCCTACTGCGTCACCGTCGACCACGAGACGCTCAGCGACAACTGTGTCACGCTGCGCGACCGCGACACCATGCAGCAGGAGCGTGTCCCCATCGCCGACCTGGACCGCCTGATTGCCGACCGCGTCAGCATCACTTCGCTGCTGAAGACACTCTAAAGGGGAGGACGGCCATGAGAAGATTGATGACATTTTTCCGCCTTCCCCTCTGCCTGGCAGCTTGTGCGCTGGGCCTGGCCTCCTGCGACGAGACGCAGGAGGCTTCGGCCTACGACAACTGGCAGGCACGCAACGAGGCTTTCGTCGACTCCCTCCGCGCGGTGGCCGGCGACAACTACCTGACCTGGCAGAACCCGCCCACGCGTGCCATCACCGACATCGGCACCGACGGCATGGAGCTGGGCAAGCTCTACGCCCTGCTCGTTCAGGACGGGGGCAATACCGACGGCCAGCAGTATGTCTACTGCAAGAAGCTGGTGGACAACCCCGACGGCGAACGTGTGTTGTACTCGGATCGGGTCGACATCTACTACTACGGCACGCTGATAAACAATGTCTCGTTCGACGGCAACTTCGACGGATGGGGCGCCACGGACGTGCTCGAGCCGGAGGACTTCACGGAGCGCTGGTACACGGATTTCGACCAGCCTTCGACCTTCACCCTCACCGGCATCGTGAGAGGCTTCACCTGGGTGTTGCAATACTGCCGCACGGGCGAGCGCTGGATGGTCTACATCCCCTGGCAGTCGGGCTACGGCAGCTCGGACAGCAACGGCATACCGGGCTATTCGACCCTGGCTTTCGACTTCATCGTCGATAGCATTGTGACGGATTGACGCTGAAATTTCTCCTTTTATCATAGATTAGTGAAGGGGGTGCATCCGCGTGGTGCATCCTCTTTTTTTGTCCCTCGGCTGCCGCCCTGGCGGGGATGCGTGCGGGGCGTCCGGCTGTGTGTGTGGCTGCGGCGGGCGGTGGCGGCGGCTGGTGTGCGCACGGGGTGCCACCGGCGTGCGGGGCGGGCGGCGGGGGTGTTTATCCGTTTCGTTTTCAATGCCTTATTGTTTTTGATGTGAAAATCTTCCGGAAATATTTTCCGTTGCGGAAGAAAGTCTCTATATTTGTAATCGAAATGAAAACACGAAGCTAACTCAAAAACTTTATCTTTTTACGGAAATAGCCTATGGAATCAAAAGGTTTTAATCGGGAAAACACAACGGGTGGGGTCCCGTCGCATCGCGTTTGCAGTGGCTGCGGACGCCTCTTGCCCCTCGACCAGTTTTACGTGAACAATCGTTTCGGCACGCCCGAACGCCGTTGCAAGGACTGCCGCCGGCGGGCCATGCGCCTGCGCCGCAAGTTGGCGGCCACCCGCCCGGCGGGAGACGAGGGGCGGGCGGACATCTTCCGCGTGGCCGACCGCAACGTGCGCCTCGAGCTGATACGCCGGGCCAGGCAGGTGGTGCGCGACAGCATGGCGCGACGCTTGCGCCGGGTGCACGAGCTGGAGTGGGAACAGGAAACGAGGGACTGGACGGTGTAAGGCAGAGCGTATGGCACGAATCAAGAAACGGGGGCTGGACTACTTCCCCATGAACACCGACTTCTTGCAGTCGCGCTCCGTGCGCCGGCTGCTGAAGCGCGAGGGCGACGCGGCGCTGGCTGCCTTGCTGGGGGCGTTGTCGATTATCTACGACGACGAGGGCTACTTCGTGCGCCTGGACGATGACTTGTGCGAAGACCTGTCTGACGGGCTGTTCAGCCTCGAGGCCGCCGACGTGCGCCGCGTGCTCCAGACGGCGGTCGAGGTGGGGCTGTTTGACGAAGGCATGTTCCGCGAGCACGGCATACTGACGTCGGAGGAGATTCAGCGGCAGTTCCTCTTCATCAAGCGGCCCCGCAGGCGGGCGCTCATCGACGAGCGCTACTGCCTCCTGCCGCCCGACGAGGAGGTGGAAAACGCCGTGGTTCCGGCCGAAGGGGAGGGGGCGAAAGTGCAGGATTTAGGTACAAAAAGTACGCAAATCGTGCAAAAAACGCCCGAAAACGTCGATTTTACGCCCCAAAGTACACAAAGCAAAGAAAAGGAAAGCATAGAAAAGCAGAGCAAAGCAAACCTCCTCCCCAACGGTTCCCCCCAAACGGGGGAAACCCCTGCCGCCGGCCGGATGCCTGCGGAGGAGGAGGGGGATGTGGCAGAGAAGAAGCCGGGCGGCGCTCCATACGAGTGGACGCACGACGCCATTGGCCGCCTCGTGCCCCCGCCTGACGGCTTGCCGCGCAACCTCGACGGGCTGCGGCTGACGATGGACCAGTTTCGCATCACGCCCCGCGAGCAGTATGCCATCATCTGCCTGAGCAACTTCGGGCTCATCGGCCATCCCATCTGGCAGGGCTTCGTACAGCTCCGTGCCAGCCGTGGGCGCATCCGCGAGCCCGGACGGTTTCTGCTCAGCCTGTGCCATCCGAAGAAGCCTTTCGTGGGCAGCGGCTGACGCGGGCGTTTCTTTCTGTCATTTCGGGTGCCTTTTTCTGTCATTCGGAGGGCCTCTTTCTGTCATCCTGAGCGGAGCCCGCAGGGCGCAGCCGAAGGATCTCCCTAAGGGTAAATGTTCTAATAGTGAGATGTTTCGACTCCGCTTCGCTCCGCTCAACATGACGGGGGAAGCGGGGTGGGGCTGCAGGGGAAGTAGGGCAACATGACAGGGGAAGCGGGGCAGGGCTGCAGGGGAAGTAGGCGAGCGCTCTTTTTCTGTCATCCTGAGCGGAGCCCGCAGGGCGCAGTCGAAGGATCTCCCTAAGGGTAAATGTTCTAATAGTGAGATGTTTCGACTTCGCTTCGCTCCGCTCAACATGACCGGGGGAGCGAGGCAGGGCGGCAACAGGAGTAGGGTGACATGACCGGGGGAGCGGGGCAGGGCGGCAACAGGAGCGAGGCGGCGTGACAGGGGAAGCGAACCCGGGCGGCAGTGGGGGCGGTTGGAGAAAAAAATGAAGGTTTAAGAACGGTTTTGTCCGATACGCGTATCTGTTTTGAAAATAATGCATACCTTTGCACTGTCGATAAGGCCTAAACGACACAAAGAGAAAACAAATCTATTCGTAAACTCAAAAACTTTTTTAGACTATGCCAGTAATTTACCAGACTTATCAGTCGCAATTTGCAAACAGAAGCGGAAAAAAGTTGTACTACCCACGCGTCGTCCTGACGGGCAGCGTGGGGACCGACCAGATTGCCCGCGAAATCTCCGAATTGTCGTCACTCACCACGGGCGATGTGAAGAACGTCATCGACAACCTCGTGACCGTCGTCACCCGCCATCTCCAGGCCTCGGAAAGCGTCATGCTCGACGGATTCGGCTCGTTCCGATTCACGCTGAACACGCTGAACGGGGGCGTGGAGAACGAAGCCGACGTCTCCGCCACCCAGTCGCAACTGAAGGTGCGCTTCCTGCCCACCGGAACACGCCACGCCGACGGCACGCTGGCCACCCGCTCGCTGGTGCAAGGCGCCAAGTGCGTGCGCTTCGAAGCCGTCCCGGCAGACCCTGAAGCCACCGAGCCCGGAGGCGAGGACGAGGAGGACAGCGGACAGGGCACCTTCGGATAATCATTTAGCTGTTGAGTTGACGAGGGGACAAGTTGACGAGGCTACAAGTTAACAAGTTGACAAGGGGACGAGTTAACGAGGCTACAAGGACGAGGGAACGAGACTGCAAGGACGATGACAAAAGACAAGGGAACGAATCGGCTAAATCCTTGTCAACTCGTTCCCTTGTTAACTTGTCAACTCGTCAACTAAAAGCCTTGTACCCTCGTCCTTTCGTTACCTTGTTGCCTCGTCCCCTCGTCAACTCGTCCACTGAATAAATACCTTAACAGATTGCTTTAACTCAAAAACCAAACACGTATGAACACGCAAAAGAAGAACCTCTGGGACAAGATCCTGAAAGTAGCCATCGCCATCCTCTCGGCCATCGCCGGGGCACTGGGGGCGAGCGCGATGAACGCCGTCGGTTGACGGGGTGTTAGTGGACAAGGAGACGAGTTAACGAGGCTACAAGGCTTTTAGTTGACGAGTTGACAAGTTGACGAGGGAACGAGTTGACGAGGATTTAGCCGACCCGTTCCCTTGTCTTTTGTCATCGCCCTTGCAGTCTCGTTGACTCGCCCTTGTAGCCTCGTTGCCTCCTCCTTGTAGCCTCGTTAACTCGTCCTTGCAGCCTCGTTGCCTCGCCCCCTCGTCAACTTGTTAACTTGTCAACTCGTCAACTTGTCCCCTTGTCAACTAAGAATCTACCTCGGCCCGAACCCGTGGAAGCCCGGCACGTCGGGCCTGATGG
>DXCK01000035.1 GCA_019116045.1 Candidatus Bacteroides merdipullorum | reverse complement strand
AAGCACACATGGATATGGTATGCGAAAAAAACAATGACGTACAACATGATTTTCTGACAGACCCGATTAAAACGGAAATTGACGGCGAATGGATGACAGCCAAAGGCACTACATTGGGAGCAGACAATGGTATCGGCATAGCTACAGCATTAGCGATATTGGCAGATAACAAAATAGAGCATGGACCATTGGAATGTCTCTTTACAGTAGATGAAGAAACAGGACTGACTGGGGCTTTTGCGTTAGAAGATGGTTTTATGAATGCTGATATTCTACTGAATCTGGATTCGGAGGATGAAGGTGAACTGTTTATCGGTTGCGCTGGAGGAGTAGATTCCGTAGGAGAATTTACGTATCAGGACATAGACGTTCCCCAAGGATACTTTTATGCAAAAGTACAAATTAAAGGTCTGAAAGGCGGACATTCAGGAGGTGATATACACTTGGGAAGAGCCTGCGCTAACAAATTATTAGCACGCTTTTTGATCCAGGTTTTCAATCAGCACGACATGTATTTGTGCGAGATAGATGGGGGGAATCTGCGCAATGCCATTGCACGTGAAGCCCACGCCATTATAGCCGTACCGGAAACCGACAAGCATGCCATTCGAACTGAATTGAATGTATTCGCCGCTGAAGTGGAAGCAGAATATGCTGTGACAGACCCGGACATGCAGTTTATCCTTGAGTCGGAAACTCCTTTAAGGAAAGCCATCGACAAAGATACAACCAAACGATTGCTACAGGCACTCTATGTGATGCCTCACGGCGTGCAGGCAATGAGTCAGGACATAGCAGAACTGGTTGAGACATCCACTAATCTGGCCTCGATAAAAATGAAGCCGGAACATATCATACGTATAGAAACCAGTCAACGAAGCTCCATTACATCAGCCAAACAAAATATAGCAAACATAGTGCGTACTGTTTTTGACATGGCAGGAGCTAGCATATCACACAGTGATGGCTATCCGGGATGGAAGCCTAACACTCATTCTGAAATACTGGAAATAGCCACAGCATCATACAGACGTCTGTTTGGCATAGAAGCCAAAGTAAAAGCCATCCACGCCGGATTGGAATGTGGTTTGTTCCTTGACAAATACCCGACATTGGATATGATTTCGTTTGGCCCAACACTGCAAGGTGTACATTCACCCGACGAACGCATGCACATCCCCAGCGTAGAACGTTTCTGGCTACACTTATTAGATATACTGAAACATATCCCACACAAAAAATAAACGCTGCATTTCCTCATGAAACACTGCCTGTTTGTCCTATTGCTTACGACCTGCTTCCTTACTGGGCGGGCACAAGCTGTACGAGACACGGCAGTGTTTTATGTCATGAGTTATAATGTAGAAAATCTTTTCAACTGCCGACACGATTCCTTAAAGGACGATTATGAGTTTTTGCCTGATGCTACACGCCATTGGACACCTTACCGATATTGGAGGAAACTGAACAATATTGCCCGAGTCATTAGGGCTGTAGGAGGTTGGGAACTTCCGGCACTCGTTGCTTTATGTGAAGTAGAAAATGACAGTGTATTGTTCGACCTGACATGCCGTTCCATATTGCGCGAAAGCACCTATCGCTACCTCATCACAAATTCAGAGGACGAGCGAGGCATAGACGTAGCCCTGCTATATCAAAGAGGGTTATTCAAGCCTTTGCAAACAAGGCATATACGCATAAAGAAGCCACACAAAGACAGTCGCCCAACCCGAGATATATTGCATGTGACAGGTAAGATATTGAGTATGGACACGTTGGACGTATTAGTCGCTCACCTGCCCTCAAGAGCTGGAGGAGCCAAACAGTCAGATGCTTACAGGCAAATGGCTGCCAAACAAATACGAGCCATCACTGACAGCCTGACGCATGTGAGAGAAAGGGCGCAAATCATTGTCATGGGTGACTTCAACGATTATCCCAACAGCCGACTGGTTCAAAAAACATTAGGTGCCGAGAAGCCTCCTATGGCACCCGCACAAGCGGATTCGAGGAAGTTATACCACCTGTTAGCCGAGCAGGCAGAGACACAACGCCACAAAGGGAGTTATAAGTATAAGGGGGTGTGGCAATGGTTAGACCATATATTGGTCAACGGGAACTTATTAATGGAAGACACACCGTTTCATTTGTCCGAATCGCAAGCCGGAGTGTTTGCCCCACCCTTCTTATTGACAGAAGACCTGCCATTTGGAGGTGTAAAGCCTCTACGCACTTATGACGGAATGAAGTATCAAGACGGATACAGCGACCATCTGCCTGTATATGCCCGCTTTATCGTAATCTATTAAGGGACGGGAGGTTTGTCAGAAGATGGCATATACCAGCATCCCTGCCACTGTCAGCCCACCTACCAGCATAGGCACCCAAAGGTCTTTAAAATGCTGTGGCCTGCGATAAGCGACCAACCACCGGAGCAGTCCGTACACCAAGGCTGCCCCACACAAACCCAGCAAAGCCCCTGCAAGCAAATCGCCCGGATAGTGCACGCCCAGGTAGGCACGGGAGTAGCATGTCAACAATGCCCAGGCACACATGAAGAGGGTAAAGCCACGCCGACGGACGAGGAACATCAAGTAGAAGGTCAGCCCGAACGTATTGGCCGCATGGCAAGAGGGGAAGCCATAACTGCCGCCCCGGTAGCCGTTGACGATGTGGACAGATGCTGATAGAGGGTTCTCCAGATTGGCTGGGCGAAGACGTTCGACCCAAGGGCGGATGACGGAAGCACCCATTTGGTCGGCAAACGTTATGGTCAATGCCACGCCTACCAAGCAGGCCAATGCGACCTTCCACGAGAGATTGCGGAAGAGTACATACACCAAGGCTGCATACATGGGCACCCATATCCATTTGCCGCTATAGGCGTACATGAAGGTGTCGAAGTAAGGGTTGTGCAGCCCGTTGATAGCAAGCAACAGTTGGCTATCCCATTCGTTGAGGAGTTGCAGGAAATCGGTCATAAGTAGAATCTGAATTATCGGTTAGCTATATCGTCATAAAGTTTTTGCAGGTAGGCCTGGGCTTCCACCAGTGTCCGCTCGGGCCAGGAGCCCTGCATGGTAGCGGGGGTTTCGGCGTTGATGTCGTAGACCACGTAGGAAGAGTCTGTCACCATGCCCAGCATCCCCGGGAAGGTGAAGTAGGCAAAATGCGGGGATGAGGGGTCCAGCAGGTCTTTGCTGAAGGTGAACTGTGCGTGCGGCAAGCCCAGTTGGGCCAAGAGGGTGGCGGCCAGGTCGTGCTGGGAGCCGTAGGTGTCGATGCGACGGGGACGGGCTACGGCTCCACCGGTGAGGATGAGGGGAATGTGGTAACGCTGTTTGTCAAAGTTGCTCAGCGTCTCGGGGTAGGCGCCTTGGTGGTCGGGAACCAGGACGACAAGCGTGTGCTGCCACTGGGGCAAGCGGCGGAACTGGCGGATGAAGTCGCCCACGCAACTGTCGGTATAGGCGAAGGCATTGAGACGGTCGTTGGCCAGGCGGCGGTAGGGAACCTCGAAGGGCTCGTGGCTGCTGGAGGTCTGCAAGACGCGGTAGGCGGGACGGGGCGATGCGGTGTCGGCACGAAGGTCGTCCAGAAGGCGGCGGAAGACGAGGTGGTCGTGCACACCCCATTTGCTCAGGCGCTGCGAGACAGGGAAGTCGCGGTCGCAGACTATGTCTTCGAACCCGGATGACATCAGGTAGGAGCGCATGTTGGTAAAGTCGGCATCACCCCCGTAGTAGTAGCAGGTGCGGTAACCGGCCTCGTCCTTCAGCACGCCGGCTATGGCGGGGATGGACTGTGTCTTGCGGGGATACTTCATGATGCTGGTAGAGGGTTGGGCGGGATAGCCGCTGAGGATGGACACCAGGCCGCGGTCGGTTCGGAAGCTGTTGGCATACAGTTGGGTGAAGAGCACGCCTTCCGTGGCCAGTGAGTCCAGGCAGGGGGCTACGTCGGGTTCGCCGCCCAGGGTGGCCATCAGGTGTGAGGAGAAGCTTTCGAGTATGATGAATAGCACGTCGGGACGGGAGGTGTTGAGCAAGGCGGCGTCGCCTGTGGGGGGAAGGGCCTTGGGCGAGGGTTGCCGGACCTGGGGGTCGACGAGGGTGGCAAAGAGGCTGTCGGCGTCGTCGGCCTGGAGGAAGCGGTATTGCGCCGCGAAGTCGGTCTGCTTGGAGATGCTTTCCAGCAGGCTGAAGGCGGGATTGATGGCGGCATGGTTCAGGCGCTGGTTGGTGCTGAAGTAGACTTTGCCGGTGTTCATGGTGGATACGGTGAAGCCGCCGCGTATGGGGATGAAGAGGATGCCGGTGAGCAGCAGCATGGCCAGGGATACGCCCAATCGGTGGAAGGGCACCCGCAGCCGGCGCAACGGGCGTATGACGGTCGCGTGGAACAAGGCATAGACCAGGACTGTCCACGCAGCCATCGACAGGAATCCCAGTGCGGCCATCCAGCCACTGGCACTGGCCACGGCATCGTGGGGCGAAGAGAAGAAGTAGAAGAAGGGCGTGGTGTCGAGGCGGAAGCCCCAATATTCATACAGTGCGAGGTCGGTGACAAAGATGACGCCTATCAGCAGGGAGATGAGCAGGAAGTAGGCCTGTGCCGTCAGGCGCAGCCAGCGTCCGCAGTTCCACACCGAGCCGAGCAGCAACAGGCCGGGAAGGGCGGTCAGATAGCCCGCCACGCTGAGGTCTAACGGCAGGCCGTGGAGCATGACACGCAGGCAGTCCGTCCACGACGCGTCGACATACAAATTGGCGTAAAACAGCATAAACAGGGGCTTTTGCACCACGAAGAGGCAGACAAAAAGCACATAGATTTTGATGAACGTCAGCAGTCTTTCTTTCATTGTGTTTCGATGTGTGATGGTAATCGGTTGCAAAAATACATGTTTTCTCCGAATATTCAGGGGCGCAGGGCCGCAGAGTTGAAAATTATGGCACGCGGATGAAGCGGATAGGACCGATGGGCACGGACGACATGCCTTTGATTTCCTGCCAGACAAATCTGCGCGAATCTGTTCCATCCGTGTCATCAGCGTGCCCCTATCCCCTTATGACCTTCCACCGTCAAATGCTTATTCAATCCCCCATAGTGTACTATCTGTATGCGAAGGGTATAAGAAAGAACCAGGAACCGTATAGGGATTGACCGGGAAGGCCATTATAGGCTCAGGGGAATCATTGCCGATGATTCCTAGAATCATTGCCGATGTTTCCTAGAATCATTGCCGATGATTCCCAGAATCATTGCCGATGATTCCCGGATACCTCTATAAAGAAAGGGCACTCCCTATATGACGCTTCCGGAAAGAGTATATGGAAGAAACCCGGAAGGTATAGGAGAGTGCCCGGAAAGATATAAGACAGTGCCCCGCAAGGCATGTAGGAGTCCCCGCCAGGAGTCCGCCGCCGGCCTCAACGATGACGGAGCAGATGCAGGCGGTGGTCGATGCACGGGGGCAATTCGTCCTCGTAATGCGTCACCATCACCAGTGTCTTGTCCCGCCTGTGGCAGAAGGCCTCGATGACAGCCCTCACGCGCCGGCGGTTGCGCGTATCCAGCCCATGCAGCGGCTCGTCCAGGATGAGCAGCTCAGGGTCTTTGACAAAGGCGCGGGCCAGCAGGCACAGTCGCTGCTCGCCGCTGGACAGGTGGAGGAACGACCTCGCGCCCAATCCGCCCACACCCAGCACGTCCATCCACCACGCGCACGTCTCCAACTCCCCCGGCGCAGGGCGGCGGTACAGCCCGATACTGTCGTGCAGGCCGCTGGCCACGATGTCCCGCGCCGGAAGGTTCTTCTGGTACGCCCGGTGCATCTCGGGGCTGACGTAGCCGATGTGCCGCTTGATGTCCCAAATGCTCTCGCCCGACCCACGACGGCGCCCGAACAGACGGATGTCGCAAGCGTAAGACTGCGGGTTGTCGGCGCAGACCAAGCTGAGCAAGGTCGACTTGCCTGCCCCGTTCTCGCCGGACAACGCCCAGCGTTCGCCCCGTCGCACGGTCCAATCCAAATCCTGCAGAATCGTGCGGTCGCCGTAGCGGATGCTCACACGGTTCAGGCGCACCACCTCGTCCGAATCATAGTCATCGTGCACGTATGGCAGGCCCAGGATGCGAGCCGTCAGTCCCTCGGCCGCCTCCGGCCCATCCTCCACCCGCATCGCCCGCCACGCCTCGGCAGGCATCTTCCCTCCCACCCGGCGCTCCGCCACAGGCACCACGTGGGTGATGAACGACGGAATGTCCCTTGCCACCGACAGCACCAGCACAATCTGCAACGTCCCCAGCCCCGACAGCCTCGTCAGCACATCGCCCAACAACGCCCGCGCGCCGGCATCCAGCCCGATGAAAGGATTGTCCATGATAAGGATGCGTGGAGCACCCAACAAAGCCTTGGCCAGTTGAAACTTCCTCAATTCGCCGCTGGACAGCAGGATGATGGGTTTGTCCAACAACCCGTCCAGGCGAAACACCTCCAGCAGTCGCCGCACCTCCTCCGAATCGTCATACGTCCCCAACAGTTCCCTCACCAGCGGCACCTCGTCCTGGTCATGCGCGTTCCACCGCTGCTGATAGTAATAGTTCGCATCCGCGCTCCCATACGTATCACGGAAAGCCAGGTAGCGCACGTTCTCGTAGACGGCTTGCCTCACGGACGGGCGGAAATCATACGCCACACTCCCCGACAACAACGGATACTTGCCCGTCATCAAGTCCACCAGCAAACTCTTCCCCGCCCCATTCGGCCCCACAATGGCCACATGCTCACCCGGCTTCAGCTCCAGACTGACAGGCGCAGCCAAGCGTACCTCGGGGTTACGGGCCACAGCCTCTGTCAAGCAGATAGTATAAGATTGTTCAGTCATACTCCTCACTTATTAAACCGCGCAAAGATACACACTTCTCCTTCAAAAGAAACAAAAACCCCGAAATACTTCGCCGATTGCCGGGGATTCCCTATCTTTGTCGGCCTTATTTGAGGTAAACAACCCATTAAAATCAGATTAAAGTTATGCCAATGCACACATGGTTCGAATGTAAGATTCGATACGAAAAGACAATGGAGAACGGTATGAACAAGAAAGTGACCGAACCCTATCTGGTAGACGCCCTCAGCTTCACCGAGGCCGAAGCCCGGATTACGGAAGAAATCACTCCCTTCATCTCGGGCGAGTTCATCGTCTCCGACATCAAACGCGCCAATTACAGCGAGCTCTTCCCCTGCGAAGAAGAGGCCGCCGACCGCTGGTTCAAGTGCAAACTGGTCTTTATCACACTGGACGAGAAAAGCGGTGCTGAGAAGAAAACCTCTACCCAAGTGCTGGTACAAGCCGCCGACCTGCGCGACGCCGTCAAGAAGCTGGACGAAGGCATGAAGGGCACCATGGCCGATTACCAGATAGCTTCCGTGGCCGAAACAGCCATCATGGACGTATATCCCTTCCACGCCGAACCCGACGACAAACCGGAGGCACAACAATGAGCATCAGCACCAACCTAAAACAAGTCTTGGAGGAACTCCCCAAAGGAGTACGGCTGGTAGCCGTCTCCAAGTTCCACCCCAACGAAGCGATACTGGAAGCCTACCGTGCCGGACAACGCATTTTCGGTGAAAGCAAAGTACAGGAAATGAATGCCAAGCACGACAGCCTCCCAGCCGATATCGAATGGCACTTCATCGGACACTTGCAATCCAACAAAGTGAAATACATCGTGCCCTATGTCTCACTGATACACGGCATCGACTCATTCCACCTATTGGCCGAAGTCGATAAACAAGCCGCAAAAGCAGGACGCATCATCGACTGCCTGCTACAGATTCATATAGCACAAGAAGAGACCAAATTCGGCTTCTCCCCCGATGAATGCCGCCAGATGCTGGCCGAAAAGCAATGGCAAGCCCTAACCCATATCCGCCTTTGCGGATTGATGGGGATGGCAACCAATACCGACAACATGAACCAGGTCCAACAAGAATTTGCCTCTCTTCACGACTTGTTTAACGAAATCAAAACAACCTGGTTTACCAACGCTCCCTGGTTTTGCGAACTATCCATGGGCATGAGCCACGATTACCACGAAGCTATCCAGGCTGGCAGTACGTTGGTACGAGTCGGAAGCCACATCTTTGGAGAACGAGACTATTCTGCCCATTAGAGCATCCACTGCATTTCTTTTACCCCTCGTAACATATTTTTAGAGAAAACCTTCCATACAATAGTAAGTATTTCTTAATTTTGTCCCGAATAGAATCCAGATTGTAGCAGAACACATGAAACTTATCGTTGTCACCACGCCTACGTTTTTCGTAGAAGAGGACCAGATTATCACTGCCCTCTTCGAAGAAGGACTGGACATACTCCACTTGCGCAAACCGGAAACATCTGCCATGTATTCCGAACGCCTGCTGACCCTTATACCGCAAAAATACCATAAGCACATCGTCACCCACGAACATTTCTACCTACAAGAAGAGTTTGGATTGATGGGCATCCACCTCAACCGCCGCAACCTTGTCGAACCTCACGACTATTCCGGGCACATCAGTTGCACATGCCGCACCTTAGACGAAATCGAAAATAAGAAACATTTCTACGATTACCTGTTCCTCAGCCCAGTCTTTGATTCCGTATCCCGCCAACGTCCAGCAGCATTCACAGTAGAAGAGTTGCGCCAAGGTGAACACTCGGGTCTCATCGACAATAAGGTCATGGCTTTAGGAGGAGTCAGGTTGGAAAACCTTCCTTTGGTGCGTGACTTGGGATTTGGAGGAGGAGTCATCATGGGCGACTTATGGAACAAATTCAACGCCTGTACCGACCGAGATTACCGAGGTATTATCGAATATTTTAAACGATTGAGAAAAGCCGTAGACTGAAACTTTCCCTATGGAACTTCTTGTTTATAAAGCCTCAGCAGGTTCGGGAAAGACCTTCACCTTAGCAGTGGAGTATATCAAGCGACTCATACTCAATCCTCGAGCCTATCGACATATCCTTGCCGTTACCTTCACCAACAAAGCAACGGCTGAAATGAAAGAACGCATTTTGCAACAATTATACGGATTGCACGAAGGAGACCCTACATCCAATGCTTACCTGAGGCGTATTGCTGATGACCTGTCTGAAGAAGGATATTCTATAAATGATGAAGACATCCGTCTGAAAGCAGGCATAGCACTGCAATATATGCTGCATGATTACAGTCGCTTCCGCGTAGAGACTATCGATTCTTTCTTCCAATCGGTCATGAGAAACCTCGCACGCGAACTCGAACTAAGCCCCAACCTAAATATTGAATTAGACAGTGACAAGGTGCTAAGCGACGCCGTTGACAGCCTGATTGAAAATCTCACCCCAACATCGCCAGTATTAGCTCTGTTATTAGACTATATCAACGAACGCATTGCCGATGACAAACGCTGGAATGTATCGGATGAAGTAAAACTTTTTGCTCGCAATATCTTTACAGAAAGCTACATCGAACGAGGAGAATTACTTCGAGAAAAGATGCGAAACCCACAAGCAATCCGTTTATACCGCAATGTACTCCGTGAGATAGAAGCAAAAGCAAGAAAAAAAATGCAGGACATTGCGGACCAGTTCAGAGACGTTCTGCAATCAAATGGGCTATCGCCAACAGACTTAAAAGGTGGACAAAGAGGTATAGGTAGTTATTTTGCCAAACTAAAAGCAGGAAAACTAGCAGACAAAGATGTATTGAATACTACAGTAGCCAACTGCCTGGACAGTTCGGAAAACTGGGCTGCCAAGTCCTCCCCTCACAAAACAAACATCACCACGCTAGTAGATAATACCCTGCTTCCATTATTAAGAAAAGCAGAAGAACAAAGACCTCAATGCCTATATGATATAAACAGTGCCCGTCTCTCGCTGCAACACCTTGACAAACTACAGTTGTTAAACTATATAGACCAAGAAGTGCGCCGACTGAACAACGAACAAAATCGTTTTCTTTTATCTGATACCAATGCTCTGCTGCACGGACTAATGCGTGAAGGAGACTCAGCTTTTGTATTCGAAAAAATAGGCACAAACATTCATCATGTAATGATAGATGAATTTCAAGATACCAGTCGGATGCAATGGGACAACTTTCGGCTACTATTATCAGAAGGTCTGGCACAAGGAGAAGACAGCCTAATTGTTGGTGATGTTAAACAATCCATATATCGTTGGAGAAATGGAGATTGGACTATCCTGAATAATCTGAAAAGAGGAAATAACCCTCTGACACAATATGTACATGTAAAGACATTGGCTGTTAACCGTCGCAGTGAAGCACGTATTATTGAATTTAACAACCATTTCTTCACCGCAGCTACCGACTACTTTAACAGCCTACACATAGCTGAACTTAAAGAGCCATGTCAATCATTGACAGAAGCT
>DXCK01000003.1 GCA_019116045.1 Candidatus Bacteroides merdipullorum | reverse complement strand
AAGTTACTTCATCCTTTATAAGTTTCGTTACGGCTATGCCGACAACGAGACGAATACAAACGATGAATCGTCCATCGATATAGACTGGGCGGTGGATGACACAGGGCAGAAAGTACACCTGCCGGGTGTGGACTTTATCACGATTTATACGGGAGTGAACCAGGAAAACGGCTGGCTGGGCGAATGTTCGACGGAAATCTCAGGGGTGGAAGACCTGCATATGTTGGGCGAAGAGATTCCTACGAGAGAATGAACCGCCTCAAGCGGGTGCTCGAAGTGGAAAAATGGCTCATGAGAACAGTATAATACTGTTCCTACAACAGTATAATAGTGTTCCCACAACAGTATAATAGTGTTCCTACAACAGTATAATACTGTTCTCACCACCACATAATACCGCTGTACGAAGCATCTCCCTAACGCCTCCCATGCCCATAGCGAGATTTCTTGACCGGGCTCGGGATGGCAGGGAAAATGAATTGCAGACAAACTCCAAATATATAATCAATTAAATGACGAAACAATGAAAAAGTTATTCAATCTGATGAGCCTTCTATTGGCTCTGAATCTGAGTGTACCGCTTTGCTTGAGCGGATGCAGTGACGACAATGACTCTATCGACGGAGGCGGGGGAACACCCTCCGGTGAACTTGCTTTTGAATGGAGCGCAGATACCGAAGCCGGAGACCCCGTTTTGCTGCTTTCGGACGAGACGTACGTGCTGTCCTATCGGGCGGAAGGGGTGGAAAGCATCTCTTTGGTTGATGTACCTGCGGGGTGGCAAGTGACTGTGGATGAAGAAGCCGGCAGCGTGACCGTTGCGGCACCCTCGTCGCCTGTTGAGGCGGATAAGAATTACACTTTGCAACTGGCTGTAGCCGGCACCGATAATCAACACATTACGACAGAAGGCATCCACTTCTGCCATGTCACCTTCGATGAGCCGGGAGGGACATTCGTTTTGAACGAAGGCAATATGACCACCGAGAACGGTTCGCTCGTCTACATCACGCCCGAAGGATATGTAGTGGATGATGCTTATAAGCGTGTGAACGACACCGAGCTGGGCAATGTGGCACAGGACATGTGCTTCCATGACGGGAAAATCTACATCATTTCGCAGAACGGGGATACCAACGCGGTAGGAAGTTCTTTCGACAACGACGGTATGCTGGTGGTGGCCGATGCCGTGACGTTGAAGAAGCTGAGAAGCTTCACGAACGAAGAACTCAGCCAGTTGGATTGGCCCACGCATATCGCCGTGATAGACGAGCAGCATGTCTACATCCGTGACAATACCGGGATATGGCGTCTGAATATGGATGACCAGTCGCTGTCCTTTGTCGAAGGGACGGAAAATGCGCCCAAAGCGAGGTTTGCGACAGTAAATAATGAGGTTTATTTCCCTTTGAGCGGTTCTTATATGGCCTATGTGAAGAAAATAGCTCCGTCCACAGGACAAGTGTCTTCTGTCGGTGCAGATGCGATTTTTTCTGCTCCTACGATGATTAATTACATCCTGGGCATCGCTCCTGCCGATGATGGCAATCTGTGGATAATCGGCACCTCCGCTTCCAGTCCGGATAGAGAGGGGATGATTACGCTGAACAAGCTTGATTTGGCTACTTCTGAACTTGCGCAAAACAGGTTGAGTGAGCAGCCCGACGATGCCTATAACTGTTGTTTCGCTGCCTATGGCAATACGGTCTATTATGCCGACGGTACCATCATCTATCGTGCTGAGTTCGACGCAGGGAAAGACGGCATTGTAGATGAACCGTTGGTCGACCTTGCCGATTTGGATGACAATGTCGGATTGCTGTATAATGGTTTGGGTGTAAATCCCGTCACGGGACATGTGTATGTCAATACCTTGAAAGGTTTCGGCAATTTCTTTACCACTAATTCTATCTGGGAATTTGATTTCGCTGCCAGTATGAATACACCGGTACATAAGTTCGACAACTACACCCACTTCCCGGCAGGCGTATTCTTTAACCAATAACTATATACAAGATTATGATGAAAAGATTATATCCTTATTTCTTAATGGGCTGCCTGCTGTTGGCAGCTTGTGGTGATGACGGTGTGGAAGCTCCCGGCACAGGACCGGGGGAATCGGACAATGAAGACGTAGACAACAATCCGCCGTCTGCTCTTACCGGTTATGCCGATCCCGACGGAGTGATGATACTGAGTGGAGGCACCTATACATTGGAAAACGCTTTCCTGACTTTTATCGACCCAGAGGGGGAGGTGGAAAATAAAGTCTATGCAGGGGCAAACAGTTCCGAACTGGGCAATGACGGCGTGGCCCTTTACTTGTGCGACGGCAAGCAATATATCCTTTGCAACGATTGGAACCAGGCAGACGGCAAGGAGAACAACGGCCTTCTGATTGTTGCCGATGCCGAAACGCTGGTGAAGGAAAAGTCTTTCGCCAGGGCGGACATGGTATTCCAGCACCCCGTCAACGACGCACAGGAGGAGGTAGATACCAGCCTTGGTGGGATTGCCGTGCTGGATGAGCATAATGTTTTTATCTTCGCCCAGGGAGTATTGCGTTTCGACAGTACGACGGGCGAGCTGAAGCTCATAGAAGGAGCCTACGATATAGGGAACGCCGGGTCGGCCAATACGGTGGAATCCATTGTCTCGTCCAGAGGCGCAACGGTGGTCAATGGCTGTTTGTATGCTGTGACAGGCGGATTCTGGTCTACGACTGCTTTGGTGGAGTTTGCCAAAGGAAAGGATGAGGTGAACCGTAGGCTCGAATTAGGTCGGGGTGGTTTGGTAAGCGGCATGTGCCTGGCAGATGACGGTACGCTGATAGTAGCCACTTATACGCGGGGAAGAGACAGCGGTTATCTGAGCTTCATCGACTTGGACAGTTGGACAGTTACAGACCAGAAAACCATTCCAGCCAACATTTCTCCTGCCTTGCATGACAATTCGGGCATCGCTTATTTGGACGGCTATCTCTATTTCACGGGAGCTGAAGAGTCTGAGTTCACGATGGCCTCTAACACAACGCTCAGTCGTTATTCCATAGAGACTGGTCGGGTGGAAAAGGACATTGTCGACTTCAAAAGCGATGAGCCGGATGCCAATGTGTTGGATTGTAACATCGTAGCCGACAGAAATAGTGGATATATTTATGTGGCCACATCCGAGGACAATTGGGAAGGAGTGACTTCAGACACGCACATTCTGGTTTATGACTGTAAGGAAGATACACCTCGTTTGATGCGGAACATCAGCAATGTGGCTCATAGCGTGAAGGGCGTTTATCCGCTTTCTGTGTTTGCTGGGCAGCCATAAGATAAGAGGGTATGCCGTAATGAGATATTGGCACGCAGATAACACAGATTAAGCAGATTCTCGCAGATTTATTCGTCTGTACATCAGTAATATATAATCAGCGGTCATCTGGTGTATCTGTGCCATCTGCGTGCAATTTTATATTTTCGGCACCCTCTTTCTTTCTTCTTGGTTTATCCTTATTGGTAAATAGCCTTTTTGCCAGCCAGCAGCGTGTTCTTCATCAGCGAAACGATGGTCATCGGACCTACGCCGCCGGGCACGGGGGTGATGTAGGAGCACTTGGTGGCTATTTCGTCGAACTTGACGTCGCCCGTCAGCTTGAAGCCGGATTTCTTGGTGGCATCGGGGACACGTGTGGTGCCTACGTCTATCACCACGGCACCCTCTTTCACCATCTCCGAGCGGACAAAGTTCGGTTGACCCATGGCGGCGATGATGATGTCCGCCTCTTGACATTCCTTCACCAAGTCGCGGCTGCGGCTGTGGCAGACGGTGACGGTGGCATCGCCGGGATAGGCTTTCTGCATCATCAGCATGGCCATGGGTTTGCCCACGATGTTGCTGCGGCCCAGGATGACGCATTTTTTGCCTTGGGTCTCAATGTGATAGCGCTTCAGCAGTTCCATGATGCCGTTGGGCGTGGCGGAGATGTAGCAGGGCAGGCCGATGGACATGCGGCCCACGTTGATGGGGTGGAAGCCGTCGACGTCTTTGCGGTAGTCGATGGTTTCGATGACTTTCTGCTCGGAGATGTGCTGCGGCAGGGGGAGCTGGACGATGAATCCGTCCACGTCGTCATCGGCGTTGAGCTCGCGCACTTTGGCCAGCAGTTCGTCTTCGGTCACGTCTGTTTCGTAGCGAATCAGTGTGGACTTGAATCCACATTCTTCGCACGCTTTCACTTTGTTGGCCACGTAGGTCTCGCTGCCTCCGTCGTGTCCTACGAGGATGGCGGCCAGGTGGGGGCGTTTGCCGCCGTTGGCCACGATTTGGGCCACTTCTTCTGCTATCTCCTGTTTGATTTGTGCGGAGATGGCTTTTCCGTCAATCAGTGTCATAGTATGTTCCTTTATATGGTAAAATATGTTTATTGTCTGCCGGGATTTTCCCTCGGTAGCTACCTCGACCTTGCTTTGGTAGCTACCTCGACCCCCTAAAGGTAGCTACCAAGGGGATGCCTCAGTAGCTACCAAGGGGAAATGAAGGTAGGCGGCTGTGTATGTGTCTGATTATCAGCGGCGATTTTCCTTCGCAGAGGGAGAATCAGCCTGTTTCGATATTTTTACATTGTTCAGCGCTTCATCTTGGGCATCATCATCTGGCTCATCTTGCCCATCTTGCTGCCGGTCACCATCTTCATCATCTTGCGCGTCTGGTCGAACTGCTTCAGCAGGCGGTTCACTTCCTGTAGGTTGGTGCCGCTGCCTTTGGCGATGCGCTGGCGGCGCGAGCCGTTGAGGATGGCGGGGTTGGTCCGCTCTTCCGGAGTCATGGAGTAGATGATGGCCTCGATGCTTTTGAAGGCGTTGTCGTCGATGTCGATGTCCTTGATGGCTTTGCCTACGCCGGGAATCATGCTGGCCAGTTCCTTCAGGTTGCCCATCTTCTTGATTTGCTGGATTTGGTTCAGGAAATCGTTGAAGTCGAACTGGTTCTTTTGGATTTTGCGTTGCAGCCGCTTGGCTTCTTCTTCGTCATACTGCTCTTGGGCGCGCTCCACCAGCGATACGATGTCGCCCATGCCCAAGATGCGGTCGGCCATGCGTGAGGGGTGGAACTGGTCGATGGCGTCCAGCTTCTCGCCCGTACCGATGAACTTGATGGGTTTGGTCACCACCGAGCGGATGGAGAGGGCCGCACCGCCGCGGGTGTCGCCGTCCAGCTTGGTCAGCACGACGCCCGTGAAGTCCAGGCGGTCGTTGAATTCCTTGGCGGTGTTCACGGCGTCCTGTCCGGTCATGGAGTCGACCACGAAGAGGATTTCGTCCGGATTGATGGCCTGCTTGATGGCGGCAATCTCCTGCATCATTTCCTCGTCCACGGCCAGACGTCCGGCTGTATCGACGATGACGGTGTCAAGTCCTTTGGCTTTGGCTTCCTGGATGGCATTCTTGGCGATGGCGACGGGGTCTTTCGAGTCGAGTTCGCTGTACATGGGTACGCCGATTTGCTCGGAGAGTACGCGTAGCTGTTCGATGGCGGCGGGGCGGTAGACGTCGCAGGCCACCAGGAGCGGCCGGCGGTTCTTCTTCGCCTTGAGCATGCGGGCCAGCTTGCCGCTGAATGTGGTTTTACCAGAACCTTGCAGTCCGGACATGAGGATGATGGCGGGGCGTCCCGTCAGGTTCAGTTCGGCGGTTTCTCCTCCCATCAGGGTGGCCAGTTCGTCGTGCACGATCTTCACCATCAGTTGGCTGGGCTTCACGGCTGTCAGCACGTTCTGGCCCAGGGCTTTTTCCTTCACGGTGTCGGTGAATGTCTTGGCCACTTTGTAGTTGACGTCCGCATCCAACAGGGCCTTGCGCACGTCTTTCAGCGTTTCCGCTACGTTGATTTCGGTGATTTTGCCTTCACCTTTCAATATCTTGAACGACCGTTCGAGGCGTTCACTCAGGTTGTC
>DXCK01000034.1 GCA_019116045.1 Candidatus Bacteroides merdipullorum | reverse complement strand
AAAAAGGCTCAGGACTAAATAAACTGGAAAGCTTAAGAAAAGGCCGAAACATTCCACACCGGAAAAAGGATTCTTCCATTTAAATGCGCAATATCGTCCCTATCAATTAACCTGGACCTTATGTGTTTTTCTGCTTTGCACTTGCAAATTCAGTTATTTCTTAATAACTTGGCAGCCGTTTTAACTAATCTTTCAATTGATTTACACAGACAGGCAACCCAATATGAACAAAAGCAACTCATTTCTCTTATTCCTGTTTCTGCTGACGCTTTTCTGTCTGCCCGATGGAAGCCACGCACAAGGCTTGCAGTTCTACGGGAATGAAAAGCGGATTGCAGAGCGTTCCTCACTGTGTGTGTTCTCAGAAGAACATGCGCAACCTGCGGTTCAACACCTGTCGCTCTCTTTTTCGTACAATGCGCAAAATGTCGAAAGCCCCGGCTACATCTTTTACTTGAAAGACGCAGAAAGCGACTTGGCCTATAATCTGACTTACGATTACAACTTTGCTGACAAAGCAGGCAATTTCATGTTTGCCCAAGACGGAAAACAAATCTACCATACTACTACGCTGCCTGCCCGTGCTATCCACCGAAACCGGATGGAAGTGTCCATCCACATGGACTTCGCCCAGAACCAGGCCAGCATCCGGATTGGAGACGATTCGACCTTTGTCAACGACATCGGGCTGGAAGCCAACAGGCGGAAGTTCACCCCACAGTTGTTTTTCGGCATGTACCGGCACATTTTGGAGACAGCTTCGTTTTGCCTGCAAGACCTGCGGATAGAGTGTGACGACAAGAGCTGGACATTTCCGCTGGACGAAAGCCGAGGCGAAGACGTGCACGACAGTCATGGCATCACGACGGGTCATGTGGAAAACCCGGTTTGGCTCATCAACGATGCTTACCACTGGAAAAAGTTGTACAGCTACCACTCTTCTTCGCCTGCCGGTTTTGCTTTCTCCACCAGCCAGCAGTTGGCATACATCTACAACCGGGATTCGCTTATCACCTATGACCCATATCAACAACGGGCGCAAGGCAGTCCGTATGATTCTCCTACGCTACCCGTACGTCTGGGGATGTGCTTTTTCGACGAGAAAGAACGCTACATTTATGCCTATGAGCTGAACGGGCAAGAAACCTACATGGCACGCCTTGAACCTGCTACCCGCCGTTGGGATATCATCGACCAGGGGAACATCGACCTGCAAATGCACCACCACGGAGCTGTCTTCAGCCAAGACAGCAAGCGTTTCCTGTTCTTCGGCGGATACGGCAACCGGAGTTACTATAACACATTCATCCGGTACGACCTGACAACGAACCGCTGGGACACTCTTGCTTTCGATGGGCCGTCTGTCGCCCCCCGCTTCTTTGCGGCCATGACGATGGCTCCGGACGGCAAACATGCTTATCTGTATGGCGGCAAAGGCAACGAAGCAGGAGACCAGAACGTAGGTATCTGCTATTATTATGACTTGTATCGCCTGGACTTGGAACGGCACAGCATCGAAAAGCTGTGGGAACACGCCGCACCGCCGGAAGACATGGTGCCTGCCCGCGAAATGGTACCGACGCCCGACGGGAAGTGGCTGTATCTGCTGGCCTATCCGGAATACAAACCGCAAACGTACTTACGCCTTTACAGGCTCTCCATTGCCGACGGATGCTGCGAGGCTTTGGGAGACAGCATACCCATGACTTCCGAAGAAATCGCCACCAACGCCAACCTGTATTACAGTGCACGACTGAACGAGTTCTACTGCGTTGTGCAGGAATTTGGGAAGTACGGAGACAACGATACGCGCATATATGCCTTGTCCGCCCCACCCGTCAACGAAGCAGCCGTCCACCGCTATGACCATGCCGGAAAGGCCTCGGCCTCAACCATGCTATGGATTGTGGCGGCCGTCATCATCCTTGCATCGTGCGCAGGCATCGGGTTGCTGCTGATGCGGAAACGACGCCCGGCACAACCGCCAACGGCAATCGAACCCGATGCCGCCCCTGCCAGCCCGCAGCCCCAAGAAGCAAACAAAGAAGAAGCACAAGAAGAGGACAAGGAGGAAAAGGAAGAGCCTGCCAGCCCGGAACCTTCTATCACACTGCCCGATAAGAACCGCTTGCACCTGTTCGGCCCCTTCTGCGCCATCGACCGCCACGGACGAGACATGAGCCACTTGTTCAGCCCCAAGATTCGCCACCTGTTCTTATACATCCTGATAAACAGTGTGCTGAAGAACGGCGTGCTGTCTGCCGACCTGAACGTGCTGTTCTGGCCCGACAAGCCTGAAGACAAAATAAAGAACCTGAAGAACGTCCACATCAACCACTTGCGGAAAGCACTGCAAGACATAGACGGCATAGAGCTGGTGCACAACCAGGGGTACTACCGCCTGCAAGTATCGGACAAGTGCTTTTGCGACTTCTACCGGTTCGCCGCCCTGAGCGAAAACCTCGGCCGGGTACCCGAACGGGCGGAAGAGCGAGAAGAACTGGCCGGACTGCTGTCGCGCGGCAGATTCCTGGACACGGTACGCAGCGAACTGTTCGACTACTCCAAACAGCAGGTCGAGGCCTTTGCCATCCCCTTCTTGGAACAAGAACTTGCCAAGGCATCACCCGCCGCATCCATCCGCCTATGCAAAATCTTGCAGGTTTGGGACCCGTTGTCCGAAGTCGCCTTGCGCAGCACCATCCGGGCTTATCGCCGGCGCAACCAGTACGGACAGGCGCTGCAAGCCTACACGGCTTTCTGTGCAGAATGGCGCCAGATGATGGGTGAAGAATACACCGTCAGGTTCGAAGACATGGACGACGGGGCAAAACCGAGCACCGAAGCGTAAGGCTTTTACTGCCGGGGCGAAAGATTCTGCCTGACCAACTGCACGAAGACATCGGGCGGCACGACCCGCACGTTTTCATTCAGTCCGTCAATCACACGCTTGACAGCCGCCTGGTCTTTCGTCCAGCAGTGCACGAAGACAAAGGTATATCCCTCGGCCGTGTGCGGATTGGCGGGGCGGCTGTTTATCTGTTCAATCACCGAACGCTCTTCTCCGCGGTCCGTGCCTCCGTCTATGCCTTTCCACAAGACACTGCGCTGTTCGATAATCGGTTTCCCGTTGTCCGCAAAACGGATTCTTCCCTCTCCTTTCTCGCCATAGCCCGTATAGAATACAGCGTCGATGTGGGGCTGCGCCAAATATTTCTCATACACCTGCGGATTGTCCATGATGCCTTGGTCCAGGATGTTGCAGAAGTTCAGGCCGGACAGAGCCAAGTAAGCGTCCAGACGCGACAGGTACGCATCGAGCTTGTCTGCCGGCATTTTGGAGGGGAAGACATAACCGCTGCCGCTGGGGCCGGCCACGAAGTAATCGCCTGCGGCGGCGTGGTCGAAGTACCAGCGCATGACGGCAGGCGCCAGGTCGTAGAGCGAAGGCGAAATGGTGTATCCCAAGGGGAACTGTCCGTGCAGTTCGTGCGAGAAATAGTCCTGCATCGCCCAGAGGTTGAAGGCGACGTTATCGCCGTCGCTTACCAGAAAGGTGACGTAGTGCACGCCTTCTGGAAAAGCCACGCGACTTTGACCCTTTTGGCCAAGCAGGATTGTCCCCTCTGGCTACAATATGATTGACCCTTTTGGCCAAAATAGTATTGACCACTTAATTCACCTATTGTTATAGATTTTTTTTGTGTAGATTTGAGTGCCCGAGTCCTGGTGTAACGGGGGTGATAATAAAATCTATACAAATGGATAAACGAATCAAAAACATTTTAAGATGTTATGCGGCCGGCATGGGAATCAAGGAAACGGCTTCCACGTTTTGTATCTCCCGTAATACGGTCCGCAAGTATGTCCGCCTGTTCCTTTCAAGCGGCAAGAGTATTGAACAGCTTCTTTCCCTATCCGATGTGCAGTTGGATGGGTTGTTCGGCTGTGCGGCATCCCGGCATC
>DXCK01000033.1 GCA_019116045.1 Candidatus Bacteroides merdipullorum | reverse complement strand
AACAACTCATCAGCCTCCATACGTTCGAGAGAAGGCATACCATTATTATATTCTTCCGATGCTTTCGCATCACGTCTGGCAGAATCAACCAATTGAGTGAGAGTTGCAAACGAATCTTGCTTTTTTTGTATATGACTACAAGAGAAACAAAAGATAAGCAACAAACACCCCATTATCAGGCTTTTCATTTCCACCTCCTTTCGTCTCACTTGCCTAATTTTACACGAAGTTTCTCAAGCATGTCTACAGTCATTGATTTCAAATCATATTGAGGATTCCAATCCCATTCTTCACGAGCACATGTATCGTCCAGGCAATCCGGCCAACTATCAGCAATGGCCTGTTTCAAGGGATCTATGTCATACACCATTTCAAAATCGGGCACATACGTCTTTATCATCTGATAGATTTCTTCTGGATCAAAACTCATAGAGGCGATGTTGAAAGCATTACGGTGCTTCAAGCGAGCGGGCGCAGCTTCCATCAGAGAGATAGCTGCATTAAGTGCGTCAGGCATATACATCATGTCCATATAGGTACCAGGTTTCAGAGGACAGACGAATTTCTCACCCTTCACCGCAGCATAATATATGTCAACAGCATAATCGGTTGTTCCACCACCAGGAAGGGTAACATTGGAAATGATGCCAGGGAAACGGACTGCACGTGTATCCACACCATATTTGATATAATAATAATCACTCAAAAGTTCGGTCGTTACCTTTGTTATGCCATACATGGTTCGAGGACGTTGTATGGTGTCCTGGGGAGTTTTGACATGCGGAGTATCAGGACCGAACGAGCCAATAGAACTTGGCGTAAAGACTGAGCAGTTGTGTTCGCGAGCTACTTCCAAAACGTTCCATAAGCCATCAATTCCTATCTTCCATGCCATAGCCGGACGTCGTTCCGCAACCACAGAAAGAAGAGCAGCCAAATTATAAATAGTATCTATTTTGTACTTACGTATCACTATTTCCATCGACTGGCGATCTGTCACATCGGCAATAGCCATTGGCCCCGCTTCTTTAAGCTGCCCTTTAGGTTCGGCACCAGGTATATAACCGGCTACAACGTGAGAATCGCCATAACGTTTACGCAATTCGACAGTCAATTCAGATCCTATTTGTCCTGTGGATCCTATCACCAAGATGTTCTTCATAAAATTCAATAGTTGTTTATATAGAGTGCGAAGGTACACACTTTTTTCCAATCCAACGTAGCTTTCTTCGTATAAAAACTTGTTTATTCCGAGAAAAATGATGTTCTTTGTCACAAACAAGCATATCATACCTTTATAAAACGAAAAGCTATGTACGGTAAAATGAAAGATTATCTCGCCAATACACTGGCCGAGATAAAAGAAGCCGGCCTCTACAAAGAAGAACGGCTGATAAAAAGCCCACAGCAGGCAACTATTTTAGTAAAAGGCAAAGAAGTGCTGAACTTCTGCGCTAACAACTACCTGGGTTTGTCCAACAACCAGCGCCTCATTAAAGCAGCGCAGGAAATGATGGACCGCCGCGGCTACGGCATGTCATCCGTCCGCTTCATCTGCGGCACGCAAGACATCCACAAAGAACTGGAAGCGGCCATTTCCGATTACTTCAAGACGGAAGACACTATTCTGTACGCCGCCTGCTTTGATGCCAACGGAGGTGTATTCGAACCGCTCTTCACGGATGAAGACGCTATCATCTCCGATTCTCTGAACCATGCTTCCATCATCGACGGCGTGCGCCTGTGCAAAGCTAAACGCTACCGTTATGCCAATGCCGACATGGCCGACTTAGAAAGATGCCTACAAGAAGCACAGGCACAGCGTTTCCGTATCGTAGTAACCGACGGTGTATTCTCAATGGATGGCAATGTTGCTCCTATGGACAAAATCTGTGACCTGGCCGAGAAGTATGATGCCTTAGTAATGGTGGACGAATCGCACTCTGCTGGTGTGGTAGGTGCTACGGGACACGGTGTGAGCGAACTGTATAACACCTATGGCCGCGTAGACATCTACACGGGTACATTAGGCAAAGCCTTCGGTGGTGCCATGGGAGGGTTTACCACCGGCCGCAAAGAAATTATCGACCTGTTGCGCCAGCGCAGCCGTCCTTACTTATTCTCCAACTCTGTAGCCCCTGCCGTTATAGGCGCCAGCCTGGAAGTTTTCAAGATGCTAAAAGAGAGCAACGCTCTGCATGACAAACTGGTAGAAAACGTCAACTACTTCCGCGACAAGATGACTGCCGCCGGTTTCGACATCAAACCCACACAAAGCGCCATCTGTGCCGTTATGCTCTACGATGCCAAACTGTCTCAGATTTATGCCGCACGCTTGCAGGAAGAAGGCATATATGTAACAGGATTCTACTATCCGGTTGTTCCAAAGGGTCAGGCCCGCATCCGCGTACAGATTTCTGCCGGACATGAAAAAGCCCACCTTGACAAATGCATCGAAGCTTTCATTAAAGTAGGCAAAGAACTGGGCGTATTGAAATAACTCTAATGTTTTTCTGCAGAATAATATAAATCGTTTAAGACGCGGATTATGCCAAAGTACGGATGATTTCAATCTGCACAAACGGGTGTAATCCGCGTTCGTTTTCTCTTTCTCTATCTTTCTGACGAAAGATGCCCATCACCCTAAAGAAGCAGCATCCACATGCTAAGGAGATAACGCAGTCAAACTATATACGAAGCCATAGAATCTCATTCTCCCATCAAAACATGCCCATCATCAGAATCACCTCATTAAACCAGCCCGGAGTGGAGATATTCAGTTCACTGACTGAAACCCAGTTGCGCAATCGGCTGGAACCAGCAAAAGGAATATTCATCGCCGAAAGCCCCAAAGTAATCCGTGTGGCCCTAAATGCCGGATACGAGCCACTGGCCCTACTCTGCGAGCCTAAGCACATCGAAGGTGATGCGGCAGACATCATCGCATGCCACACCAATCTTCCCATCTACACGGGTGAACGAGAACTTCTTTCGCAGCTAACGGGTTATACCCTGACACGGGGAGTGCTCTGTGCTTTCCGACGACCAATGCCCCACAGCATAGAAGAGGTGTGTCACAATGCCCGACGAATTGTAGTCATACAAGGGGTGACTGACACCACGAACATCGGAGCCATCTTTCGTTCGGCCGCAGCCCTTGGCATAGATGCCGTGCTACTTACCACCGATTCATGCGACCCGCTGAACCGACGAGCTGTACGCGTATCGATGGGTTCTGTATTTCTTATTCCATGGACATGGACAGATACTTCACTAAAGGATATACGGCGGCAAGGTTTCCGAACCGTGGCCATGGCTCTGACAGAAAAATCCATCCCCCTCGATGCGCCCCTACTGAAAAACGAGCCAAAACTGGCCATCATCATGGGCACCGAAGGAGACGGACTGCCGCACAGCACCATAGCCGATGCCGACTATGTGGTACGAATACCCATGGCACACGGTGTAGACTCGCTCAATGTGGCTGCTGCTTCAGCCGTTGCATTCTGGGAATTGAGCAAGAAAGTTCAGTGAGTTTTTCGTACCAAACGACGTATCCATAAATAGTAGCCGGTGAGCGGCAAAGTGGCCCCCAATAAAGCAGCCAGAAAATAAAATATGCGCATCAACATTCCACCCCACGTGCCAACATGCAGAGAGTATATCCAGCCACGCATCTTTCCGGAAACAGGCTGGTCATGGTAAACAGTAAAGCCAGTAATCTTTCCGGTAGCATCAAAATCGTAACGGTCCATGCTTCGTGTATTGCCAAAAACTGAAGCAGGTATGGTAGCCGTCTGGTTGGCATTGATTGTGATTTGCCGATAAGCAGGATTTTCGGTTGCCAATTGTTCGTACACGTATTGCCAATGGGTGAAATCGGCCGAAGTCTTTCGTGCTTTTCCGGTTTCCTTTGCCTGCTTCTCTTCTTGTGCCTTAGCTCCAGCATGTCCGCTTCTCGCCTGCATTTCTACACCAAAAAGGGCATAAAATCCAGTGCGATACCAACCGAAAGACCAAGTAAGTCCGGTAAGCGCCATCACCAATAAAAGCAAAAGAGCATACATACCACCCGCCACGTGCAACCCATGCCAGAAACGGGGCCAGCCTCGACGGAAGACTATCTTCAGACTGTTTCGCAACGCCTTTTTCGTACGCGGCCACCAGATAACGATACCCGTCAACAACACAACGACAAAGAGCAAGGTGCTGACACCGACTATGGTTTTCCCCCAAAAGATACCTCCGTCTGACGGACGGCTGCCCAAAAGCCAGCGGTGCAAACTGAACATGGTACGAAAAAATGGAGCACGCTCATATTGTCCCTTGATTTCACCCGTATAAGGGCAGACATAAACCGAAGCCCGGCGCGGCTTGGTAAGACTGACCTGCCAAGTACGACCAGGATCGGAAAAAACTGTGACGCCCGCCACCTCCACATCGTCGGGCAAGATGGCTGCCACCCGAGCAACCACTTCCCCCACAGAAAGCGGTTGTCCGGACGGGTGCTCCACTCGGTAGAGTCCAGGATTGGTCCATTCGGCCATTTCTTTCTCGAACACCAGCATGGCACCCGAAAAGCAAATCAGCGTAATGACGATGCCAAAAGGCACGGAGAGCCAGAGATGTATCTTTCGAAATAGTCTTCTCATAGCCAACACTTATTCGGCTGTATAAGAAAGAATGCCCAAAGCCGACACAGCATCTACCGAAGTGATGCGAAGACCGGGTGTGGCCACTCCTGTTGCGGGATCGATGCGATAAATGGTACAAGGGGTACCATCTGTTGTCACTACCGGAATGTAGGCATATCCGTTGTCACTGCATGGAGTACCGAAACTGGAAAGGACATCCACTTCGGGCAGTCCGGTCACCACAGTGAGTGTACGCTCTTCACCGCAGAACACTGCCAGTTCGTTGCGCGGAGCGTTGGTACCAGACATATTCTCTGCACCCCCGCTATACATTTGCAGCAGGAAATAGTCGTCAACGATGTGCCAGCAGCGGAACATGGGATTACCATTACCCAACTGTTCGATGTTCACGTAATAATCCGAGTCGAAATCGGTCTCACCAGCCTTGATGCGCACCACTCCCGATTCTAACTGCCCTTGCACACGGTTGAAGCTGGTGCCATCGTTATTCACTACTGGGGTGGTAGTCGTGCGTCCGTAACCCGGAGAGAACACATAGAGGTCGCCGTTATCGGCAGCCCAGATGGTCTGGTAGTATTGAGAACGCATACGACCGCTGGCAAATCCAATCTTGCCGGTACGTGCAATGACCGGTGTCTCGTTGAAGTCATCGCCGCCGTAGATAGCCACGAAAGCACTGTCGGGATACTGTGTAGAGGGAATCATGCCAGCCGTGTATTGTCCGGAGCCACTTCCGCCGCTGGCATTGGCCACGTAACTGGGGTCGACGATGTATTCGGGATAGGTGTTTACGCCGTAATGACTCATGCCCATCGGCACCACGGAGGTGTAGAGCCTGCCATTGGCCTCTTCGAAGCCGGCAAAGCTGACGCGCTCACCGTTTCCCAGGAAGTTCTCGGCCAAACGGCTGCCCGAGTGTGACGAGCCGTCCAGCACGCTGAGATAGTTGAACTGCAGGTAATAAGCATAATTGCCTTCGGCGTCCTGCTCGGTGGTGCCGGCATTGGTAGAGGCTGTGATGACGTTATCGCCCCAAGTGCCGTAGGTGGTCGTACAGTTGTAGGTGTACTGACGGTCTTCATCCACTGTGCCGTCTGCCCCCAAACGATAAGAGAAGCCGGTTCCTTGTGAGCCGTCGTTATACTGGAAGTTGAACAGGTAGTTCTCGCGGTAGAATATCCAGTTGGAGCCGCTTTCTGTCTCCAAGCCATTGCCGCGTCCGGTCACTTCACCCTCGTCCAATGACTCGGAAGCTATCAGATAAGTGGCATTGTCTGCTTCAGCGGCAATGACATAGCGCCGCAGGTTCGTGCTTGCACTGCCGCCGCCACCCGAATTATCGGTGCCCGGTTCGTCATCGCTGCAAGCGGTAAACAGGCTGCTTGATAAAAGGGCTGCAGCCAGTGCCCAAGTGAATCGGTTCTTTTTCATCTGTCTTGATTTTTTATGTTAATGAATATGTTGTATGGTCCGGGCTTCAGTTGCCGAAGTAGACACGGAACTTGCCATAGAAGGCGCGCCCGGCTTTCTGCAGGCTGAAGTTATCGTAAAGTTTCTCGTCGGTGAGGTTGCGACATTCCAGCGAAATGTTGTAACGGCCGTTTCGCAGGGAGTAACCGACGGTGAGGTTGTGCGACAACTGGTCGGGCACGCGGCTTTTGGTTGTGGGGTCTCCCAGGGCTTCCCAGTAGAGAGGGAATTCGTGCTGGTAGAAACCATCGTAGGCCACGGTCAGGACATTGCCCTCGCCGAAGAGGTCGTGCCAGGTGAAGGCGGCATCGAAGTTGGCAAAGGTATAGGGCTGGTTGGGGATGCGCTGCCCGTAGCTGACGCTTTCCTGCAAGGTGTTTTCGGCACGGTAGCGTTCGTGGTCGCGGGCATTGATGTTGGTAAAGGTGCCTCCTGCGTTGAACCAACGCCCGAAGCTGTAGCGGGCGGAAAGGTTGAAGCCTTTGGTACGCACATGGCCGTGGTTCTCGTAGATGCCGTAGGCCATAGAGCCTATGGTGCTGAGGCCGCGCTTGATGTAATCTTTGGTGTCGCGGTAAATCAGGCCGCCCTCCAGGTAGAGGCCATGCTTGCCGAACTGGTGGGTATAGCTGAGGTTCAGGTTGATGTTGTCGCTTTTCTCGGGTTTCAGGTTGGTCTGTCCGGCTTCCATGTCCTCATCGCCGAACAATTCGTCGGTAGTGGGCAGGCGGTAGGCTTTCTCGTAGGAGAGTTTGGCTTGCAGTCCTGCCAGGATGAAGTAGGTGCCCGCCGCGCCGTAGCCTACGGAGGTGGTGTGGCGCGAGAAGTTGACGTAGTTGCCCACGCCGTCGCTGCTGGTGGAGACGGGTCCCCGGTTGTATTGGTTGTAGTATTTGGCAAAGGCGGACAGGTTCCACTTCTCGGAGGGCATGAGGCGATAGGACAGCCCGGTGATGTTCTTGCGGGTGAGCTTGGGGATGTCGAAGTCGGAAATCTGCGAACTGCCGCCCACGTGTGAACGGGTGGTGCGCCGGAAGGTGCTGAGCACGTGGTTCAGCGTAAAGTGATGTGCCTGGCCGATGCGGTAGGTCAGCGTGGCGGAGGCGTTCCAGTTGGTGTTCTTCGACTCGTTGTCCTGGTAGGACTGTTCGCCGGGGGTGCCGGTATATTTGCGTTCGCCGCGCCAGTTGTATTTCCAGGCGGCGGTATCGACATTCTGTGTCAGGTTGTGGTTGTAGTTGGCGGTGAGCATGAGGTCGAGCCCGCGGGCGAAGAGGTTGCGTTTGGTGTATTCCAGCGAGGGTACGAAGGAGTGTCCCTTGCGGTGTTTCTGTCCGAAGACGATGTATTGGTAGACGCCGGTCTGGATTTCTTTATAGAAGTTGCTGTACGTGAAGTTCAGCATCAGGCGGTCGGCCCAGGGTTTGTCCACCAGGCCTGCTTTGGCGATGATGGCTTCGTTGTGGAAGCGGTCGTTGAAGCGGCGCAGGCGGTAGATGCGGCTGCGGTCGGTGGTTTCGAAGCCGTCGGAGGTAAATTCGGTGACGTAGTTGTCGATGTGGTAGTCGTTGTCCGACAGGTTCTGGAAGGCGTTAAGCTCGTAGGTGAAGCCGTTGCGGAGGGTTTGGCCGAAGTGGACGTAGGACTTGTGGGTGTTGAAGGAGCCGTAGGAGTAGGAGGCGTCGAGGAACCAGCGGCGTCGCTGTTTGTTGGTGACGATGTTGATGACGCCGCCCAGGGCGTCGGTGCCGAAGCCTACGGGTACGACGCCTTTGTAGACTTCGATGCGTTCGGCGTAGTTGACGGGCAGGTTGTTGAGGTCCAGTGCTTGTCCGGCTCCTTCTTGGGGTAGGCCGTCGATGAAGACTTTGACGTGGCTGCCGCTGAAGCCGTCGAGCATGAGTTGCATGTCGGAGCCCACTCCGCCGCTTTCGCGCAGCTTGACTCCGGGTGCCTTGGCCAGTGCGTCGCCCAGGGTCCGGGTGGTGTTTTGCAGTTCGGTGGCGTCGATGGCCACGGCGTTGTAGGCCGAGCGGCGCACGCGGCTGAGGCCGGTGGCGGTGACGACGAGTTCGTCCAGTTGCCGGTTGTCGGGGCGGAGGGTGAAGTGGAAGGTGCGGCGTTCGTCGCGGGCGAGGGTGATGGTCTGCCGGACTTCGCGGTAGCCGATGGCGGAGACGACGAGGGTGTATGTGCCGGGCTTCGGGGCGCGGAAGTGGTAGCGGCCCCGGTCGTCGGTGTAGGCGCCGCTGGAGGTGCCTTGGAGGTAGACGCCGGCGTAGTCGATGGCCTGGCCGTCGGGGGTGGTGATGCGGCCGCTGAGTTCGGGGGAGGAGGTGGTGGAGGTGCCGCCGTGGTGGTGGGCGTGACGGTGGTTGTGGTGCTGGGCGTGGGCCTGCGTGGCTGTCCACAGCAGCAGGAGGAGGCTCAGGAGGAGGAGGGGTTTTGTATTCATCTTTATCATCATCTTCAAAGTTTTTGTTCAAAATGGTTTAGAGGCTGTCGTTTAAAAATCGTGCTCTCTGTCATCCCGAGCGCAGTCGAGGGATCCCACTATGCGCATGAGAGACGTTAGGGAGATGTTTCGACTCCGCTTCGCTCCGCTCAACATGACAGAAAGAACGGTTTTTCAACGCCTTTTAATGCGGTGCAAAGTTGGGGGTTTGGGCGGAGGTGTGCAATCGCTTTTTGTGGGTAAAGTGCGGGGAGGGGGATGCCGGTAGGGGGATGCGGCGCAATACCTAACTGTGGGTATAAGTCCTAAAAAAAGCTAATTATCGGGGTGGCGGGAGGGGGTTTAGGGAAAGTTTCTTAACTTCGCCATCGGCGGCGGAACCCGAAAAGCCGGTAGAGAGAGTAGGGATATATATATAATATGTATTACTTATGGCTGAGGATATCAAATACAACCTGAATGCTATTTTGAAGGACAACACGGTGACGACGGCGAACCCGGACGACCAGGTGTTGGAAATCGTGTCGCAGGGCACGGCGGACGAGGAGCGCATCATCCAGGAGATGGTGAAGGTGAACCCGGGGCTGGAGCGGGAGACGCTGCGCCTGGTGTTTGAGCTGGAGAAGCGCGTCGTCAAGGAGCTGCTGCTGACGGGGATGCGTGTGAACACGGGGCTGTACACGGCCGAGGTGCGGGCGCGTGGGGTCATCTTGGGCGGCGTGTGGGACGCGGGGCGCAACTCGCTCTACGTCAGTCTGACGCAGGGCAAGGACTTGCGCGAGGCCATCGCGGTGACGCACGTCAACATCTTGGACGCGGACAAGAACGTGCGCTACATCCGCGACGGGTATGCCGACGGGGCGGACGTGGATGCGGACACGCGCGCGCCGCAGGACGGCATCGTGGCCACGGCGGGCCGGGCTTTCACCATCCGGGGCAACAAGCTGAAGCTGGCGGGCGACGACCCGTCGGTGGGCATCACGCTGACCGATGCCGAGGGTACGGAGACGCCGGTGCCGCTGAGCACCGTCTACGTCAACGAGCCGAAGCGCCTGACGTTCCTCATCCCCGCCGGGCTGGAGGACGGGCGGTATACGCTGACGGTGACGACGCAGTATTCGACAGGACAACACCTGCTGAAAGAACCAGCCCAGATCAGTACGGAAATCAGCATTGGCGATGTGCCGCAGAGTGGCAGCGACAGTGGTTCGGATGACGACGATAGCGGACAGGGCACGTTCGGTTAATCCAACCCTTTCTCTGTCATGTTGAGCGAAGGCGAAGCCGAAGTCGAAACATCTCACTAATGCCATCAGCACTCTTAGGGAGATCCTTCGACTCCGGCTTCGCCTCCGCTCAGGATGACAGATTGTTGTGGCACCCCCACATAGGGCATTGTGGCACCCCCCACATAGGGCGTTGTGGCACCCCCCACATAGAGCATTGTGGCACCCCCCACATAGAGCGTTGTGGCACCCCCCACATAGAGCGTTGTGGCACCCCCCACAAAAAATCACTCCCGCCCGAACAGCCGTTGTTCCGCCAGGCGCTCATACTTCGTCCCCGGGCGCCCGTAGTTGGCGTAGGGATGGATGGAGATGCCGCCGCGTGGCGTGAACAGGCCCGTCACCTCGATATACTTCGGGTCCATCAGCCGGATTAAGTCGTTGAGGATGATGTTCACGCAATCCTCGTGGAAAGCCCCGTGGCTGCGGAAGCTGAACAGATAAAGCTTCAGACTCTTGCTCTCCACCATCCGGCGGTCCGGGATATACCCGATGCGAATCTCCGCAAAGTCCGGCTGCCCCGTGATAGGACACAGACTCGTGAACTCCGGACAGTTAAACCTCACCCAGTAGTCACGCTCCGGGTGCTTATTCTCAAACGCCTCCAATACCTCCGGCGCATAATCCTGACGGTACTCCGTCTTTCTGCCCAACGCATGAAGCTGGGCACGCAATTCTTCACTCATAGTAATTGAGAATTGAAAATTGAAAATTGAAAATTAATAAATTGAGAATTGAGAATTGAAAGTTGAAAATTAAAGGTTGAGAAATGGTTTTCATTCTTATTTCTCAATTCTCAATTTTCAATTCTCAATTGACCCAAGTATTTCTCCAGCCCCTCCCGCCTCAGCTTGCACGCCGGGCAGTGGCCGCACCCGTCGCCGGGGATGCCATTGTAACACGTCAACGTATCATGCCGCACGATGTCCATCACCCCCAGCTCATCAGCCAGCGCCCACGTCTGCGCCTTGTCCAGCCACATCAGCGGCGTGTGCAGCACGAACTGCGCGTCCATCGCCAAGTCCAGCGTCACGTTCAGCGACTTGACGAACGAGTCTCGACAGTCCGGATAACCACTATAATCCGTCTGCGACACCCCCGTCACGATATGCCTGATGCCACGCTCCCGCGCATAGACCGCCGCCACGCTCAGGAAGAACAAGTTGCGCCCCGGCACGAACGTGTTCGGACACACCCGCCCGTCCGGTATCCCCTCGTCCATCGGCATCGCGGCATCGGTCAGCGCATTATGCCCCAACGTCCCCACCAGAGGCAGGTCCATCGCCTCCCATGCCACACCGGCACGCCGGGCGATGTCCCGTGCCAGCTCCACTTCCCTTGCATGCTTCTGCCCGTAGCGGAAGCTCAAGGCACACACTTCTTTAAATTCACGTTTTGCCCAAAACAGGCACGTGGTCGAGTCCTGCCCACCGCTGAACACGACCAAAGCAGTTTCATTTGTCATAAACACATTTATTTATATCAGTTGACAAGTAGACAAGTTGACAAGGGAACAAGGCTTCAGGCAACCAGCCTTGTGGTCTCGTTAACTCGTCCCCTCGTCAACTACAACAAGACCTTGTAGTCTCGTTAACTTGTCCCCTCGTCAACTAAACTACAATTCCCTAATCTTCCAAATCTTATAAGAAATGCCGGCGTCATACACATCGCTGCCATCCACCCGCTTCACATAACGCACCACCCGCACCGTGACAGGCAGTATAATCACCTCATACATCGACTTCAGCACAATCTGCAGCGCCATCATCACCGCCAGCTCACGCCACGCGATGACCCCTCCGAAAGCTATCGGGAAGAACAGCAACGAGTCCGCCGTCTCACCCACTACAGTCGAAGCAATGGCCCGCACGGAGAAATGCCGCCCCCCGCTACGCAACTTCATCCGGCTCATCACATACGCATTGAGGAACGAGCCCACGAGAAACGCCGCCAGACTGGCCGCCACAATCCTGGGCGCCATGCCGAAGACGAAGTTGAAGTGCGCCTCTCCCTCCCAAAACGGTGCGGCAGGCAGAGCCACGGCCACGAGTCCCAGCGTGACGACGAAAAAGTTCATCGCGAAACCCGTCCAGATGATGAGCCTCGCCTTGCGGAAGCCCCACACCTCGGCAATGCAGTCGTTAATAATGTAAGAAACGGGGAAGACCAGCAGGCCTGCCGTGACGGTCAGCCCGCCGATGGAGATGACTTTCGTCTCGAGAAGATTAGCGGCAATGAGGCATACATTGAACAATATGCCCAGCAACATGAAGGGTACGGATACAGTCTGTTTCATGAGTTCCTGTTTTTTACGTGGTTAATCTGGAATACACGGAGGGGCACGGCAACGCCGCAAACCCTCATCCCAAAAATCGGGCGCAAAGATAATGCAAACCGAGTGCAGGACAAAACAAATCCATTTGTTTTTCATGCCAAGGTGCAGCTTATCTTATCAAAAGATACGGCAAGCATTTGAATTAGGCAACAGGCAGGCGTACAAAAAACGCCCCGGCAGTCCACCAAACAATGGACGCACGGGGCGCATGGCAATCTATATAAAGAGATATTGACTTGTCGGGGATTACTCGTAGAAAGAGAAAGTGTAGTCCACGCGGCCATTCGGCTCGCTATCGCTATACTTGGTCACGTCATGGTCTGTCCAGACATAACGCACCACGTAATCATTGGAAATGCTGGTCTCGGTCTCGATGAGGTGGCGCGAAGGCATACCCATCAGCCCGGCATAGTAGAACTCCTCCACCACGTCGAGGTCGATGTTGTAGTCCTTGTAGAAGCGCATGATGCCGTTGGACGGCTGGTCGTAGTAAGTATAGAGATAGGTGCTCTTCTCTATCGGGTCCTCATCGTAGTGCCAACGGGTCACTTGCACCAGGTCGCCGTTCTCCCATGTCAGTTCATATTCGCGTTCCTCACGGCCATCCACAATGTGTGTAATGTAGCCTTCGGCATCATATTCGAAAGTGGTGGTGCAGTCATACATCTCGTGCTGGACGCTGGCCACGAAGCCGTTCTCGCCAAGCGTGGCAGTCTGCTCCAACTCAGAGCCGTCCATTGTATAGACATCAGGGCCTTCGGCACCGGTCACGTAGTTGTAGTGGAAGAAGGTGACTTCGCTTTCCGGGTCATCATCTTCGGCAATCCGCACCAGGAAGCCGTTCTCATAGAAATAGTTGTCATCGCTCACCGTCTTGATTAGCTTGTCGCCGAAGACCTTGGCCACAGGCGAATCGCCGGATGGCTGGGGCTGGTCGGGCTCCTGGGGCTCTTCGGGAGTGTCTGTGATAATGTCCGTGCTCAGGTAATACCAGCTCTCTTCGCGGTAGCCGTCTTCTTCATAGACCTCGTAGACAACAGCGGTGTTACCAGAGAAAGTGATGGTGGCGTAGTCCTTTTCGTTCCAAGTCTCCTCCCAGGTGTAGTAGAAAGAGCCAGCCGCCTCATCACGCCAGCGCCAACGGGCCATTCCGAGGGAGCCGTCGTTATAGGACACGAGATAGGTGCCTGATTTGGAGAAGAGTATCTCCTCTGCCGTGTCGAAGTACTGACCGGGGAGCTCGGTATCTTCGTCCGATTCGCCGGTCTCCAGGTCGGTGGATACATAGTGGACCCGTTCAACGCGCCAGGTACGGCAGAGGGCATTACTCATGTCGCTGTCAGCCATCGTGCTTTCTTTCGACACGGTAACTGTGGCCGAACCGTAGCGATTGGAATCGACCGTGATACCGCTCACTTGTCCGTCCGTACCGGTAGTGAGAGTGATGGTACCGAAGTCCTCCAACTGATAGCGCCCATTACCTAGGTCGGTATAGGTGCCGTAGACCAGGTTGCCATACTGCGTGGCACGGGTCTGTGCCGTACGGTTGGCCAGGAGGCGGTTGCCCGAGCGTCCGGGCTGCATGGCTGTCTGTGCAGAAAGGGCATAACTGCCGCCGCTGAGGGTGACAATGTAGTTACCGCTGGCACCCAGCTCGATACTCTCATAAGGCGAGTCGGGAGTGGTTACGTTATACTTGCCACTGACAGCCTCGTAGGGAGGAGTGCCCAGGTTGGGGGCGGTGGGATTGTTGTCGTCGTCGCTGCATGCGGAGAAACCGATGGTCATCGTGCAAAGGCACAGGAAGACCATCACAAAGAAATTCATTTTCTTCATGTTACAATAATGATTTAGTGAAACAATAAATGAATGATATGTACAAATGTGCATTTGCATACGTCTGGCTGTCTTGTGTTCTAAAAGGTTCTGCCAGACGGGACGCAGAGTATGTCCTATGGGTCAATGGAGAGAAGAGCCGTCCCATTACTTTCAGCCACACAGGGTCGAATTGCCAAGGTAATGTAATCTCTCCGCCGGAAAGGTGCTTCCGGATTGCGGGCGCAAAGATAGGGCATTTGTCGGAGATGGGCAAGGGCACGGAGACAGAATTTTGTCCTTTTCGGCCCGAAAAGTAGGCGCGATGCCATAATATGCGTACCTTTGCCGGGCAAAAACGTGACATTTTTACATTTGAACTGACTTATGAACACATCCAGACTGAAAGGTTTTCTCTACGGCCTGGCCACATCGGTGACCTTCGGCCTCATCCCTTTGTTCACCCTGCCGCTGATGCAGCGGGGCCTGACCTCAGACAGCATCCTGTTCTACCGTTTCGTGGCGGCCACTGTGGCCTTGGGCACGATGATGGTGGTGAAGGGCGAGTCGTTCCGCATCGCGTGGCGCGACGTGCCGCTGCTGGTGGTGATGGCGCTGTTCTACACGGCCTCGTCGATGTTCCTGCTCTACGGCTACGAGGTAATGGGCGCGGGCGTGGCGACGACGCTGCACTTCACCTACCCCATCTTCACGACGTTGCTGATGCTGCTGCTGTTTCGCGAGGGGGCTTCGTGGGTGACATGGCTGGCCATCGTGCTGGCGGTGGCGGGCGTGGCCCGGCTGTCGCTCCAAGGCACGGAGCTGACGCTCGACGCTTGGGGCGTGGTGGTCGTGCTGCTGTCGGCCGTGGGTTATGCCAGCTACATCGTGTCGGTCAACAAGTCACGCCTGCGGGAGATGCACAGCCGCAAGCTGGCGTTCTACGTCTTCCTGTTCACGGCGCTGACGTTCACCGTGAAGAACGGCGTGCAAGGCAGCTTCCAGCCCCTGCCCGACTGGGGGAGCGTGGGCCTGGTAGTGCTGCTGGCGGTGATGCCGACGGTCATCTCGAACATCACGCTGCTGCTGGCCGTACACCACATCGGCGGCACGCTGACGTCCATCCTCGGTGCACTGGAGCCAGTGACGGCGGTAGTCATCGGGGCGTGCGTCTTCGGCGAGGCGTTCACGGCCCGCGAGGCGACAGGCATCGTGCTGATACTGGTGGCCGTGGTGCTGGTTATCCTGACCAGCCGCATCAAGGAAGGCGTGGAGACGGTGATGAAGCGCATCCGACCGCGCCACGCGTAAGAATGACTGATGGATAGGAGAAGAAAGGAATCGCCCTGTGCCGGAAATCAACCGGAGCAGGGCGAAAAGTTTATTCCAAGGGCTGAGCCTCACCCCTCCACCGGCATGGCCAGCATCTCTTGCAGGATGCCCAGCGCCTCCCGGACGGTAGTGACCTCCTTCACCAACATCGAGCGCTTGCCGTTCTGCTCGCGCAGGTCGCAGCGGCGGGTGTACTTCATCATGTAGGCGATAAGGCGGCCGAAAGCCTGGCTCTGATAGTAGGGACTGTCGGGATTGCTCACCAAGTAGAGTGTCATGCGCCCGCCCTTCAGAAAGACCTTCTCGGCACCCAGCCGGGCGGCGATGCGGCGCAAGGGGACGATGCGGAGCAGTTCCTCCGTCTCGGGCGGCACAGGGCCGAAGCGGTCGACCAGGCGGTCGCGGAAAGCCTCCACATCCTTGTCCAGCGTCAGGCCGTCCAGCTCGCGGTAGAGCAACATGCGCTCGCTGCTGCCGGTCACGTAGTCGGCAGGGAGCAGCAGTTCCAAGTCGCTCTCCACCTGGCACTCTTCGACAAACTGCTCGCCGCTGATTTTGCCCGAGCCGTCGGCAGCCTGCTGCTCCTCGGCCACAAGGTCGGCAAACTCATCGGTCTTCAACTCGCGCACAGCCTCGGACAGGATCTTCTGATACGTCTCATAGCCCAGGTCGGCGATGAAGCCGCTCTGCTCGGCGCCCAGCATGTTGCCCGCCCCGCGTATGTCGAGGTCCTGCATGGCGATGTGTATGCCGCTGCCCAGGTCGCTGAAGTTCTCGATGGCTTGCAGGCGGCGTTTGGCCTCGGGCGTCAGGCTGGACAGAGGGGGCGCCAGCAGGTAGCAGAAAGCCTTCTTGTTGCTGCGGCCCACGCGGCCACGCATCTGGTGCAAGTCCGAGAGGCCGAAGTTCTGCGCCTGGTTGATGATGATGGTGTTGGCATTGGGGATGTCGATGCCGCTCTCGATGATGGTCGTGGCCAGCAGCACGTCGTAGTCATAGTTCACGAAGTCCAGGATAATCTTCTCCAACTCTTCGGGAGCCATCTGTCCGTGGCCGATGCAGACGCGGCAGTCGGGGATGTTGCGCTCGATGAGTGCCTTCAGCTCCGGCAGGTTGGCGATGCGGTTGTTGACGAAGAACACCTGCCCGTTGCGGCTCATCTCGAAGTTGATGGCGTCGGTGATGACCTCCTCGTTGAACGTATGCACCTCCGTCTGTATGGGATAGCGGTTGGGCGGCGGCGTCTGTATGACACTGAGGTCGCGCGCCCCCATCAGCGAGAACTGGAGGGTGCGGGGTATGGGCGTGGCAGTCAGGGTGAGGGTATCGACGTTGACCTTCATCTGCCGCAGCTTCTCCTTGACGCTGACGCCGAACTTCTGCTCCTCGTCGATGATGAGCAGGCCCAGGTCCTTGAACTTGACGTCTTTGCCCAGGATGCGGTGCGTGCCGATGAGGATGTTGACCTCGCCCGCGGCCAGTCCCTTGATGACGGCCCGTGCCTGTGCCGAGGTACGGGCACGGCTGAGGTACTCCACGCGGCAGGGCATGTCCTTCAACCGCTCGCGGAAGGTCTGGAAGTGCTGGTAGGCCAGGACGGTGGTGGGCACCAGCACGGCCACCTGCTTGTTGTCCGTCACGGCCTTGAACGCGGCGCGTATGGCCACCTCCGTCTTGCCGAAGCCCACGTCGCCGCACACCAGACGGTCCATCGGGCGGGCGCTCTCCATGTCGGCCTTCACCTCGGCCGTGGCCTTGCTCTGGTCGGGTGTGTCTTCGTAGAGGAAGCTGGCCTCCAGCTCGCGTTGCAGGAAGCTGTCGGGGCTGAACTGGAAGCCCTTTTCCTCGCGGCGCTGGGAGTACAGCTTGATGAGGTCGCGGGCAATGTCCTTAATCTTCTTCTTCGTGCGGTCCTTCAGCTTCTCCCAAGCCCCCGTGCCCAGCTTGTTCAGGCGGGGCGGCTCGCCCTCCTTGCCCTTGTATTTGGACACTTTGTGCAGGGAGTGGATGGAGACGAACACCACGTCGTCGTTCTGATAGACCAGCTTCATCACCTCCTGCGTGGTGTTGCCGTTGGGGATGCGCACCAGTCCGGCGAAGCGCCCCACGCCGTGGTCGGTGTGCACCACGTAGTCGCCGGGGGTGAACTGGTTCAGCTCCTTCAAGGAAAGGGCCACCTTGCCGCTGCGTGCCTTGTCGCTCTTGAGGTTATACTTATGGAAGCGGTCGAACAACTGGTGGTCGGTGAAGATGCAGAGGTGCAGGGTGTCGTCGGCAAAGCCTTCGTGCAGGGTCTTGTCGACGGCGGTGAAGGTGATGCGGTCTCCCCGGTCGTCGAAGATGGCGCGGATGCGGTCGGTCTGCTTGCGGCTGTCACTACATATATATAATGTATAACCTCGGGAGAGATAGTCGGTGAAGCTCTGCGCCACGAGGTCGAAGTTCTTGTGGAAGATGGGTTGCGCCGAGGTATGGAAGGCGAGCGTGGCATCCGGCGTCCCCGTAGGCTTGGTGCCGAACTCCAGGCGGCGGAAGTCGAGGGCACGCACGGTGAACTCTCCCCCGTCGATGAGCTTGCCGTCCAGCGAGATGGCGCCGTTCTCCTCGGCCTCGCGGGCGGCAATGGCCTGCGGAGTGAGCGCCTCGTCGTGCACTTGCTGGATGCGTTCCCTCAGCCAGAGGAAGTCGCGCATGGCCAGCACGGTGTCGGCAGGCAGGAAGTCGAGGAAGGAGACCATGCCTCCCGTGCCCTTCTGCTCGAGGTCGTGGCTGAGGTCGGGCACGATGACGATGCTGTCCTTCCGGTCCTTCGACAACTGCGTCTCTACCTCGAAGGTGCGGATGCTCTCCACCTCGTCGCCGAAGAAGTCGATGCGGTAGGGGTATTCGGAGGAGAAGGAGAAGACGTCGATGATGCTGCCGCGCACGGCATACTGGCCGGGTTCGTAGACATAATCCACGCGCTCGAAGCCGTAGCTGTGCAGCACCTCGGTGACGAAGGTCATGTCCACCCGCTCGTTGGCGTGCAGCTTCAGGGTCTTGTCGGTCAGTTCGGTGCGCGACACCACCTTCTCGGCCAGGGCGTCGGGATAGGTGACGATGCAGAGGGACGAGTCGGCCCGTTGCAGGCGGCTCAGCACCTCGGTGCGCAGTATCTCGTTGGCGGCATCCTTCTGCCCGTACTTGATGGCGCGGCGGAAAGACGAGGGGAAGAACAGCACTTCCGCGTCGCCCAGCACTTGCACCAGGTCGTGGTAGAAATAGCCGGCTTCTTCCACATCGCCCAGGATGAAGACAAACGGACGGAGGGCCTGCCCGGCCAGCACGGAGGCGAAGAGCGAGGCAGACGAGCCCACGAGGCCCCCGCAATAGATATGATGAACGGACGGCGTGTCCAGCAGACGCCGCATGGCCTCCACGTTGGGATGGGCGGCATAGAGTTGTTGCAGTTCGCTTAGGGTCATACGCTTTCGGTTTACGGGCGCAAAAGTACGAAATAATCGCCCAACTTGCGCGGGATGTGAGGGAAAAGCTGTACTTTTGCAAGTGATAATCCGGCTATGAGCTACGAGCTACAAGCTACGAGCTACGAGTGGCAAGCCTGTTGGGGGAAAGGAGACTCGTAGCTCGTAACTCGTAGCTTGTGTAGCTCGTAGCTCGTAGCTAATAAAGACTATGAATACTACTTCGGACAGCATCGTCATCATCCCCACCTACAACGAGCGGGAAAACATAGAGAACATCATTCGCGCCGTCTTCGGACTGGAGCACGGTTTCCACATACTGGTGGTGGAGGACAACTCGCCCGACGGCACGGCCGACATCGTCAAGCGCCTGCAACGCGAGGAGTTTGCCGACCGCCTCTTCATGCTGCAACGCCCCGGCAAGCAGGGACTGGGCACGGCCTACATCGCCGGCTTCCGCTGGGCACTGGAGCGGGACTATGAATACATCTTCGAGATGGATGCCGACTTCAGCCACAGCCCCGCCGACCTGCCGCGCCTCTATGCCGCCTGTCATGACGAGGGGGCGGACGTCAGCATCGGCTCGCGCTACGTCAGCGGCGTCAACGTGGTCAACTGGCCCATGGGACGCGTGCTGATGTCCTACTTCGCCTCGAAATACGTGCGCCTCATCACCGGCCTGCCCATCCACGACACCACGGCGGGATTCGTGTGCTACCGCCGCCGCGTGCTCCAGACCATCCCGCTGGACAGCATCCGCTTCAAGGGCTACGCCTTCCAGATAGAGATGAAGTTCACCGCCTACAAGTACGCCTTCCGCATTCACGAGGTGCCCGTCATCTTCATCAACCGCGAGCTGGGCACGTCGAAGATGAACTCCAGCATCTTCGGCGAAGCCGTCTTCGGCGTCATCCGCCTGAAGTGGGACAGCCTGTGGCGGAAATACCAACGCTAACCCCGTGCCCGACCCGGAGGGTCCGGAGGGTTACTACCCGGAGGGTCCGGGGGGTTACTACCCGGAGGGTACCGGGGGTTACTACCCGGAGGGTGCCGGGGGTTATAACCCGGAGGGGGCGCCGGGAGGGTTAACCCTGCGGGGGCGCTGGGGCATAACCCTGCGGAGGCGCTGGAGCATAACCCTGCGAGGGTGCAGGGGCATAACCCTGCGGGGGTGCAGGAGCATAACCCTGCGGGGGTGCAGGATTGTAAAACGATTAATCCCAAGATTTATATAGCAATGAAACGAACCCTGATACACAACGCAACCATCATCAACGAGGGACAGCGCAAGCAAGGCTCCCTCGTCATCGCCGACGGGCGCATCGCCGAGATACTGACCGACGGCCGGCCCCTCTCCGCCCCGTGCGACGAGACCATCGACGCCACCGGCTGCTGCCTGCTGCCCGGCGTCATCGACGACCACGTGCACTTCCGCGACCCCGGACTGACGCACAAGGCCGACATCCTCAGCGAGAGCCGCGCCGCAGCCGCGGGCGGAGTGACCTCCATCATGGACATGCCCAACACCAACCCGCCCACCGTGACCCTCGAAGCCCTGGAGCAGAAACAGGCGTTGCTGGCAGAAAAGTGCGTGGTGAACCACTCGTGCTACTTCGGCGCCACCAATGACAACTACACCCTCTTCCCCCGCCTGGACCGGACGCGCGTGTGCGGCATCAAGCTCTTCATGGGCTCCAGCACGGGCAACATGCTGGTGGACCGCATGGACAGCCTGCGGCGCATCTTCGGCGGCACGGACATGCTCATCGCCGCACACTGCGAAGACCAGGACATCATCCGCCGCAACACCGAGAAATACAAGGCCGCCTACATCGACGGGGCCGACATCCCCCTCAACAAACATCCCTACATCCGCACCGTGCAGGCCTGCTACGCCTCGTCGCGCCTGGCCGTCCAACTGGCCACCGAAGCCGGCGCCCGCCTGCACGTGATGCACGTCTCCACGGCCAAGGAACTGCCGCTGTTCAGCAACGCCCCCCTGGACGGGACGAAGCAGATAACGGCCGAAGCCTGCGTGGCACACCTGCTGTTCGAGATGAAGGACTACAGGATGCTGGCCGCCTGCATCAAGTGCAACCCCGCCGTCAAACGCCAGGCCGACCGCGACGCCCTGCGCCGGGCCGTCGTGGAGGGACAGATAGACCTCATCGCCACCGACCACGCCCCGCACCTGCTGACCGAAAAGACCGGAGGCGCCCTGCGGGCCGCTTCGGGCATGCCGATGGTGCAGTTCTCGCTGGTCAGCATGTTGCAGTTGGCCGACGAAGGCATCTTCACCCCCGAGCTCGTGGTGGAGAAGATGTGCCACGCCCCCGCCCGCCTCTTCCGCATCGAAGGCCGCGGCTTCATCCGCGAAGGCTACCGGGCCGACCTGGTGCTGGTCCGCCCCCACACCCACTGGCAACTGACCCGCGACAAGATTCTGAGCAAATGCGGCTGGAGCCCGCTGGAAGGACGCACCTTCGAATGGCAGGTGGAAAAGACCTTTGCCAACGGACACCTTGTCTACGACCACACCACGGGCGTGGACGACACCTACCGCGGAGAGGAGCTGCGCTTCCATGCCTGACGCACAGTTGCTCACCTACCGGATTCACGAAGTAGCCCCCTACATCAACTGGACGTACTTCTTCCATGCCTGGGGATTCAAGCCCACAGCCACGCACACGCCGGAAGCACGCCAACTGCAAGAAGATGCCTTGCAGGTGCTGGACGAACTGGAAGGCGAGCTTGCCACATCCAGCATCTTCCGCCTCTGCCGCGCCAATGCGGACGAAGACAACCTCCTCATCGATGGCACTACCGTCTTCCCGTTGCTACGCCAGCAGAAACCCAACACGCAGGGAGCTCCCCACCTCTGCCTGAGCGACTTTGTGCGGCCGCTGTCGTCGGGCAAGGCAGATACGGTGGGGCTGTTCGCCTCTACCGTCAACGGGCTTGAAGCCCTCCACACTCCGGGCGACCCCTACCGCGACCTGCTCATCCAGACCCTCGGCGACCGCCTGGCCGAAGCCGCCACAGAGAAGATGCACCAATACGTCCGCCAGACAGCCTGGGGCTACGCTCCGGACGAAAACCTGCCCATCCCCGACCTGCTGGCCGAACGCTTCCAAGGCATCCGCCCCGCCGTGGGCTACCCTTCCCTGCCCGACCAGTCCGTCAACTTCATCCTGGACAACCTGCTGGACATGCAACGCATCGGCATCACCCTGACAGAAAACGGAGCCATGCATCCGCACAGCTCCGTTTCCGGATTGATGTTGGCCCATCCCGCCGCCCGCTACTTCGCTGTGGGCCGCATTGGCGAAGACCAACTGAAGGATTACGCCCACCGCCGGGGACTTACAGTGGAAAGAATGAAAAAGTTCCTGGCCGCTCTACTTGGATGACACCAAATCTGATTATTTTTGCACAGGCTTGTGATTTATCAACACTCCGGGCGACTTATACAGTAAAAATAACCCATAGGGAACAGGAATTCTTTAACAAGAAGATGGAAAGCATAGAGCAAGAGTTTGTAGCAACGATACGAACCTATGAGCGCGTCATCTACAAGGTGTGTTATATGTACACCACTCCCGACACGCCTCTGAACGACTTATACCAAGAGGTTGTGTTAAACTTGTGGAAAGCGTTTGGCAAATTCAGACATGAATGTAAAATCTCTACCTGGATATACCGCATCGCGCTAAACACTTGCATCAGCTTTATCAGGAAAGAGAAGAATACACCCGAAATCGTCACCCTGACGCCGGCTTTTGACCGA
>DXCK01000032.1 GCA_019116045.1 Candidatus Bacteroides merdipullorum | reverse complement strand
TAACTATTTTATTTCCTCAGATGTTTTGCGCTTTCAGATATCAGTTGTATATGGAGGGATGTTGGAATGAATTGTGGTAGTAGGGTGAAAGGAATTTCTACAAAACGTTGGGGCAATAGAGAAAGCAATTGCCTTATTTTTTTCTTGAGGGGAGAGATGTAATTTCTTTTGGCTATTGTAGCAGATATGGGGAACAAAGCATTACCTTTGTCTTTGTAATTGTAAAATGAAAGAGCTTATGGGTTGTTTTATGAATGTTTTGTGGCTGGTATTGGGTGGTGTTTTTACAGCCATTGAATATGTGATATCGAGCTTGTTGCTGATGGTAACCATTGTGGGTATTCCTTTCGGTATGCAGACGTTGAAGTTGGCAGGGCTGGCCTTGTGGCCGTTTGGCAAGAAGGTGGTGAGCGGTGAGCGTTCAAGCGGCTGCCTGCATGTGCTGATGAATGTGCTATGGATTCTGTTGGGAGGTATTTGGATTGCTGTATCTCACTTGTTTTTTGGAGCTATACTGTGTATCACGGTCATTGGCATTCCTTTCGGACTACAGCATTTCAAGTTGGCTGGGTTGGCGCTGACACCTTTTGGAAAGGATATTGTTGAGGTAAATTGAGAATTGAGAATTAAAAATTGAGAAATAAAAAATAAGGACGGAGAATCGGTTATCGGCTACTGCCAAGGAAATCCATCTCAAGCAGGCCTGTACCCATTCTCCATCCTTATTTTTTAATTCTCAACTAATTGCCTCAGAGCGGCATGTTGCCATGCTTCTTCGGCGGATTGCTCTGGTTCTTGTTGTGCGCCATCTCCAGGGCCTGCACCAGTTTGTAGCGGGTGTCGCGCGGCATGATAATCTCGTCGATGTAGCCGCGTTCGGCCGCACGGTAGGGGTTGTTGAACTTCTCTTCGTACTCCTGGATGATGCCAGCCTTCTCTTCGGCGGATGCCTTGCGGTAGAGGATGTTTACCGCTCCCTCGGCTCCCATCACGGCAATCTGCGCCTGCGGATAGGCCAGGTTGACATCAGCGCCCGTAGGCTTGCTGGACATCACGATGTAGGCGCCGCCGTAGGCCTTGCGGGTGATGAGCGTAATCTTGGGCACAGTGGCCTCGGCATAGGCGTAGACAATCTTGGCGCCGTGGCGGATGATGCCGTTGTGCTCCTGCACGGTGCCGGGCAAGAAGCCGGGCACGTCTTCGAACGTAATAATAGGTATGTTGAAGCAGTCGCAGAAGCGGATGAAACGGGCGGCCTTGTCGCTGGCGTCGATGTCCAGGACACCTGCCAGGTAGGCGGGCTGGTTGGCTACGATGCCCACGGAGCGACCGTTCAGACGGCCGAAGCCGATGACGACGTTCTTGGCAAAGTGGGGCATGACCTCGAAGAAGTACTGGTTGTCCAGCACCGGCTCGATGATGTCCTTGATGTCATAGGGCAGGTTCGGGTCTTCGGGGATGACGGTCTGAAGGGCTTCCGTCTGGCGATGAATGTCGTCCGTGCAGGGGATGAAGGGGGCGTCCTCCATATTATTGCTGGGCAGGAAGCTGAGGAGCTCGCGGATGGTCATCATCGTCTCCTCTTCGTTGTTGCACATGAAGTGGGTGACGCCGCTCTTCGAGCTATGCGTGTAGGCGCCGCCCAGTTCTTCTTTGTCCACCACCTCGTTGGTGACGGTCTTCACCACATCCGGGCCGGTGATGAACATGTGGCTCTGCTCCTTCACCATGAAGATGAAGTCGGTCAGCGCGGGCGAATAGCAGGCGCCGCCGGCGCAGGGGCCGAGGATGGCGGAGATTTGCGGGATGACGCCCGAGGCGATGGTATTCTGATAGAAGATGGAAGCATAACCTTCGAGGCTGTTCACGCCTTCCTGGATGCGGGCGCCGCCCGAGTCGTTCAGGGCGATGATGGGTGCGCCGTTCTTCAGCGCCAATTCCTGCACCTTGACAATCTTGGCGGCGTTGGTCTCGCTCAGCGAGCCTCCATGTGCCGTGAAGTCATAGGCATATACAAAGACCAGACGGCCGTCTATCTTGCCATAACCCGTCACCATGCCGTCGCCGGGGATTTGCTTCTTCTCCATGCCGAAGTTGGTGCAACGGTGATTGACGAATTTGTCCAGTTCGTTGAACGTGCCCTTGTCCAGCAGCAGTTCGATGCGCTCGCGGGCGGTCATCTTGCCCATGGTGTGCTGCTTCTCTATCTTGTCCACGCCGCCGCCCAGGGAGGCGCGTTTGTCCAGTTCTTCAAACTGGCTGTATATTTCTTCTCTATTCATAGTCTTTTGTTTTTAGTTGACAAGTTGACGAGTTAACAAGGCTACAAGGCCGCAAGTGTCTGCTTTATTCCTTGTTCCCTTGTTAACTTGTCCCCTTGTCAACTGATGATTGATTCCTTAACGATTTCCAGTTCAATCAGCGTCTGGTTGGCATTGACCGCCTCGCCTTCGGAGACGAGGATATTCCGCACGACGCAGTCGGCGCTGACCTTGTAGTTGCTCTGCATCTTCATGGCCTCGAGCACGATGGCGATGTCGCCGGCGGCCAGTTGGTCGCCCACCTTGACGGGGATGCTGACCACCTTGCCGGGCATGGGGGCCACGATTTTGTTGTCCTGCTTCTCGTCGGCTCCCTTGCGGGTGTGCAGATACTTGGCCTGCGTGTCCACGATGTCCACGTGGAAGGAGCGCGTCAGGATATTGACATCATAGTTCTTGCCTCCCTCTCCGCGCACCAGGCCGGCGTTGAATGAATTGCCGTTGTGCAGGATGGAGCAGTTACCGTTCTCGGCCATCACAATGTCTACCTCGTAGGGTTGGCCGTCGATGGTGAGCTGCACCTTGTTTCCTTCTTTGCTGACCAGCGTGACGTCGGCCACGCGGTCGCCAATATGTATTTCCATTCTTTCGTTTATTTTAAGTTCTTATTGATGATGGGGCGTTTGCCCACCCGGTCAAAAGCTCATTTGCCCACCCGGTCAAAAGCTCATTTGACGCCCCCGTCAAAAGCTCGTTTGACGCCCCCGTCAAAAGCTCGTTTGACGCCCCCGTCAAATAATAAGGGGTGCTCCGAGCGGGGGAGGGTGGGGTCAGATTCTCAGCACGCCTTTCTGCAAGCCAAACTCGCGCCAGCGGCTGATGGGCCGCGCGTCGGGCAACTGGGTGGAGGCGTTTTCCTCCAGGTTCACCAAGTAGTCCATGTAGGCGGCTATCATGGCGATGTTCTCCAGTTCCTCGTTGTGGGTGTTGTTGCGCACCAGCATCTTGGCGTTCTTGGCGATGAAGAGCGTGTTGTATTCGCCGCGCACGAAGTCGGGCACGTGCATGATGCGCTTCAGATAGGCCAGGTTGGTCTTCAGCCCCGTAATCTTATACTCGTAGAGCACACGGCGCATACGCTCGATGGCATACTGGCGCGTGGTGGCCCAGACGATGAGCTTGCCAATCATGGGGTCGTAGTAGATGGGGATTTCGTAACCCTCGTAGACGTAGCTGTCGATGCGCACGCCGATGCCGTTCGGCTCGGTCAGCTGCTTGATGATGCCGGGCGAGGGCATGAAGTTGTTCTCCGTGTCCTCGGCACAGATGCGGCACTCGATGGCGTGTCCGCGCTGGAAGAGGTCCTCCTGATGCAAGTGCAGCACCTCGTCGTTGGCGATGCGGATTTGCTCCTTCACCAAGTCCACGCCCATCACTTCCTCCGTGATGGGATGCTCCACTTGCAGGCGGGTATTCATTTCGAGGAAATAGAAGTGACGGTGCTTGTCCACCAGAAACTCGATGGTGCCCGCGCCGCTGTAGTTCACCGCCTTGGCTGCGGCCACGGCCTTTTCGCCCATCTCGCGGCGCAGCTCCGGCGTCAGGAAGGGCGAGGGGCTTTCCTCCACAATCTTCTGGTTACGCCTTTGCACGGAACATTCGCGGTCGAACAGGTGGATGACGTTGCCGTGGTTGTCGCCCAGGATTTGGAACTCAATGTGGTGCGGCTCCTCCACGAACTTCTCCAGGTAGACGGTGTCGTCGCCGAAGGAAGACATGGATTCAGAGCGGGCGGTGTTGTAGGCCTCGGCCACTTCGTCTTCGCTGTGGATGAGGCGCATACCCTTGCCTCCGCCGCCCATCGAGGCTTTCAGCATCACGGGATAGCCAATCTCGTTGCAGATGCGCACGGCTTCTTCCACGCTTTGCAGCGGCTGCTCCGTGCCGGGCACTACGGGCACACCGGCGGCAATCATGCGCTTGCGGGCAGCAATCTTGTCGCCCATGGCCTCCATCGTCTCGGGTGCCGGTCCGATGAAGATGATGCCTTCCTCGCGGCACCTCCTTGCAAAGTCGGCATTCTCCGACAGGAATCCGTAGCCCGGATGGATGGCATCGGCACCGCAACGCTTGGCCACGGCAATCACTTTCTCGATGTTCAGGTAACTTTCCTTTGCCACGGCCGGGCCAATGCAATAGGCTTCGTCGGCATACGATACGTGGTGCGACGTGCGGTCGGCTTCAGAGAAGATGGCCACGCTCAGTATCCCCATCTCGCGACAGGAACGCATCACGCGCACGGCAATCTCGCCCCGGTTGGCAATCAATACTTTCTTGATCATATTATATTATATATATATGTATATACACGTTTAGT
>DXCK01000031.1 GCA_019116045.1 Candidatus Bacteroides merdipullorum | reverse complement strand
GTCCCACTGTGCCTGCACCTTGCCGTTCAGTTCCAGTTCGACGTTGCTTTCGGCGTATTCGAAGCCCAGTTGTTGGTAGACGGGGATGAGGTCTGAGAAGAGCAGGGCGTTGACGCCTTTGTTCTGGTATTCGGGCTTCACGGCCACCAGCAGCAGGTCGAGGATGTGTGAGCGGCGTTTGAAGTAGAGTGCTTTCAGCAGGTGGAACCATCCGAAGGGCAGGAGGCGGCCGTGTGCTTTCTGGAGGGCGTTCGACAGGGAGGGCATGGAGATGCCTACGGCTATCAGCCGGTCGTCGGCGTCGGTGACGAGGGTGACCATGCGCAGGTCGAGGATGGGCAGGTACATTTTGACGTATTGGTCTATCTGCCGTTGCGACAGGGCGGAATAGCCGTACAGGGGGGCGAAGGCTTCGTTGATGAGTTCGAAGATGGCTTGGCCGTAGTCGCGTGCGATTTTCTTGCCTGAGGTGTATTTTTTTATTTGTAGGTTGTATTTGCGCTGTACCAGTTCGGAGATGCGGCGGTGTTTGTCGGGGATGGCGTCGGGGATGTAGATTTTGAATTCCACCCAGTCGGCGTCTTTGCGGAATCCCAGCCGTTCCATGTGTGCGGGATAGTAGGGATAGTTGTAGATGGTGGCCATGGTGCCCAGTTGGTCGAAACCTTCTATCAGCATGCCTTCGGCATCCATGTCGGTGAAGCCCAAGGGGCCTTGGATTTGGGTCATGCCCCGTTCGTGTCCCCATTGTTCGACGGTGTGGATAAGGGCTTCGGACACTTCTGTGTCGTCGATGAAGTCTATCCATCCGAAGCGCACTTCCTGCTTGCCCCATGCCTGGTTGGCGCGGTGGTTGATGATGGCGGCCACGCGGCCGACCAGCTTGCCGTCTTTGTAGGCCAGGAAGTAGTCGGCTTCGCAAAACTCGAAAGCGGCGTTTTTCTCCTTGCTGAGTGTGCGCAGCATGTCGTCGTAGAGGTCGGGCACGGAGTAGGGATTGTTTTTGTACAATTCGTAGTTGAAGCGGATGAACCGCTTGAGGTCCCGTCGGTTGGATACTTTCTTGATGGTTACAGCCATGATGTTCTATTGTGTCTATTTGGCGGCAAAGATACGCTAATTCGTGAGGAAAAGGAACATTTGGCGGTTTGTTTTTTGCTTTTTGTTATTTCTTTTTCAAATCGTGCGGGAGGATGTGGGCAAATCGGTACGGATGGCGATTATGGGGTGCTCAAATGGGAAGCAGAGGCTATATAGAGAATGGTCAGACACGGTGGAATCTTATAGCTGACGGTGTAATAGATAAAGCTTTTCAGAAATACGGTAATAAACCTGTTGGATTTGATTTAAAAGAGGATTTTCCTTTATTAAGAACAGAAACCTATTTCGTTAATCCTACGATGAAACGGTCAAGTTATGGCAAGAAAGGTTCGTCTTACACAAAAGAACAAAAGCTTAGTGACATATGCGATGGCATTGTATTTGTCAAACCTGTATCTGAATTTAACGGAATCCACCTGATAGGCATCTATGACAATGAGTTTATAGAAAAAGCAAACAAGCGAACGAAAGGAGCTTGCAAAACAGCAGAAGATATTTTGAGGAAAGTGAAAGATGGTATCCTATTCTGCAATTTTAATGCCACTAACAGGATGAATGAAGCTTCCGGCGGGGTGACTTGCCGGGGGGGCTTTGTGCATCTGTACACAACGGCCAAAACATTTTTTAGACGCGGATAACAGATTGTCAGTCTACTTTTTGTTTTGACATCCCCTCTCTTTTTATTCTGCCGATGTAGAATACCAAGGATTTTATCTAAATTTGCAATCGTGAATTTTGAAGCGTTTGCATGAACAAGAATGAATGACAATGGAACAAGTCCTGAAGAAAAATCCTCGTATTGAGGTTGTGGATGCCCTTCGCGGGTTTGCGGTGATGGCTATTATCTTGGTTCACAACCTGGAGCATTTTATATTTCCGGTATATCCGTTGGATTCTCCCGGTTGGCTGAATGTTTTGGACCAGGGAGTCTTTACAGGCATATTCAGTTTGTTTGCAGGGAAGGCGTATGCTATTTTTGCCTTGTTGTTCGGTTTTACGTTCTATATCCAGAGCAATAACCAGAAAAGACAGGGCAAGGATTTCGGTTATCGTTTCCTGTGGCGTCTGGTGTTGTTGGCTGGGTTTGCTACGCTGAATGCGGCTTTTTTCCCGGCGGGAGACGTACTGCTGTTGTTTGTGCTGGTGGGAGTCGTATTGTTTTTTACCCGCAACTGGAGTGACAAGGCTCTTCTGGTGGCTTCTGTCTTGTTTCTGCTGCAACCGGTGGAGTGGTATCATTATGTGGCCAGCCTGTTCAATCCGGAGCATCAGTTGCCCGACTGGAAGGTGGGCGAGATGTATGCAGAGGTGGCTGAATATACAAAGGCCGGAGATTTGGGAGCGTTCATCTGGGGAAATGTCACGTTGGGACAGAAAGCCAGTTTGCTGTGGGCGGTCAATGCCGGCCGTTTCTTTCAGACAGCGGGACTGTTTTTGCTTGGTTTCTATATCGGCAGGCGGCAACTGTTTGTCACTTCGGAACGTAATCTGCGTTTGTGGACAAGGATTCTTGCAGTCTCGGCAGTGACATTCGCACCTTTGTATGCCTTGAAAGAGCTGGTGATGGAAAACGATGCGTTCATACAGCAGACCGTGGGGACAGTGTTTGATATGTGGCAGAAGTTGGCTTTTATGTTGGTGCTGGTTGCTTCTTTTGTGCTTCTTTTCCAGAACAAGAAGTTTGAGAGGGCGGTGGGAGATTTACGTTTCTACGGCAGGATGAGCCTTACGAACTATATCGCTCAGTCTGTCATAGGGGCTGCTGTCTATTTCCCTTTCGGGCTGTATCTGGCGCCTTATTGCGGATATACGGTAAGTCTGTTGATTGGTGTGTGCACGTTCTTGCTGCAAGTTCAATTTTGCAAATGGTGGCTGGGCAGGCATAAGCAAGGCCCCCTGGAGTATGTCTGGCATCGGTGGACTTGGATGGGTACGAACAGATAGGGGCGGCCGGCAGCAGGTGTTTTATGGGGAAATTTATGCTCATGGCAGACTGTATGGGCAAATAGATTAATAATTAATAGTCGTTTTTGTTTAATTACATGTTACATTTTATGAAAAATCAAGCTTTTCTATTGTTTCTTTCAGGATTGTTGTTTCTGACTTATTCTTGTTCCGACGAAGAGCAAGGCGGCGGTATTATTATCGGTCATTCCACGAGTGAGGAGGTCTCGATAGGGGCGGAAGCTGGTGCCACTTATGCCTTGTCGTTTACAGCAGAAGATAGGTGGAGTGCGAGTACCGATGCCGATTGGTTGGAGGTATCTCCACAAAGCGGGGCTGCCGGCCAACAGCAGGTGACGTTGAGCGTGCTCAAGCCGAATGATAGCGGGGAAGTGCGCCAGGCTACGTTGAGTCTGAAGGCGGGGGGCAACTCGGTTAATGTCACAGTGCGGCAGGATGAGTATATTTTCGTGGAAGATCCGGTTGTTACCATGAGTATAGATGGAGGGGACTTGAATGTGTATTTCCGCACGACATTGCCGCAGGACGAGTTGGGCATTTTTACGCAGAGCGATTGTGAATGGATGACCAATCAGCCGGATACTCGGGCCGTGGAGGAAGTGACTTATTATTTGCCTGTGCGTGTGTTGCCCAATGAGAATTACCAGGCGCGTACTACGGTTGTTTATTTTGGTAAGATTTCGAGCACGAATGAGTCGCTGACCGATGCCAACCTGTTGGCCACGGTTACCATCATACAGATGGGACAGGGTACGGGTGAGAGTACCAATTATGAAAAAGACAAGCAGGTGGAGCTGTTGCAGCCGCATACGCAGGGCAGTGGCATCCCCTTGGTGATGGTGGGCGATGGCTTCATCGACAGGGAGATAGACAATGGCTACTATGGGCGGGTGATGAACCAGGCCGTGGAGAATCTTTTCACCGAAGAGCCTATCCGTTCGTTGCAGGACTATTTCGATATTTATTCCGTTACGGCTGTGTCGCGCCACAATATCTTTGCCGACGGCTATGAAACGGCTTTGAGTTGTTGGATGGAAGGAGGAAACAGTACGTTGGTGGGAGGCGATGACCAGGCTGTGCAGGAATATGCTTCGGCCGTGGATGGTATCGACCTGAACAATGCACAAATCGTGGTAGTGCTGAACACCGACGCTTATGGTGGCACTAATTATAGTTACGTGGATGGCAACGGGAATCCGGTGGACTTCTCCATCGCTTATTGCCCGGTCATCGATGAACTGGGCAGTGAGGATTTCCGCCGGGTGATGGTGCACGAAGTCGTGGGACACGGCATCGGCAAGCTGGATGATGAATATTCGTATGTGACACAGGGAGCCATGCCTGCTGGCGAGATTGCCGACCGGCAACAACAGCAGCGCGACTATGGCTGGTGGATGAACGTGGATTTCACCAGCAGCCAGAGTGCTGTGCTCTGGAGTGATTTCCTGTCCGACTCGCGCTATGCGGACCAGGGCTTGGGCGTGTTCGAAGGTGCTTGCACGTATTGGACAGGTGCCTACCGTTCGACGGAAGAAAGCATGATGCGCAGCAACATCATGGGCTTCAATGCTCCGTCGCGCCGGGCTATTTACAATAATGTGTTGCAGCGCGGCGAAGGCTATACGCCCGGTTTGGAGGAGTTCATCTCTTTTGACCAGCAGACTTTTGTACCGCAGACCCGTGCTGCAGAGACGCCCAGCCGTCCGTTTGCAAGGCCCAGGGTCTTGACGTTGGAGCGTCTGTCGGGCGAATAAAGAAAAATCCCCCGCTGCGCGGCACCAAGCCGTAGGCGGGGGACAGAAAAAGAAGCAATAATCAGTCGTTTTTTCAAGTATTATTTAGTTCGTGTGACGGTATGCAATACTTTTCCATGCTTGTCCAACATGCGCAGTTCCAAAGTTTTGGGACTTGCCGACAGGATGGAGAAGCCCGGTTCGCCGCTGCAGAACACGGTTCCTTCGATGGGTTTCACCTTGCGGCTGAGCGAGCCGGCTGAGTTGGTGATGTAGTCGATGGTGCTGCCCTTCACGCGTATGTGTTGGAAGTTGTGGATGTGGCCGTTAATGTATATGTCCACGCGGTGACGGCGCAGGATGGTGTCCACGCGCTTCTGCATGTCTTGGCGTTCTACGTCGTCTTTTGATGTCTCGGCATAAATGGGGTGGTGGCCTACCACTACTACCCAATCTTCTTTGGCTGCTGCCAGGGTAGCTTCCAGCCATTCCAGTTGGGCGTTGATGTCTTGCTGGCAGGCGTCGGGATACTTATCGTATTCCTCGCGGTATTTGTCGATGAGCGGGGTCGTGTCAATCCATACGATGCGTACGGTGGTTCCCTCTTCATTGAAAGTCTTGGTGTAGTAACGGGCTGGCATTTCCCAGCGACGGCTGATGCGGCTGTAGTCGATGACGGCCTGCGTCGAGCCGCGGTACTCGTGGTTGCCGCAGATGGGATGCCAGGCTATCATCAGTTCGGGGTGGGCGTAGATGAGCTCGTAGTTGGTCATCCACAAGGGGTCGTTTACCGAGGCGACGCCGTCGAAGTGGTGGATGTCGCCGGCAGCGATGACACATTCGGGGCCTATTTCCTCGGCCATTGTGCCCATCAGTTCGGCGATGGGCTTCTGGTCGTAGTAGCCGTTGCGGCCCAGGTCGTTGGCGATGTAGAAGTTGCATTTGTCGTCGTAGACGCTGTAATCGATTTTCTCTTGTGCCACTGCCCATGTGCCGCAGAGGGTCAGGAGCAGCAGGAGGAGTGTTTTCTTCATTTTCATTTCCTTTCTGTTTTTAGTGTTGATATCTTCTGTTTTTTTTGTTTTCGGCCTGCAAAGATGGGGCGCGAATCTGGAATCTTCCGGGAAAAGGCAGTGTCTGTTCCCGGAAGAACTATTGTATGGTGTTGCGAAGGCTCATCGTATAGGGCTGCGAAAGACTTTCGTACGAGGCAGTGAGACACTTTCGTTCGAGGCTATGATGGCTTTTCGTACAGGGCTGCGATGAGCCTTCGCGTGGTCAGAAGCTGACTTTGATGCCTGCGTTGAAGCGTGCGCCGTAGTATTCCACCTGCATGGTGCGGTCCTTGGTGCCTTGGTAGTAGCGCAGGGGCTGGTTGAGCAGGTTGGTCACGTCGGCGTAGATGGTCGTCTTGAAACGCTTGCCGAAGGTGTAGGTGGCGTTCAGGTCCAGGTAGTTCACCTTGTCGTAGTAGCTGTCCAGTTCTGCCACTTCGCCCATTTCGTCCACGAAAGCGGAGGCGAAATTGTAGGAGAGGCGGAGGTTGAATCCCCATTTCTCGAAGAAGAGCGAGGCGTTGGCCGTGTGTTCGGGCGAGCCTATCATGTCGATTTCTTCTCCTTCTTCCAATACACGGTGCTCGAAGTGGTGATTCTTGGTCTTGTTGGCCGTGTAGGTGTAGTTTCCGTAGAATCCGAGGCATTTCAAGGCCGGGGCGATGAAGCTGAAGTCGCGCTGGTAGGCCACTTCTACACCGTAGAGGTTGGCGTCGTAGGCGTTGATAGGTTTACTGATTTCGTATTTATAGTCGCCGCTGATGGGTATCTCGGGTGACATGCCCTGCCATACTTCGTCTACAATCACGTCGTTGATGCTCTTGTAGAAAAAGCCCAGGCTGACGAGTCCGACGGACTTGAAGTAGTATTCGGCACTGAGGTCGAAGTTGTACGAGGTAGTCGGCTTCAGGTCCGGGTTGCCGATGGTGGCCTCTTCGTCGGCACTGTTGTAGTTGACGCTGGGAATGAGGGCCGCGTATTTGGGGCGTGAGAGCGTTTCTGTAAACGAGGCGCGGAGCTTAAAGTCGTCGTTGACGTCGTACTTCAGCAGTACGCTGGGCAGCCAGTTGGTGTAGTTGTTCTTGCGGTTGCCGGTGGGGGCCAGGCTTTCCTCCTCTTCTTCGTCTACCACCCAGTTCAGGCCGCGGTAGTCCAGTGCGGTGTGTTCCATGCGGAGCCCGAGCATGAGGTTGAGTTTGCGGCCCAGTTTCTGGTCGAAGCGCAGGTAGGCACTGGTGATTTGCTCGTTGGCGTGGTAGTTGCCGGACATCTCCTCGTTGTCGGGTTCTCCTTCCATGGAGCCGAAGTTGATGCTGCCCAGGTATTCCTTGCTGACGAAGTGTGTGCCTTCGGGGTAGAAGTCGCCCACCATGAAGCCGCTGCGTATTTGTGCCGCGCCGTTGTTGCGCCAGGCGTCGTTGTCGTCGAAGGCCTCGTCGTACTTGTACCACTCCGTCTCGCGGTCTTTCGTCTTGTTGGTATATTTTCCGCCGAAGCGCAGGGTGTTGCCGAAGAGGCCTTTGGCCAGGGGCATCTCGAAGTTGAGGCGGAACTTCCATTCGTTTTCGTAGATGCTCTGGTCGCTGTTGGTCAGTTCGTCCAGCTCCCAGGCTTCGTCGTTCAGGGCGGGGAAGGCCAGGGTGGAGTAGGGGGTGCGTCCGCCTACGCCGTGGAAGGTGCTGAGCAGGTTGCTGCCCGTGTTGTTGTCCATTTTCAGGCCGAAGTAGCGTTCGTTGGGTCGGTCTTCGCTGGCGCGTGAGAAGGAGGCAGCCCAGTCCATCAGTACGCGTCCGCCCAGGTTGTGTTCGCCGTCCAGGGTGAAGTCCATGGTTTGTTGGCGTTCCAGGCGTGCATTTTTCGTGTCGTTGGCTCCGCCTTTGGTCTGGAGTTCGATGGACTGTTCGGTGGGGTCGCTTTCGTCCAGGTCTTTGTAGACGGCGCGGTAGCGGTTTTCCCAGTCGTTGCGGCGGTTGTACATGCCTTTGAAGGAGATTTTGTGGTCTGCGTTAAATTCGTAATCCAGGGCCAGCGAGTAGCTTTGGCGCTCGCGGGTGACGTAGTATTGCCGCACTTGTGCTTCTTTCAGTACGACTTGGTCATCGTCGACGTCGTATTCAAATTCGGCGTTGTCCGAGCCGCCGGGTGCGTATTGGTAAGAGCCGGAAATCATCAGTCCCAGTTTGTCGTTCAGGAAACGGTCTCCGTAGGTCAGTCCGAGGTTGACCTGGGCTTTCTTGCTGACCGCGTTGTATCCGCTTCCGGCGGTGGCGTTGAAGATGCGCCGGTAGGGCGTGTTCTTGGTGACCAGGTTGACGGAGCCGCCTATGGCGTCGCCGTCCATGTCGGCAGTCACTACCTTGCTGACTTCGATGGTCTGCACCATGTCGGCGGGGATGAGGTCGAGCTGTACGTTGCGCGTGTCACCCTCGGCGGAAGGTATGCGGTTGCCGTTGATGGTGACGGAGCTGAGGTCGGCGCTGGTGCCTCGCACCTGTCCGAAGCGTGCCTCGCCCTGGTCGTACTGTACGTTGATGCCCGAGATGCGTTTCAGGGCGTCGCCGATGTTGGAGTCCGGGAATTTGCCTACTTGGTCGGCAGACACCACGTTGCTGATGCCCATCGCGTTCTTCTGCGAAGAGAGGGCGCGGCGTTGTCCGGTGAAGGCGCCGCCCACGACGACTTCTTGCAGTTCGATGCCTTCGTTCAGGGTGACGTCGCGTTCGACGGTTTTCCCTTCGGGGACGGTAATGGTAAATTCGGCGGGCGAGTAGCCTACGTAGGAGACTTTCACCCGGTAGGTGCCGGCTGCGAGGTTGGCCAGGGTGTAGAAGCCGTTTACGTCGCTGATGGCGCCTGTGTGGAGAGATTCGATGTAGATGGTGGCGCCAGGCAGGGTTTGCTGGGCATTGTCGATGATGCGTCCGCGGATGGCACCTTGTTTGGTTTCGTTCACGTTCTCATCGGCCAGCACCGGTAGTCCGGCCATCAGGAGAAGGAGTAATGACAGTAGAACTCGTTCAATCTGTTTCATACTTTTCAGAATTAGTTTTAATTTTTGCCGCAAAAGTACGCGGTGCGTATTACAGGTTTCTTACGGGTTTTTGAAGAGGAAGTGACAAATTCGTTACAAAGGTATTTCGCCCGAGGGTGGTGTGTGGCTGTCCTTTGTACTGACGTAGTATGTTGAGAATCAGTATGATAATTATCCTTTGCGGTGATTGCCCTTCTTCCGGACACGAAGCGCGGCCCGTGTTCGTGACGGCCATGCCTCGTGTGCGTCGCAGGCGTGGCGGACGGCCGCCGTGCCCGGATGTCCGTTTCTTTCGTTGGGCGCTCGTGCTTGTGTTGGTCTCTAATTCTTTAAAAATGCTCTGCCTGTTATGCCGGTTTTGCATGAAGAAAACTTTTCTATACTTTCGCGTTTTGTTATGGAAGAAGTAATTGTAAAAGAGGTGCAGAGCCGGCGTGAGATGGACGATTTCGTCCGTCTGCCCAGGCGGTTGTATGCGGACTGTCCTTACTACGTGCCCGACTTGGAGAGTGACGTCCGCAACACGTTCGACGCGCGGCGGAACTTTGCCTTGAAGTTTTCAGACATCCGTGCCTTTGTGGCCTACGACGGCTCCGGCCGTCCGGTGGGTCGCGTGGCCGGCATCATCAACCGCCGCGCCAACCAGAAGTGGGGCACGCGCCAGGTGCGTTTCGGCTTCATCGAGTTTGAAGACGACCTCCGCATCTCGTCCGCCCTGTTGGAAGCCGTGGCCGATTGGGGGCGCGGACAGGGCATGGAAGACCTTGTCGGGCCGATGGGCATTTTCGATTTCGACAAAGAAGGCATGCTTCTGGAGGACTTCGACCGTCCCGGCTCTTCCATCACCATCTACAACCCGCCCTACTATCCCCGGCACTTGGAGGCACTGGGCTTCCAGAAGGAAGTGGACTGGGTACAGGCGCGCATCGAGATACCGCAGCAGGTGCCCGAGCGCTACGCCCGTACGGCCGCACTGGCCCGCGAGATGTTCGGGTTGCGGGTGCGCAAGCTGACCCATCGGGAATTGCGCAAGAGCGACATCGGACGCCGCGTCTTCCGGCTGCTCAACCAGGCCTATGCCCCCTTGTACGGATACACGGAGCTGCAAGACAGCCAGATAGACGAGTACCTGGCCCGATACATCCCCCTGCTGGACCTGCGCATGGTGCCGGTGGTCGAAAATGCCGAAGGCGAGCTGGTGGGTGTCGCCATCACGATGCCCAGCCTGACGCGTGCCTTGCAGCGCAGCGGCGGACGCCTGTGGCCCTGGGGCTGGATTCACTTGCTGCGTGCCTTGAAATGGAAGCGCGAAGACAAGGCCGACTTGTACCTCGTGGCCGTCCGCCCGGACTATCAGGGCTTGGGAGTGAACGCGCTGTTCTTCACCGACCTCATTCCCGTCTACAATCAGCTTGGTTTCAGACAGGCCGAAACCGGGCCACAACTGGAGAGTAACTTGAAAGAACTGTCGCAATGGAAGCCCCTCCATCCGGCTGTGGGCAAACGGCGGCGGTGTTATAAGAAAAAACTGACATGGAAAGAAGAGTAGTAATCACAGGCATGGGCATCTGGTCGTGCCTGGGAACGACGTTGGACGACGTTCGCCAGTCGCTGTACGAAGGGCGCAGCGGCGTCATCTTTAGCGAAGAACGGAAGGCGGCGGGATTCCGTTCGGCTTTGTGCACCCGCGTGCCCCGCCCCGATTTGAAACCCTATGTCTCGCGCAACCTCAGGCAATTCATGCCCGAAGAGGCACAATATGCCTACATGGCCACCCGCGATGCCCTGCAACACGCCCGCCTCGACCCCGACTATGTCGCCGCCCACGAGGTAGGCATCGTCTACGGCAACGACTCGGTGGCCGAGGCCACTATGCAAGCGCTGGACAAATTCCGCGAGTTCAACGACACCGCTGCGTGTGGCAGTGGCAGCATCTTCCAGTCGATGAACTCCACTGTGACGATGAACTTGGCCTGCTTGTTCCGCTTGCGGGGCATCAACCTCACTGCCTCGGCCGCCTGCGCCTCGGGCTCCCATTCCGTGGGGCTGGCCTACCTGCTGGTGCGCGACGGCTTGCAAGATTGCGTCGTCTGCGGCGGCGCCCAAGAGAACAACATGTACAGCGTGGCCGCCTTCGACGGCATACAATCCTTTTCTCTTCGCGAGAACGAACCCGAGCGTGCCAGCCGGCCTTTCGACCGCAACCGCGACGGCCTGGTGCCGGGTGGGGGAGCAGCCACGCTGATTGTCGAAAGTTACGAGCATGCTCTGCGCCGCGGCGCTCCCATCCTGGCCGAGATTGTCGGCTGGGGCTTCTCCGGAAACGGCGACCACATCTCTACGCCCAATGTCGACGGCCCGGCACGCTCGCTCGAACTGTGCCTGCAACACGCCGGCGTGACGCCTGCGCAAATAGGTTACGTCAACGCCCATGCCACCTCCACCCGCATCGGCGACAGCCGCGAGGCGCAGGCCATCGCCCGCCTTTTCGGCGATTACCGGGTGCCTGTCACCTCAACCAAGAGCCAGACGGGGCACGAAATGTGGATGGCAGGCGGAAGTGAGCTGATTTATTCCATCCTCATGATGAAAGCCGGCTTTATCGCGGGAAACATTAACTTCGAAAGCCCGGACGAAGAGACGGCCTGCATCAACGTGGTGCCCGAGACGCGCGAGGCTCATTTCGACCTGTTCCTGTCCAACTCCTTCGGGTTTGGAGGAACCAATTCCACCCTTATCGTAAGAAATCTGTAAACATAAAAAGAACTTTTAAAACACCATTGCTATGACACGTCAAGAGATAGTAGAGAAAGTAAACAGCCTGCTGGCTGACGAATTTGAAGTAGACGAAACTCTGTTCACACCCGAAGCCAACGTGCGGGAGACGCTCCAACTGGACAGCCTGAGCCTGGTCGACCTGGTTGCCATCATCCAGCAAACGTACAAGATAAAGATTCCCGTCGGAGAACTGCGCGAAATCAAAACGTTTGCCGACCTCTACAATTACATCGAATCTCATCTGGCCTGACGTGGAACCCAAGGAGACGGACATACGGACGCTCATACCCCAGCGGGCTCCTATACTCATGGTAGACCGCTTGTTGCGGGCAGCCGATGACGAGGCGGAAACGTGCTTCGCCGTCGGCTCCGGAAACATTTTTCTGGATGACCAGGGCTGCCTGGCCGAGACGGGCGTGCTGGAGCACATCGCCCAGTCGGCATCGGCCTTTGCCGGATGGCGGGCCTTGCAGGCGGGAGCCGCCCGGCCGCCGTTGGGCTTCATCGGCGAGGTGAAGAAGTTTCACTGTCACCGGCGGCCCTGTGTGGGCGACGAACTGCACACCGTGGTCATCATACAGACCGAGTTCGACGGCATCCTGGTCGTCTCTGCCGAAGTGCAGGCAAACGGTCAGCCCGTGGCCGACACGCAGATGAAAGTATCCATCCACCCTGACGAATAACAGCTTATGGCAGTATCATCCTTCGAAAACAGCTATTACCGCCTGTTGGGCACGACACCGACAGACAGCGGCGCCGTGTTTCGCGTGGCATTGTTGCCCGGTTGCGAGGTCTATCGCGGACATTTTCCCGGTCGGCCGGTGTGTCCGGGTGTCTGCAACATCGAACTGATACGTCAGTGTGCCGAGCGCCTGGTGGGACAACGCCTGCACATCCACACCGTTTCGCAGTGCCGTTTCACGGCAGTGGCTTCGCCCGCCCTCTCTCCCGAAGTCGATGTCAGCCTGAGTGCGACACCCGCTTCCGGCAAGTGGCTGGTCGTGGCGCGTGTGAGCAGTGGTGACTGCGTCTACGTGGAATACAAGGGTGAGATGCTGGCTTATTGAGCAGAATATGAACGAATGAAATACGATGTTATCGTCATAGGAGCCGGTTTGGGCGGCCTGGAGTGCGGCTACCTCTTGTCGCGGGCTGGCCGCCGCGTGCTGGTGCTGGAACGCGGTGCCCGGCCAGGCGGGTGTTTGCAGGGCTATCGGCGCGACGGCTTGTTCTTCGACACGGGTTTTCACTACGTAGGCGGAGTGGGCGAGGGCGAATCCCTGTACCCCGTCTTCCGCTACCTGGGTCTGGACGATTTGCCTTGGCAACGTCTGGACCAGGCTTTTGACCTCGTGACGCTTGGCGGGCATACTTTCCCCATCGTGCAGGGCTTCGATGCGTTTGCCGAAGCCTTGGCTGCCGAATTTCCCGCCGAACGGGCGGCGTTGCATCGTTATGCGGACCTGTTGCAAGAAGTGTCGCGCCGGCAGCTCGACGCTTGGAATCCGGCGGACAATGGCAAGTCGGCTGTTTTCTTCGGACGCCTTCTGTCGACGGGTGCCTGGGATTACGTGCAGGAAAACTTCCGCGACCCGCTGTTGCGCGAAGTGTTGGGCGGCAACGGCCTGACGATGGAACTGCGCCGTCGGTCTTTGCCCCTGTTCTCTTTCGCCCATTGCCAGGCGGGCTACCAGGAAGGAAGCTGGCGTCTGCGGGGCGGTGGCGAGCAAATCGTCAGGCGGTTGGTGTCCGGCATCAGGCAATGCGGAGGCACGGTGCTTTGCTGGGCCGAGGTGCGGGAACTGGTGGAGAAAGACGGGCGTCTGGTGGCGGCGCTCAGTGCCGACGGAGAGGCCTACGAGGCCGATGCTTTCGTGAGCGATGTCCATCCCGCCGTCACGTGCACGTGGTTGGAAAACAGCCGCGCCTTGCGCAAGGCCTATCGGCACCGCTTGGAGGCAACGGACAACACTTTCGGGCTTTGCACCGTGTCGCTCCGTCTGAAGCCGCATGCCTTGCCCTACCGGAACTGCAATCATTATGTTTATGCGGGGCGTGATTCCTGGGAGTTTTACTTAGCCGAAGGCCCCGTGGGAGGCGTCTTACTGAGCAGTCCTGTGTCGGACGACGGTTATACGCGGCAGTTGGATTTGCTCACTCCTCTGACGTGGGAACACTGCCGGCGCTGGGCCGGCACTACGATGGGCCATCGGGGCGAAGACTACCTGGCCCTGAAGCGTCGTCTGGCCGGCGAATGTCTGGCCTTGGCCGGGCGCGTCATCCCCGGCATCGACACCTGTGTGGAGGCGTGTTACGTCAGCACGCCGCTGACGTTCCGCGATTACACCTGCACCCCTCAGGGCTCGGCCTATGGGATGCGGAAAGACTTCCGCCATCCGCTGATGGCTTTGCTGTCGCCCCGCACCCCCTTGCCCAATTTGTGGCTGACGGGGCAAAACCTGGTGTTGCACGGAGTACACGGAGTCACCATGACGGCCCTGCACACGTGTGCGGAGCTGCTGGGGAAAGAATGGATATGGAACAATGTATTAAATAAATAAAGAATAAGGAAGAAGAATGAAGTACGCATTGGTTACAGGAGGGAGCCGCGGTATCGGGCGGGCTGTCAGCCTGAAGTTATCCCGGATGGGCTATAAGGTGCTTATCAACTATGTGCACAACGCGGCAGAGGCTAAAAACACGCTCGACCAGGTACGCCTCGAAGGAGGCGACGGCGAGGTCTTGATGTTTGACGTGGCAGACCGCCAGCAGGTGAGCCGCGCCTTGGAGGCTTGGGAGGCGGAACATCCCGACGAATACATCGAAGTGTTGGTGAACAATGCGGGCATCCGCCGCGACCACGTGATGGCCTTGATGCCCGAAGAAGACTGGAGCCGGGTGCTTGAAATCACGCTGAACGGGTTCTTTCACGTGACACAGGCCCTTTTGCCGGCCATGCAGTTACACAAGAACGGGCGCATCGTCAACGTGGCCAGTGTCACCGGCCTCAAGGGCATGGCGGGGCAGAGTAACTACGCCGCTGCCAAGGGCGGGCTGATTGCCGCCACCAAGTCGTTGGCGCTGGAGGTTGCCCGCAAGCGTGTCACCGTCAACGCTGTGGCACCCGGTTTCATCCGGACGGACATGCTGGAGGGGCTGGACGAGGCCGAACTGAAAAAGACCATTCCCCTGGGCCGTCTGGGTACACCCGACGAGGTGGCCGAGCTGGTAGGCTTTCTGGTGTCGCCTGCTGCGGCTTACATCACGGGTGAGGTAGTATCCATCAACGGCGGACTTTATACTTGAACCATCTATGAAACTCTTGGAAGACATCTGCCGCATCCGCGTGAAGTTCGGCGAGACCGATGCAATGGGTTGCGTCTGGCACGGCTCTTACGTCAGTTACCTGGAAGACGGGCGCGAGTCGTTCGGCCGACGTTATCCGGGCATAGGCTATGCCGACATCAGCCGTTCGGGCATTTACGCGCCGGTCTACGACTTGCACGTGCGCTACCTCTCCCCGCTGGGGCTGGACGATGTGGCGGAGGTGCATACGCGTTATGTCTGCAAACCCGGTGCCCGGTTGGATTTCAGCTACGAGATTTACCGTGAACGGGACGGCGTGTTGTGCTGTACGGCCGACACTACCCAACTTTTTATCGACCCTCGGGGTGAACTGCTGACGGAGAAGCCTGACTATTACGCCCGCTGGCAGGCGCGTTTCCTGGAGGATTAAACTACGACTATGCTGAAAAAAATCTTATTGTTATGTTTCTTTCTTTCCTGGGGGGCCACCTGGCTCCTGGCGCAGCGCCTGTCTGTCACCGGCACGGTGACAGACTCCATCACGGGCGAACCCTTGCCCTACGCCGCAGTGGTGTGGGAAGGTACGTACACAGGCGCGCAGACCGATGACGCAGGGCGCTTTTCTTTGTCTTTTTCAAATGCGGCGGGCAGCCACGTGCTGGAAGTGTCCTACATGGGGTATGACACGAAGCGTGTGCCCGTCCGCAAGGAGGCCGCCCGCGGATTGGACATCCGTTTGTCGCCCAGCAGCATCGCTTTGGAGGAAGTGGTCATCAAGCCCGGCCGTGAGCGTTACCGGCGGCGGGGGAACCCGGCGGTGGAGTTTGTCCGGAAGGTCATTGCCCGTCGCGATGCCCACGTGCCCCGCGACCACGACTACTTCAGTTACGAACACTACCAGCGCATGATTTTTGCCCTGAACGAATATACTCCCAAGCCCAAGAAAGCGGGGAAAGCACCGGGGAAGTTCGATTTTGTAAACGAGTTTGTAGATACGCTGGAGACCGGTACCACCGTTTTGCCTGTGTCGGAACGCGAACGCCTGGAGCGCGTCTTCTACCGCCGCGACCCGAAGAGCGAGAAACTCTTGTTGCTGGGCAGCAAATCGGCGGGGGTGGACGAAGTCTTCTCGCGCGAGGGCATCCAGCAATTTCTGAACGAAGCGTTCCGCGAGGTGGATATCTTTCAGAACAACATTCCCTTGTTTCTGCAACGTTTCGTCAGCCCGCTGTCTACGTTGGGCCCTGCCTTCTACAAGTATTACCTGCTGGACACGGTGCAGGTGGCCGGCCAGCCGTGCATGGACTTGGGGTTCGTGCCGTTCAACTCCGAATCGTTCGGTTTCACGGGCCATCTTTATGTGGCGCTCGATTCGACTTACTTTGTGAGGCGCGCCGTACTGAATGTGGCCAAGGACATTAACCTCAACTTCGTCTCGCACATGAGCATAGAGCAGGAGTTTTGCCGTACGGCCGACAGCACGCGCCTTATCACGAAGGATGACATCCGTGTGAACTTCAAGCTGACGGAGAAGTCGAAGGGGATGTATGCCCAGCGGTTGAACGTTTACAGGGAACATCGTTTCGAACCGCCCGGTGCGGAAGAGGCGGCTCTTTTCGACCAGCCGGCTCCCGTGGTGGAGCAGAAGGATGCTTACCGTCGTTCTGATGTGTTCTGGGCGGAGAACCGCCCGGAGATGGCACGGCGGAAGAATCCCAACGGCGTGGACAAGCTGATGCAGCGGCTGCGCTCTGTCCCTGTTTTCTATTTCGCCGAGAAGGTGGTGACCGTCCTTGTGTCGGGCTATATCCCCACGAACAAGAACCCGGAGAAGAACAAGTTTGACTTGGGGCCGATGAACAGTACCATCAACGGCAATGCCATCGAGGGTGCCCGCTTCCGCCTGGGGGGAGGGACGACGCCCCAGTTCGACCGCCACTGGTTTCTGGAGGGTTATGCCGCCTATGGCACGAAAGACCGGAAGATGAAGTACGACGGGCTGGTGGAATATTCTTTCACCCCGCGGAAGGATTTCCGTCTGGAGTTTCCGCAACACTCGCTCAGGTTCGAATACATGTACGACCTCAACAAGCTGGGGCAAAACTACATGTACACGAGCAAGGACAACGTGATGTTGGCCATCAAACGCAAGAAGGACAACATCGCCACCTACCTGCGCAAAGCCGAACTGACTTATACGCGCGAACACTACAACGGCATCTCGTACGGTGCCACAGTGCGCAACCTGCGCGAAGAGGCCACGCCTTATGCCCGCTTCGACCGTATCGGCGCGGACGGCACGACGCTGACGCCGGTGGCTCATTATGACATGACAGAACTGGAATTGCGCTTCCGCTACGGGCGAGGGGAGAAGTTCTACCAGACCCGTACCCAACGCATCCCCATCACCTACGACGCACTCATCTTCAACCTGAGCCACGTGATGGCGAAGAAAGGTTTCTGCGGGTCGTCTTTCGATTACCAACGCACAGAGGTGGGGATGCGGAAGCGCTTCTGGTTTTCCGCCTTTGGCTACCTGGATGCTTTGCTGAAGGGAGGGAAGGTGTGGACGCGCGTGCCCTATCCGCTGCTGATTCTGCCCAACGCCAATACGACCTACACCATCCAGCCGGAAACTTACACCAACATGAATGCGCTGGAGTTCATCAACGACGAATACTTGTCGTGGGACCTGACGTACTACATGAACGGTGCTTTGCTGAACCGCATCCCGCTTATCAAGAAACTGCGCTGGCGCGAGGTGTTCTGCTTCCGCGGCCTGTGGGGGCACCTGACGGACAAAAACGACCCGGCGCAGGGTGGCGAGGGACTCTACGCATTTCCTTCCGTCACTCAACGCATGGGGCGCGTGCCTTATATGGAGGCGAGCGTGGGTGTGGAGAACATCTTCAACTTCCTTCGCCTGGACTACGTCTGGCGCCTGAACTACCGGAACCACCCCAACATACAGGTGCGTGGAGTCAGGGCCACCATGCAGCTTTCTTTCTGACACACGCCTGTCGGCCGTAAAACACGAGGCACGGCTCTTCCGTACAGCGGTTTTGCCCGGAGTGCGTAAGAGTCGTGCCTCGTGTCCGTAAGAGCCGCGCCTCGTGTCCGGCGTTTATTCTCCGCCGTCGAAGGGTCTCAGCGGGTCTTGGGCGCCCAGTTCACGTTTGTCGCGAAGAAATTGAACCAGGAATATCAGGAACAAGATGGCAGCCACACCCAGTCCGACGAAGTCGAACGTTCCCAAGACGATTCCGCCACCTACGTCAAAACGCAGCTTGGCCCACGGTGCATAGATGAAGACCGTGTTGATGAGAATGAGCAGCAAGCGGAACTCCGTCGGTCCGAAAGCCGCATACGTTAGGCGGAACTCACCCTTCAGGATGGTGCAGACATAGGTGTAGATGGCCAGGCACAGGTATCCGGCCAGTCCCAGCAGGGACACGTCCATGCGCAGCACCGGCGAAAGACCGGCGCCCAGAAAGATGAAAAACGTGGTGATGGCGTCCAGCGTGTGGTCGATGAAAAAACCGTAGACCGGGCGCTGGGTATTGCGCACGCGCGCCAGCGTGCCGTCCAGGCTGTCGCCGTACCAGTGGATGAAAAGGCCGAAAGACGAGAGCCACAACCATTCGACGCACCGGTTGGACAGGACGCCTCCCACGACGAACAACAGCGAACCGAACACGCCCAGATAGGTCAGTGCGTCCGAGGTCATCCAACGTGGCTGACGCCGGGCCAGCCAGATTAACACTTTCTTCTCCGCACTGTTCAGTATAGAGGTCTGTATCCTCCGAGATGTTTCTTTTCCCATAACGTAGTCTGTTTTTTGTGAATGAAATGAATCGAACCCAAAAGTAGGGCATCCGCTTCACAAAACAGTGTCGTAAACGGGCTTACAAATGGTCTGATGGTTGGCCGTGGGGAAGGCTTCAGGCTTTTTCGGCCCGAATCAGTGCTTTCCGCCCGTCGGCCAGGGTGGTGGCAAACAGGTAGGTATCGCCCCCGTCGGCCAGGCGGAGCCGCTTGCGCAGTTCGCTTACCGGGGCGGGGAAGTTGCGGACGCTGAGGTTGGCCTGCCGCACGCCGCCCAGCAAAGCCTTGAGTTCCTTCTTGCCGAAGCCGCTCCAGCCCACGATGCGGAAGCGGCGGCCGGGAAAGTCTTCTACCCAGCGGTCCGACGTGTAGAGGTGGCTGCTGGGATGCAGCTTGCCTGCCCCGTATGCTTGCGCCAGGCTGCGGAAGGCGCCGGCTTTCAGCAGGGCAGCGTTCGGCTCGTAAAGGTAAGTGCCGGGCGTTTCGGCCAGCGGGCAGGCGGCAGTCTGCTCAGCCTGGCGGGTGAAGGTGAAGGCTTGTGTGGGAGCGCCGCTGCGCAGGTTGGTGCAGTGGATGGGCACGCGGTCGGCCGCTCCGGCGGGACAGTCGCGCTCCAACACCAGCAGCAGTTCCTTGCACTCGTTGTCCACGGCCACGACGTGTGCTTCGCACACCCGCCCCAGTTGGTGCAGGGCCAGTGTCAGGTCCAGCATGGGCGACAGTTTCAGCAACACGCGGGGTGCAGCGCCCAGCAGGCGATCTTCCAGCCGCGTGACGTCCGGCTCGCAGTCGGCCAGGGCCACCGTCTTGCCCCCGTGTGCGTTTCTCCGCGCCGGGTCGAGGAAAATCCAGTCGGCGGCCAGCCCTTCCAGAAACTCCGTAGCCTCCGCCCAGTGCACGTGTATGTGCGTTAGGCCCAGTTGGGGAAAGTTGTATGCAGCCAGTTCGCAGAGCGTCTCTTGTCGTTCCACATAGTCCACTTCCTCGAAGAGCGGCGCCAGGAAAGAGCAGTCCACGCCCAGTCCGCCCGTCAGGTCGGCCAGCCGGTGGCGCTTTCCGCCGAACCGTTGCACAATGGCGGCCTTGTGGCGTGCCGTTGCTTCGGACGAGCATTGTTCCAGGGACAGGCGCGGCGGGCAGACAATGTCGTCGGCGGCCGCCCAGGCCGGCACCTTGGCGGCCAGCACCTTTCGGCCTGCAATCTGGGCCACGGCTGCCGGCAGGTCGACGCCGGGTTCGGGGTGGGCGTGCAGGGCCAGGGTGCGCACGTCGTCTGCGGCATGCAGGTGGATGAAGCGGAGGGTTTCTTCGTTCAGCAGCATAGAGAAATCGGTTTACAAATGCAAAGATAGGTTATTTTTTCGCTGCTTCGGTGGCTTCGGGCTTCTTTTCTGCTGTTTGCCGGGCGAGGTTTCATCCGATTTTATTACTTTTGTGAGCAGAAGTCTGTCCGAGCCTTTCGGTGGTGCAGACTGCCATCAGCCTTTCCTGTATGTGCCGGCCGTGGTGCTTGTTGCGCCCGCAGTTCGGCCTTCAGATGCCATTGCAGAGGGGTGGTGTGCCGTCAGCCGTCGGAAGCTTGAGGCGAGGCAGAATGGCCTGTGGGTATAATGAATATCTATATTATTAACTTTAAAAAATGATTTGTATGAGAAGATTATTGACTTTAGCGGTTTGCTCGTTGCTGGCTCTTGCTTCGTGGGCACAGCAAGCCTTGTTCAGCGGCAACGAGATTGTCTCGCCCGAGGTGAAGGAAGACGGCACAGTGACATTCCGCCTCTACGCTCCCAAAGCAGTGAAGGTGGAGGTGACAGGCGATTTCCTGCCTCCGGTGAAAGTTTCCACTCCTATGGGCGAGACGGAAATGGCGGGCGTGGCTCCGCTGAAAGAAGAAAAGAATGGTTTGTGGACCTACACGTCACAACCCCTGGCGCCGGAGTTGTATTCTTATAAGTTCCGGGTGGACGGCATGGACTATCTCGACCCGTCCAACGTCTACATGTGTCGCGACATCGCTTCTTATACCAATATCTTTATTGTGGAAGACGAGCCGGGCGATACGGGCGACCTGTACAGCGTGAACGATGTGCCGCATGGCAACGTCTCCAAAGTCTGGTACGAAAGTCCCACGCTGAAGATGAACCGTCGCATGACCGTCTACACGCCTGCGGGCTACGAGGACGGAAACCGCCGCTATCCGGTGCTTTACCTGCTGCACGGCGCTGGAGGCGATGAGGACGCATGGACTACGTTGGGGCGTGCCGCGCAAATCATGGACAACCTTATTGCGGCCGGCCGCGTGAAACCCATGATTGTGGTGATGCCCAACGGCAATCCCAACTGCGAGGCTGCACCGGGCGAATGGTCGCGCGGCATGTACAAACCCACGTTCATGGGGCACATGTCGCCCAAGCCTGTCGCTTCGATGGAAGAAAGTTTCCCCGACATCGTGAAGTATGTGGAGAAGCATTATCGTGTGCTGAAGGGAAAGGCCAATCGGGCCATCTGCGGACTGTCGATGGGCGGCGGTCATTCGTTTGCCATCTCCAAAATGTATCCGACGATGTTCGACTACGTGGGGTTGTTCTCTTCGGCCATCTTCCTGGGTGGCAGCAACGACCGGAAAGGTTCTGCGTTAGACCAGATGAACAGCGACCCGCAGTTCGGGCAGGAGATGGCGGCCTTGTTTGGCGCCCGTCCCAAACTTTATTGGATTGCCATTGGCAAGGACGATTTTCTTTATCAGGTCAATGCTGACTATCGCCAGTTCCTCGATTCGAAAGGCTATCCGTATGAATATGTAGAGACGGAGGGCGGACACATCTGGCGCAACTGGCGCATCTACCTGACCGAGTTCACGCAAAAGCTGTTTAAGTAAGCCGGCTGTGCAACCATTCTTTTAGCCCAGGAGGTGATATACATTGCCTGCCTGGGCTTTTATGATGCCTTTCATCTCCAGTTCGAAAAGTACGCCGCTAAGCTGGCTGATTGGTAGGTTGCTTTCCACCGTCAGGGCATTGATTTGCAGGTCGCCATACTGTCCGAGCAACTGCACGATGCGGTTTTCCTCTTCTGTCAGTTCTTGAAACAGGGTGCGCTGTATCGGGGCAGGTTTGGCGGCCGTTGTGTTCCAGCGCATGGCATTCACGAAATCTTCAGCGTTTTCTATCAGAGCAGCCTTGTTGTCCCGGATGAGGTTGTTGCAACCCTTCGATTGTTCGTCGTTCACCCGGCCAGGGACGGCAAAACATTCCCGGTTGTATCCGTTGCCCAGGTCGGCTGTGATGAGCGAGCCGCCTTTCGCACCGGATTCCACCACAATGACTGCATCGGCCATGCCTGCAACGATGCGGTTCCGGCTGATGAAATTGTAACGTTCGGGTTCTGTTCCTGTCAGAAACTCCGTCAGCAAACCGCCGCGTGCCAGCATTTCCGTGGCCGTTTTCCGGTGGGCAGACGGATAGATGCGGTCCAATCCGTGAGCCAAGACTGCTACCGTCGGAAGTTGCTCTGCCAAGGCGGCACGGTGGGCGGCGATGTCAATGCCATAGGCCAGTCCGCTGACCACAAGCAGGTCGGGGCAAACCGTCGCGATGTCACGTATGAATTCGTTGCAGAATTGTCTGCCATACTCAGTGGCATGGCGCGTACCTACTATGCTGACTACACGCAGGCTATTGAGGTCGGCGTTCCCCTTGGAAAAGAGGAAAAGCGGGGCATCTTCGCATTGGCGCAACCTGGCAGGATAGCGTGCATCGTTCGGGGTGAAGCAGTCGATGCCATGCTTTTCAGCAAAGGCCAGTTCCCGTTCGGCGCGGTCGAAAATATCCGGAGTGTTGAGGGCTTTCAAGACACTGGGCTGTATGTCGGGACAAAGCTGTGACAGTTCGTTGCGCCGGGCAAAGACACCGGCAGCACTGCCTGCAACCTTCACCAAACGCTGTGCGGTCAGCGTTCCGATACCGTCGCAAAGAGTCAGTGCTATGCAACAAAGGCGTTCGTCAGAGTAATTCATGGTATCTGCAAGGTTAAGCTTCTTTCAAGTATGGGGCAAACAGGCGGTCGAACAATTCGCTTTGCCCCAGGCGTCCGTTAATCACACATACAGCTTCTACGACCCCTTTCAAGGCAAGCTTATTGTCCGAAGCGCGGTAAATATCCTGTTCGAATACGTATTTAATGCCTTCTTTCCGCAGATTGAGCTTGCAGATAAACTCGTCTCCGCTGCGCAGAGGTGTCTTGAAAGACAGAGTGATGCGTGCCACCACCGGGTCGATGCCCTGGCGGTGCAGCTCGGCGAAGCTGGCTCCCGTAGATAGTAGAAACTCGTGGCGGGCATGTTCCAGATAGTGCTGGTAGTTGGCGTTGTTGACGATGCCTTGCAGGTCGCACTCGTAGTCGCGCACCTTCAGGCGGAGTTCGTGGATATAGTGGGTCATAAGTTGGGGTTTAATGATGTGGCAAATATAGTGATAAAAAGGGTGAAGACGTTAATTAAGCGCAAAAAGTTATAGGTTGGGAGAGAATTATATGGAATATTGAAACCTGCCGGATAATTGAGCAAATATTCTATCAGAATTGGCAAATTTTTGCCTTTCTGATATTCTTCAAAATTCCGTTCTTTGTATAAACAAGAAAAGGAACATGAGAAAAGTTATCTGTGAACATATAAAGGTGAGTATTATTACCCCCGATGTATTGGCGCGTGTACCCAGTTTCTCAGATTTTGTAGAATTAAAACATCTTTCTGATATCGTTTCTCTTGTAAATGAGGCTATGGATTCTGTTGCTGCTTATACAATTTGTGATGAAGTTCTTTTTCGTGCTGATAGTATTTGTGTAAATGGCATTGATTTAATATGTGGAAAGAAAGTAGTTTCATTGCTTGTGGGGAGTCATAAAATTGCAGTTGTAGTTTGTACTCTTGGTCAGGCTATAATGAATTTGTATACTCAATATAGGACGACTGAAAACTATTTAGATGCTTATTTATGTGATACGATA
>DXCK01000030.1 GCA_019116045.1 Candidatus Bacteroides merdipullorum | reverse complement strand
AAACTTAACTTTTTAATAATTTCAAGAGCCTTTTCATATCTCTGCTGTTTAATATAGATTTTAGCCAATGTTTCCGTAAAATAGCTCTCGTCTAAGGCTTCGTCCGAATCTTCTCCACCAGCAAAATCGGGTCTGGATACATCTTCGCTCCTCGAGTTCTCTTTCATTTCAGAAAGATGCTCTGAGCTTTGCTGAATAAAATCATCTATCAATTCGTGCCCGCGCAACTGCGGTACCTCACTCTCAGCACCCTCTTCACTTTCTTGCAATAAATAAGCGGTATAGTCTACCGTATAATCCAAACTCATTGGCTGCTGCACAGTCTTCTGTTCCTCTGGCGAGCTAGCCAGGAAAGCATCTATCAGAGCCAGCGTTCGGTCAACGCTTGGCTCCTCCATCTTATCTGACAGAACAGAAACTGCCCCACGCGAGTGCAACGCATAGCCTTCGCCTGCTGTCAAGTGAAACAATATTCGACGGTCGGCCACATATAAAGCAGCCTTGCGCAATTCTTCACCCCAACTTGCATCGTGCAGCAGATAAAGATTCTTCAGATATAACAAACGTACCGACTGGAAATAAGGATAACGGTCTAAAAGTCCACGTAACTCCGGCAACGTCTCTTTATTCAACAGTTCCGGATGTTCCATCCATTGTTGCAAAAGAACCAAAGTCATTACCAGTTTGCTACCGTCGAGTTAAAAATTTGTTCCGTAATATCTTTCACCATCAACGTAATCAATTCATCCTGCACAGCCGTCAACAACTGATTGGCATCATACGTCTGGAAGGCGGAGAACTGTTGCTCAAAATCTTCCTCGTGGTTCGTATTGTTTACATAACGCACATTGACGGTCAATGTCAACTTAACCTCCGAAGAATATCCGCTGGCATCCACTCCTTGGTTGTATTGATTGTATCCCGTGATTTCACCATCCAGTTCCAAATCGCCTCCTGAGTTAACCAACTGCAGGCGCGTCTGTTGAATGAACATATCCTTCAGGCGTTGGTTGAACTCGATAGCCAAAGGTGCATAAACATACTCTGCGTGATTCTGAAACTCAGCTATGGAGATCGTCTTCACTTTCGAATAGTCAATAGAGCTAATGGGCGCAAGGCCAATCTGAACCTTACACGAAGTTACCAGAAACGGCAACATCCCCAAAGCGACAATCGGTATTATTACCTTTTTAATCCAAACCATATTCTTTAATCTTTCTGTACAGTGTACGCTCGGAAATATTCAAGTCCTGAGCAGCATTTTTGCGCTTTCCATGATGTTTCTCAAGCGCTTTTCGTATCATTTCTTTCTCTACGTCATCCAGTGACAAAGATTCTTCCACGTACTCTTCCGTATCCTGAATGTCATCATCTACCGCAGGCGAAGGCTTGGCGGGTTGCCGTATGATGGTAGGTACATTTGCTTCCAACGAAGGGGGTACGACAGTGGGAGAAGGGGTGTAATAAGACGATTTGCTATTCACACCCGCAGAGGCTTCCCGCTCGGCCATGATGCTATGCACCAGTTTTTTCAGTTCTGTCACATCCTGCCGCATATCAAACAAGACTTGATAGAGAATCTCACGCTCACTTTCAAAGCTTTTCTCACGTTTTCCCGACAGAGCCGGCAAATGCTGTTCTTGTTCGGGCAGGTAGTTTTTCAAGATAGCCGCCGTAATATCCCGGTTGGTCTCTATGATGGAAATCTGTTCCGTAATATTCTTCAACTGACGCACATTGCCCGGCCATGTATAAGACAGAAGCATTTGTTTGGCCTCGTCTGTCAACTGAATGGCTGGCATGTGGTATTTTTCTGCAAAATCGGAAGCAAACTTACGGAATAAAAGGACTACGTCTTCGCCCCGCTCACGCAAGGGAGGAATCTGAATAGGCACTGTGTTCAAGCGATAATACAAATCTTCCCTGAAACGTCCTTCGGCGATGGCTTGCCTTAAGTTCACATTGGTAGCGGCCACAATACGCACGTCGGTCTTCTCGACTTTGGATGAACCGACTTTGATAAATTCACCACTTTCCAACACACGAAGCAAACGAGCCTGTGTAGGCAACGGCAGTTCACCGACCTCATCCAAGAAGATGGTTCCACCGTTGGCCTCGCCGAAATAGCCTTTCCGTTCTCCGATGGCTCCGGTGAAAGCGCCTTTTTCGTGTCCGAAGAGTTCGGAATCAATGGTTCCTTCCGGTATGGCTCCGCAGTTGACTGCAATATATTGCCCATGTTTACGCCGGCTGTATTGGTGGATGATTTGGGGAAAACTTTCCTTGCCCACGCCACTTTCACCGGTAATCAACACGGACAAATCTGTCGGGGCAACCTGAATGGCTATATCTATGGCACGCATCAGGCTTTCGTTGTTGCCGATGATGCCAAATCGCAGTTTGACCTGTTGTATTTCAGCTTTTGTCATAGTTTCAGTCTTTTTCCGCGTCAAGTTTCAACTTGTCACTATCATCCCGTTTCTCGTAATATTGCTTACGCAGAGGATTGGAAGAGGCTGCTTTCTCACGCTGTCTGTTGCGAAAGACATCGATAGCCACGTATATAGCCTGGCGGAATGAATCTTCCGAAGCGATGCCTTTGCCGGCTATATCGTAAGCAGTCCCGTGTGCAGGCGAAGTGCGAACCACAGGCAAACCGGCTGTGAAATTCACACCGGCATCCATAGCCAATGCTTTGAACGGTGCAAGGCCTTGGTCATGGTACATGGCCAGGATGCCGTCAAAATGGATGAAGTTACCCGAGCCCATGAAGCCATCGGCCGGATAAGGGCCATAGCACAACACGCCCTGAGCGTTCATTTCCTTTAAAGCTGGGATGATTATTTCTTCTTCCTCCGTGCCCAACAGACCGCCATCTCCCGCATGAGGATTCAACGAGAAGACAGCAATACGCGGGGCGCTGATGCCAAAGTCTTGCTTCAAGGAACGGTTGAATATGGTCAGTTTTTCTTTGATCAAGTCTTTAGTGAGCGTGGAGGCGATTTGGCTGACCGGGATATGGCCTGTCACCAAAGCGACCCGGAAATCGTCTTTCATCAATATCATCAAAGCTTTCCCGCCATCTCCTAACCGCTGTTCGATGTATTCAGTATGTCCAGGGAAGGCAAATTGCTCTGAATGAATGGTGTGTTTGTTGATGGGAGCCGTGACGATGACATCCACCAGACCATTCCGATATTCGTCTATCGCTTTTTCCAGTGCATCCAGGGCAGCTTTCCCTGCTTCTGGATCGGCTTTCGAAAATTCTACTTTTACCTCATCGTTCGTGCAATTGACCACATTCAGCCGTCCGTCGGCTGCTTCGGACGCAGAAGACACGATGCTGAAATTGGTTGGCAGGTCAAGCGACTTGCGGTGGTAAGCTGCCACCTTGGGGGAGCCGTAGACAACCGGGGTGCACAGTTCGAACATGAGTGGTTCTGCAAACGTCTTCAGAATCACTTCATATCCTACTCCGTTTATATCGCCTTGTGTTATACCTATTCTTATTTTATTCTCTTCCATCTCCACTTGTTTTAGTTGTTGTAACACTATGTTCCCCGAACATACACGCCTCGGCGTCCGGGTATCCACGCAGTGGCTTTTTCCTGCCATTGCTTCGTCTTTATTCTGACAAATCTACGAAGAATGTAGTATATCTGCCACTATGACGTGATAATTTATATTAAATTGCGCCTTTTTCCTCCATTTTGGCCGTAGACAACATGCCGCACGCAGCAAATATATCTTCTCCTCGCGAGGCGCGTATGGTTGTAAACAGCCCATGCGAAGTCAGATAGTCGCGGAATGAGACCATCGCCTCCATGCTACATCCTTCCAGGTCGACGCCCGGTATGGCATGGAAACGAATCAGATTGACGCGGCAGTCAAGGCCGCGCAACAGCTTCAGCAGTTCTTTGGCATGGGCCATCGAATCGTTGACGCCTTTGAACAGGATGTATTCAAACGACAAGCGGCGTTGCTTGCTGAAATCGTAGTTGCGCAGTTCCTCCACCAAATCGACGATAGAGAAAGCTTTTTCGGCCGGCATCAGTCCGGCACGCTGTTGCGGCAGGGGGGAATGTAGGCTGACGGCCAGATGGCAATCGGTCTCCAGCAGAAAACGGCGCAAATTCTTGCGCAGCCCTACTGTCGACAGGGTGATTCGTTTGGGACTCCAGGCAAAGCCGTAAGGGGCTGTCATAATCTCCAGGGCTTTCTGCACTGCGTCCCAGTTGTCCAAGGGTTCTCCCATGCCCATCATGACAATGTTGGTCAGGCGTTCACATTCGGGCAAGGAAACAATCTGGTTAATGATTTGCCCGGCTGTCAGGTTCATAGAGAAGCCTTGCTTGCCTGTCATGCAGAACTTGCAGTGCATCTTACAGCCCACTTGCGAGGAGACACAGAGCGTAGCGCGGTCATCGTCTGGGATATAGACCGACTCGACGAAATGATTGCCTCCCACTCCGTAGAGATACTTCACGGTGCCGTCCACTGAACGCATGGCATCAACCGGAGCTGCCGCCCCCACGTCAAAGCGTTCTTTCAGCAAAGCCCGTGATTTCAACGACAGGTTGGTCATCTCGTCAATCGAGGTCACTCTCTTGACATAAAGCCACGACGCGATTTGCCCGGCGGAAAAGCTTGGCATACCCAGCTCCTTCACCACAGCCTGCAATTCGGCAAGTGTCAAACCTAAAAGAGATTGTTTCTGCATGATTGTCCGGTATTTCCTGTTATAACAGAGTGCAAAGGTAGGAATAAAGATAGAAATTCCGGCCACTCCGGGACGAAATTCTCCCCTGCTTCTTCCAGACAAAAGACGTGGCTGCTCTGCACAAGAGGCGCGGCCGTCCCGCACGACAGCCACAAACACTCTTTCCCGCACCTAATCTGCAATCGCGAAACGCACCAGCATAGAGTATTTCTGCTTGATGGTGCGGAAACTCTCGAACGAAGCAGCATCAGAAGACATCACATTGCTCTGCGAGAGCGAAAAAGGAGTAGCGTTCCCTTCTTCCACAATGCGAAGCACAGTGCCCAACTTCTTGCCCAATGCCTCGACCAGATAAGCAGCCTTCCGTTGCGCCGCCTTCAACGCCTCAATCTTCCCCTTCTGATGATACGCCAACATGTCTTTGTTTTCCAACTCGCCTATGCGCATAGTATTGACGCCTCTCGTATCTATGCGTTTGACAATCTCGTTTATCTGGTTGAAATCGGTCAACGTAACGTCCAAACGCTTCGATACCAGAAAATCCTGCCCCGGTCTCCGCCAGTAGTCGCCGATTTCTTCCGTACGGATGGCATCCTGCGGAACGGCAGCTTCTGCCAACGCCTTCCGTACCCCCAGCTCTATCTCCGACAAAGGCACTTTGGTGCGATACTCCTCGGGCTTTGATTTCCCGTCAAACTCTTCCTCAAAATACTCACGGATTTCAATCAAATAATGAATCTTGTCGGGCACAATCTCTATTTCCGACGTACCTGTCACTTCGATGTAGCGTTCACTGGTTTGCGCATACGATGCAAGCGTGCCCCCAACGGCCAATGCCAACAATAAAGTCCTTATTTTCATACCACAAAATATTACAATCGTTTATACTCTGACCCGCCTTCCAACGGACAGCTTCCACACGGATCGGACTGGAAAAACGTGCCAGATAATAATTAGACGGCTCCTTCTCCCGCGAGGTTTAAAAGGCTTAACCTTTATTAGCCGATACTCTCGACGCTCTCCCGGCTTTCGCACACTGTCGGGCAAGAGCATACGTCAGCCTGCCGTCCTTTCCCTCTATCACCCGGCAAAGACAAGCAGACTACCCCAAAACAAAGGCCGGCTGACATTTGTCAGCCGGCCTTTCAATAAAATCTATAAACCAAACGATTATCAGAAGAAAAGATAACGCATATCCTTCACTTCTGCCTTCAAATACAAATCATTGATGAACTGCATAGCCATACGGGCATGCATGGAAGCCTGAGTCTCCTGCTCCGTTTTCTCATTAAACTCCTCGCTCTGCTTCTCCTCAGCATAAGGCTGCAACACAAACACCCCGCCATTACCCTTAATCGGCTGGCTCAACTGATTGGGTTCAGCCACTGATGCATAAGCGCTCACCAGCGGTTCACTGCTTCTCAAGGCAGCTACGTATGCCGGCGCACCAAAGCTGACGTGCTTCACAGAATCGCTCACAGCATCTTTCAAATTCTTATATTGTTCGAAAGAAGAAGCACCGGCAGCTTTCATGTCTGCCATAATCTTCTCAGCCTTCTTATCACGCAACAATTCGAAGCGCAACTGGTTCTGAACCAACGACAAGGGACGATAACCTTCAGGCACAATGCCAGACAGGCCAACCATCAGCATGTGGTCATTGTCACCGCACTCGAACAAACCGGAAACCTCACCAGGCTTAGCACTAAATGCCCATCTCAAAGCCTCCTTCGTATCTCTGATGCTACCAATGCCATGTTCGGAACTACGCAAATCATTCCGCTCCAACAGTCTGTAACCAGCATCTTCAGCATTGGCCACCATTTTCTCCAATGTATTATTAGCAGCGATGAACTGACTGAAATCATTGTATGCCTTGCTGTACGTTTCTTTGCTGAACTCAACCACACGCTTCACGACAGCCACTTTATACTTCTCTTTCACAGCTTTCTTATCCGTAACCTGCAAAATCACATTGGCCTGTCCCAAAGCAAGGTTCTTCAACTCATCCTTTTTGCCCGTCGTGATAGCCTCGATATATTTCAAGTTATCACCATCAATTTGCGCACCTTCGTAATTGGCAGAAGATATCCATGTCGGCTCACCTGTCTGTCCATACTTTTTAGCAACCTCTGCGAAATCAGCTCCACCTTTGATGGCATCATAAATACTATCGGCCAAAACCTTAGTTCTCGCAGCATTTTCGCCTACTACCTGTATCTGACGAAATTCCACAGAGTCAGGCATAGAAGCTACAGCCAGTTTCTTAAATGTATTCAGCGTATTGTCTGATGCATTGTAATAAGGACCGAAGACATCGCCCGTAGATACCGAATCCAAACGAGCCACTACATCACCCGGCAAGGTGCGAGTGGTGTAGAACAAGTCTACATAAGGCACATCCGAACCAGCCGAACGCACAAATGTCGTATAGTCCGTTACGTTACCAGCCAGTTGAGCCGTATATTCTTCCATTTCTTCCTGCAAGGCAGCCTTATCTTCGGCACTGGCAGTCACCTGTACATCGATGAAACGGATGTTTCGTGTCTCTACATATTGTCTGAATTGCTCCTTCTTCTTGTCATAAGCAGCTTTCAAATCAGCTTCAGAGACCGTCACCGTAGAATCTGACACAGAAGAATAAGGTACAGCAGCCAGCAACAAATCCGACTGAGCAACACGGGCATCGTAAGCGTTCTGAGCCTCAACAGGATTTGAAATTAACGCATTACCAATCAAAGCCATGTATTTCTCACGCAAACGTGTCTGTATCAATGTCTTCTCAATGAATTGCCAGTACGTATACATCTTCTGATAATATTCAGCATATTCAGCAGGCATCTGTGCCTGATTCATCTGAGCATAATCAGCCAGGAATTTGTTCAACATATCCTTATCAAACAACCCGGTTTGCGGATTACGGAAAGGAGTATTTTGTAACAAACGATGCGTGCCCTCATTAATGATAGACAGAAGCTCAGCGTCAGATACCTCTAAACCCATCTTCTTGGCTTCATTCTCTACCAATTTATTCTCAACATAAGTCTGCCAAACCTCGTCTTGAAGTCGACTTACTTCTTCATCCGTCAAAGAATTTACGTTTCTTGCAATCTTTACGACTTCCGTATATTCTTCAACCATCTTTTGATAATCTTGGGCAGAAATAGACTCCCCGTTCACTTCTCCTACATCTTGCGATTGGTGTGGACGCATCACTTGCCATGCATCACCTGCGATGAAAGCAAACAATGCCAAACCGACCACAATCACCACTAATGGTCCTCTAGACCTGATCTTTTGTAATGTTGCCATTTTTACGTTAATACAATTATATTATTTATTACTTATTTCTTCCTTTTTCATTTTAGCGCACGAAGATACGAAAAATGCCAATAAGCATCTACTTATTTGCTCAAAAATTACGTTTAAAAGATTCATTCGGCCACTTTTAAACGAACAAGTTCTATTTTTGTGGCAGTTAAGCGTAATACTTTAAACTGGAAT
>DXCK01000029.1 GCA_019116045.1 Candidatus Bacteroides merdipullorum | reverse complement strand
CCACGACATTCAGAACCACAATCTGACGCTCTAACCAACTGAACTACAGCCACCATGTATGGTGCATTTCTCAAATGCGGTGCAAAGATAGATATTATCTTTGAACTGGCAAAGAGTTGCAAGAGTTTTTTATGTAAAAACTTTGTTTTTGCATCTGGCTGAGGCTACTTGGGCTTCGTACAACATAAAATTTTGGCCTGAATCTTCTGTTTTTATTCAAAAATGGCTTATCTTTGCCTTCGAATTGGTTCTCACTACCCACGTACTCGGGTAGGGGATTAAAAGGGAACCAGGTGAAAATCCTGGACAGTCCCGCTGCTGTGAAACTCTATTTTAAACTTTCTGAAGAATACTCAGTACCACTGATGTGGCGTTGCACATCGGGAAGGTTTCAGGAAGGGAGTCAGTCAGAAGACCTGCCATCATTCATTGAGCCACCTGCTCTCCGGGGTTAGAGAAGGCGGCGCCTGTTTTTCAACTTATTTAAATGACAGACATGTTTAGGCAGTTTAGTAATGCTGTCTGTTTGTCTTGCGCACTGTTTTCCGTTGGAGGAAGTATGTCTTTGTGTGCGCAAAACAGATTGGACAGTTTGCAACGATTGGACGAGGTTGTGGTGACGGCAAAAGCCTTTTCTAAAGAAGTGATTCCTGTGCAGCAACTGGCAGGTGCGCAGTTGCAACGCCTGGGGGCGCACAGCGTGGCCGATGCTATCCGCTATTTTTCAGGTGTACAAATCAAGGATTATGGTGGCGTGGGAGGATTGAAGACGGTGAACATCCGCAGTATGGGCACCAATCATGTCGGTGTCTTTTATGACGGCATAGAATTAGGGAACGCCCAAAACGGTACTGTCGATTTGGGCCGCTTTTCATTGGACAACATGGAGGCTGTGACGCTCTACAACGGACAGAAGAGCGCCCTTCTTCAATCGGCAAAAGATTTCGCCTCGGCAGGTAGTATTTATTTGCAATCTCGGACTCCCCGTTTTGCGGCAGGAGAGCGGCAGCACGTTAAGTCTACCTTCAAGACTGGCTCCTTTGGGGTAGTCAATCCTTCAATCGTGTGGGACAGACGTTTGAATGAGCGTATCAGCTCTTCGGTAAGTGCGGAATATATGTACACCACCGGGCGATATAAGTTTACTTACCGAGTGGAAGACAGCTACGATACAACGGCTGTCCGCAGAAATGGCGATGTGAATGCCGTCCGTTTGGAAGGAGGGCTTTTCGGCAACGTCGAAGGCGGATATTGGCGGGCCAAAGCTTATTTTTATCGCTCAGAGCGTGGATATCCGGGCGCTGTCGTAAAGAATAAATTCAGTCACGAAGACAGACAATGGGATACAAATGTTTTTGCACAGGGCTCTTTCAGGAAAGACTTCTCGGCCAGATGCAGTCTGTTGATAAATGCCAAGTATGCCTACGATTACTTGCATTATCTGGCCGATCCCAGGCGAGATGAGGCTTTGATGTATGTCAATAATCATTATTACCAGCATGAAACGTATGTTTCCGTGGCCAACCAATATGCTTTGCTTCCGGTATGGGATGTAAGTTTTTCTGCTGACTATCAGTTCAACCTGCTGGACGCGGACTTGACGGACTTTGTCTATCCACGGAGGCATACGCAACTGCTGGCTGTTGCTACGGCTCTCCGTTTTCCGTCGGTGAAGATGCAGGCCAGTCTTTTGGGCACTTGGGTGCAAGACCACGTGCAGAGCGAAGCCCAGGGAGCGGATAACCGGGCTGAGTGGACACCTACTGTTGTTGTCTCTTATCGTCCTTTTGCTGCCATAGACTTTAATCTGAGGACTTTCTACAAGCGGATTTTCCGTATGCCGACTCTGAATGACCTGTATTACACCTTTATCGGAAACATCGATTTGGAGCCGGAATACACCAATCAGTATAACCTGGGTCTGACTTATGCCAAGGAATGGGACGACCGTTGGCTGCGCAGGCTGGAGGTGCAGGCTGACGTTTATTACAACGAGGTAGAGAACAAGATTGTGGCTATGCCGACTTCTAATTTTTTTCGCTGGACTATGCTCAATCTGGGTAAAGTGGAAATCAGGGGCATTGACCTCGCTTGGCAGACAGCGTGGCAATGGGGGAAAGACTGGTCTCTGACGGGGAGGTTGAATTATACATACCAGAAGGCGCAAGACTTTACCGATCCTGCGGATGCTTATTACGGGGGGCAGATACCTTACATCCCGTGGCATAGCGGTTCGGCGGTATTGAACTTGAATTGGCGGGAGTGGGAGATGAATTACAGTTTCATCTATACAGGAGAACGCTATTCGTCGCGTGCCAATATTCCGGTCAATTACGTGTTGCCCTGGTACACCAGCGACTTCTCCATTGCCCGCACGCAACATTGGGGCAAGGGGGACTTGAAGCTGACGCTGGAGGTGAACAACCTTTTCAACCAGCAATATGAAGTTGTCATCTGCTATCCCATGCCGGGCACGAACTTCAAAGCTATTGTTCAATATACTTTTTAATGAATCGTAACGAAGAGCTTGTTTGATTTTTATTTTCTCTATCATCCCGGGCATACTTATGGGAGCTCATCATAGAGGAGTCTGATTTTAAACAGACGCTAAAATGAATTGAAATGAAGAAAGAAAACTACAGGAATATCCGTTGGAAAATAGAGCAGGCGAAGGCTGCCGGAAAAGTAAAAAAACAGTATTCTCCATGCTTCCAAAGAAGTCTTGGCATCGCTTCAGGTTCGTTTCTAAGGGGAGACAGTCAGAACGACCTTGGTACGACTTTGGTACGACTTTGGTACGACTTTGTCTCCTCTCGTTTGAGAAATCTTTCCGAAAATGGGCTGACGGTAAGAAATGTGTACATGCTGTGGCCGTTGTGTTGCGCTTGTCTGCTGTCGCTCGCCTTGGCAGGCTGCCGGGGAGAAATGCCCTTCATTCATTATGAGGAGGAGGAAGTGACGACCGGACATGGCACAGGGACGGTAAAAGGTTTCTTCCTTCTGAATGAGGGGAACATGGGAAGCAATAAGGCAAGCATCGATTTCTTCAGTTATGAAACAGGCCGGTATATACGCAACATTTATCCTTCGCGCAACCCCGAGATAGTGAAGGAACTGGGAGATGTGGGGAACGATCTGGCCATTTATGGCAGCAAACTCTATGCTGTTATCAACTGTTCGCACTATGTCGAGGTGATGGATGTGCATACGGCCAAGCATGTGGGGAGTGTTGACATATTGAATGCCCGTTATGTCGTTTTCGAGGGTGGCAAAGCTTACGTCAGTTCATACGCCGGGCCTGTGCAGATTGACCCCGATGCCCGTCCGGGCAAGGTGGTAGAGGTCGATACGGCCAGCCTGCAGGTGACTCGCGAGGTCGTAGTGGGGTATCAGCCCGAAGAGATGGTGGTGACTGACGGTAAGCTCTATGTGGCCAACTCTGGCGGATATCGCTATCCGGACTACGATACCACCGTGTCCGTCATCGACCTTGAATCGTTTCAGGTAGTGAAAACGATTGACGTGGCCATCAACCTGCACCGCATGGAGCTGGACCGCTATGGGCGTATCTATGTGTCGTCGCGGGGCGATTATTACGATGTGGGGGCTGATGTGTATGTGATAGACAGCCGCACGGACCAGGTGTTGGGCAATCTGGGGGTGGCGGCCAGCGAGATGTGCCTGTCTGGCGATTCGCTGTATATGACGAGCGTGGAGTGGAGCTATGCGACGAACAGCAACACTGTAGCCTACACGCTTTACGATGTGGCCCGCGAAGAGGTGGTTTCGCACAATTTCATTACGGACGGGACGGACAGTCAGATTCAGGTTCCCTACGGCATGGCGGTCAATCCGGAAACAAAAGAGATTCTGGTGTGCGATGCCAAGGACTATGTGACCCCCGGTACGCTTTATTGCTTCAGCCCGGAAGGCACGCTGAAGTGGCAGGTGACAACGGGAGACATCCCCGCGCATTTTGCGTTTACCACAAAGTCTTTTCAAGAATAACCGTTTATTAATTTAAGATATGATGAAGATGGAAGATTTTTTTAAACATTCGGCTTTCGTAACGGCCGTATGCAGTGTGTGTGTTTGGGTGTGTGGCGTGACCTCGTGCAGTGAAGACGACGGGCCAGTCTCCCCCGTGCCTCAACCCGACGAGGCCACTGCCTATATCACCCGGGTGTTGGACTTTATGCCGGCTGTCGGTCAGTTTACTAATACATTGCCTGAGTATGAGGAGGGCGACACGCAGGAAAGTATGAATCGGAAAGTGCTGGAAGCCATAGGACATAACAACAGGGGCATGATTTCGCTGGGTGGCTATGGCGGCTACGTCACGGTGGGTTTTGACCATACCATAGAGAACAAGCCGGGATTGCGCGATTTCAGGGTTTGGGGCAATGCTTTTTATGCTGCTGACCATACCAATCCGGACGCACCGGTGGGGGGCAGTTGCGAACCTGGCATCATCAGAGTGGCTTATGACAAGAACAAGAACGGCTTGCCTGATGAAGATGAGTGGTACGAGATAGCCGGCAGCGCCCACGAAGACCCCGCGCAGGAGCCTTGGTTTGAGATGGGGGTGGACAGCGGGAATGACATGGGCCTGTACACCGATTATGAGATTACGTATTACCGACCGGCGCAGGAGCCTGAAACGGATGAGGAGAAGCAACAATACATCCGCTGGACAGACAACCAGGGAAATTCCGGCTATAAGGCGAAGAATGCTTTTCACAGCCAGCCTTATTTCCCGCAGTGGTTCGAAGGAGATGAACTGACGTTCCGTGGCACTTGCCTCCCGCAGAATGGCATAGATGAAAGCGGGCAG